>JAYYZW010000029.1:0-7852 GCA_036339995.1 Pseudomonadota bacterium
CCTGTTGAAGTGGATCGACGAATTCGCCTACATCACGGTGAACATCGAGTTTCCGACTCACCAGTTCGTAACCATTGCGATGGACAACGTCGAGTTCAAGCACCCGATCAAGTGCGGGCAGATACTGCGGTTCCTGGTCGAACAGGCCCGATTGGGAACCAGCTCCGTCGAATACGAGGTTGGCGTCTATGGCGAGCGACGTATCGCTGAGCACGACAAGCTTTTATTCGCTACCCGGATCTCGTTCGTGAACATTGCCGAGTCCGGAGAGAACGCACCCATTCGGGCGGATTGAACACCTCGATTGCGCTGAAGTAAGGCAATCCGGGCGGTGATACCACCACCCCGGCGGCGTGACCGAACCGATTCATCATTCCCGCTCGCCGTTTGGCTCAAGGGATTTAGAACTGGGCCGATATCCTCCCATGCCCTACGCACCCGTCGATCAATCGTTTGTCAGGCAATGAACAGCTCGGCCGCAGCGGATCGAAAACCGCTTCCAAGCGGGGCGAATCAAGCCGCCGTGCCCGTCTTCGGTCATACCGTCGAACGTCTGAAAGATCTCAGACACCAGGCGCCTACTTCGATGGCGTACCTGATCCAACGTGTCGAATCGGACCCCTCGCTGACGCTCAATCTGTTTCTCCCCGCCAACGAGCACCTCGAACGGGCGAATCGCCCACCGGCCGCACTGATACAGCATGCCATCCTGGTCCTCGGCGTCGCAGCGTTCAACAAACGTTTCACCGCGCTGCCGCGACTCGAAGCGTTCAGCGTGGGCAGTGATACCCAAGGCTTGGTCGAGATCCTCGCACGCGGCCACCACGCCGCCCGTCAGGCGCGGGCGCTGGCGGAACTCACACCGGAGATCAACAGCAGCGAAGTCATGGCCGCCGCTCTGGCGGAGCAAGCTTCTGAATATCTGAACGTCCTCAAGGAGCGGTCCTTTCCCGGTTTCGCGCACCCCGGTCACGAGCGCGTTTTGGCATCACTACCGCCGCTGGTCCGGGTCGACGGCGCCGCATCGACGGCCCGCAAATGCATGGATTACGGCGCCCGGGTGACGCACACGGTTTCCGAGTGCTGGAACGAGGAGCGCCTAGCGCCGCTCTTCGGGGAAATCGCGGCGTGCTTTGCACGGCAACCCGCTACGATCGAACGCATCATCAAGCGGACGGCGGTTACCACCGCGCGTGAAGCGATGCATTTTCGCTGCCGTCCCGTGGCGATACACCTGATGTCACCGGGACTACCACCGCATGCGGCGAAACCCGCCGCGGCCAAGCCCTCGATCAAGCTTGCGCGTCCTGTAAATAATCCACGTGCCGGCGGTGCCCGGGTCGAAGAAGTCTTGGATAAGCTTGCCGTGACAATCAAACGCAGCCGCTTGAGCGGGGAGGTGCTAAGCCTCACGTTCCAGTCGATCTGCCGTTGTACGGGTTACCGGCTGGGAGCCCTGTTGGTCCACGACAAACGCTCGGGCACCCTGGTCCTGCGTATCAACGAAGGCGCCGGGCTCCCCGAAGCCTATGTCGATATGCGGCTTTCGCCGGCCGATAATCCCCTGCTCAAAAAGCTGCTGCGTAAAGAGGCTGCGCTAGAATTGGATGCCGCCGCGAATCCGCGGCTCGCCGGCATGCTAGAGGCGAAGCTCAGACGATTGATCGGAAGCCACAAGGCCTGCCTGTATTCGGTGTTCGTTGGCCACAAGGTGCTTGGAATCGTGATGGCCTGCCGGCCTTCCCAAAAGATTCAGTCCGGCGACACGAGCTTTAAAACATTCAAACAGATCTGCCGCATGACGGGACACGTGCTGGAGGATCTTCGCAGATCGTCCCGGGCATCGGCTTAATGGTGTCGGGCGAGGCTGGTTCGCTAGACGCGTCGGGCGCCACCAGCCACGCGCTCCGGATCGATTTTCCGTATGCAGGTTCGTGCGCCGGGCGTTCGTTGTAGACTAAGCCGCTGCCGCCATTGCATGACGGGGGTGCAATGTATCCGGAGCCGATCGAAAATTTCTATGCGCCGATAGACTTGTCGGAAGCGCTCGAGCTGCTCGCCAAACACTCGAACGGAGCGAGACTCATCGCTGGCGGGCAGAGCCTGGTCCCGCAGATGAGGGCCCGCGAAGTCAAGCCCCGGACCTTGATCGACCTCAACGGGATCACCGATTTCACCGCGATCGAAATCGACGGTGAGCGACTGCGCATTGGTGCTCTCGTGAGACATCGCGCGGTGGCGTCGGATGCTTCACTTCATGCGCACTGCACGGCCTTCGCGGAAGCCGCCCTGGCGATCGGCGATCGGCAGGTTCGTAACCGGGGCACCCTCCTCGGCAACATCGTCAATGCCGATCACACAGCCGACATGCTGGGTCCTGCTATTGCATTGGATGCCCGGCTCGGGATCGTGGGCGCCGCCGGAGGATTGCGCTCGGAACCGGTAGAGTCCTTTGTGACCGGGCCGCGCGAATGCGGTTTGGCCACCGATGAAATCGTTTCGTTCATGGATATCGCCCTATCCCGACACCGAAGCGGCAGCTGCTATTTGAAACACGGGCGGGTCGCCCAGGACCGTGCAACACTCGGCGTGACGGCCCGGATCGTAATCGACGCCAAGGGCGCGTGCGTTGAAGCCCGCGTGGTCGTGACCGGAGTCCTGCCCAAACCCGTTCGCGTAGGCGAAATCGAGGCCGCGCTTCTCGGCAGGCCTGTCGATCGATTCGACCTGCCCAACCTAAGCGAGCTCGCCGCGGATCGCGTGGCAACACAGAGTGACGAGCTCGCGTCGTCCACCTATCGCACGCAGTTGATCCGGGTGATGACGCCTAAGGCCATCGCTAACGCCGTTCAGCGAGCGGGGTGAGGGCGTGAAACGGGAGATCGGCATCAACATTAACGGTGAAAAAGTCGATGCAACTGTCGAACACCGCCTGTTACTCGTCGATTTCATACGAGAGGTCGCCGGCGTCACCGGTACGCATGTCGGCTGCGGATTCGAGGGTCGCTGCGGAGCCTGCACCGTGCTCGTCGACGGCGCGGCGTGCAAATCCTGCCTCATGTTCGCGGTACAGGCCGAGGGCGCCGATATCACGACGATAGAAGGCCTCGCACGGAGCGATACCCTGCACCCCCTGCAGCAGGCTTTCACGGACCGGCATGGTTTGCAGTGCGGGTATTGCACCCCGGGTTTTCTTATGACGCTGTACGATTATCTCAAGGATCCCGGTTGTGATGCGTCGGCGGAGGCCATCAGGGAGGCGATCGGCGGCGTGCTGTGTCGTTGTACCGGATACGTTCACATCATCGAGGCCGCGCAGCAGGCGATCGAGGTGCTCGCGCAGATGGACGACGCCGAACGGGCGGCGTGGTTTCCCTGCTAGTGGGCCGTACGTGAATACGCAAGAACAGAATTGGGTCGGCCGCTCGATCAGGCGCAAGGAAGATCATCGGCTACTGATTGGCGACGGCCGTTACGTCGCCGACATGACGCTCCCGCGCATGCTCATCGCTGCATTCGTGCGCAGCCCACACGCGAATGCCGGAATCATTCACATCGACGCATCGCGGGCTCTGGCCATGGCGGGGATCATCGACGTCAAGACCGGTAAGGAACTCGAGCACTTGGGACCCGTACTGAGCGATCTTTCGATTCCGCGCCTTGCTGGGGAGACCAAGCGTCCTGTCTTCTGGCCGCTCCCGGTGAATGAGGTCACCTACGTGGGCGATTTAGTGGCGATCGTCATCGGCCGGGACAAGTATGTCGTCGAAGACGCCGTCAATGCCGTTGAAGTGGAATACGACGTGCGTGAGGCGGTCCTCGCTCCGGAAATTGCGCTCCTGCCCGATTCACCGCGCGTGTATTCAGATTGGGACGATAACGTGGTTTATCACCAACATTTTTCGGGCGGCGACATCGAGCAGGCCTTCGCTAACGCCGACCTCGTCGTGTCCCAGAGATTCCGTAGCGGACGCAGCGGGGCTTCGCCGATGGAGCCGCGCGCATCCATTGCCGAGTACAGCGCCGCCGAAGGTTTGACGGTGTGGCTCACGACGCAGCGCTCCCACATCAAACGTCACCTGCTGGCCGAATACTTCAAGATTCCCGACAGCAAGATCCGGGTGATTGCACCCAAGGACGTCGGCGGGGGCTTCGGTGTCAAGGCGCCACTCTACCGCGAAGACATTGTGCTGTGTCATCTGTCGATGTGCCTCAAGCGACCCTTGAAGTGGGTCGAGAACCGCCAAGAAAATCTCGTCAACATCGGCCAGGAACGCGATCAGATCCACGACATCGAGCTGGCGCTAAGGAAGGACGGCAAGATCCTCGGCATCCGTGATCGCATGGTGGCCGATTGCGGTTCGGCCCAGATACCGATCTACGTCTCCTTTTCCATGCCGTGGCTGGGCGCGATGTACCTGACCAATGGTTACGACATCCCCAACATCGACATCGATCTCAACTGCGTGGTCACCCACAAGCCCGGGCTTACCCCGAGCCGATCCTTCGGATCGTTCACCTGCCGCTTCGCGATCGATCGCATCGTCGATATCGCCGCGCGACGCTTGAAGCTCGATCCGGTGGAGATCCGTCGGAAGAACGCGATTAAGAAATACCCGCATACCCTTGCCACCGGCGTCCATTGTGATTCCGGTGATTTCCCCGGAGCCCTGGACAAAGCCTGCCACGCGATCGACTACGAACGCTTTCGCGAAGAACAACAGGCCGCGCGCGGCGAGGGCCGCTATCTAGGCATCGGATTCAGTCTCGGCATCGAGTTCTCCGGCTTATCGTCGCAGATCCTGGTGCCGATGGAGCGCCAACCCGGATTCGGCGTCGCCACGGTGCGATTCGACGCCAACGGCAACGTGCAGGTCGCCCACGGCGACCAGCCGCAGGGCCAGGGTCATGACACGACCATCGCACAGGTCGTCGCCGATGAGCTCGGATTGACGCCAGACGACATCTACGTCATTTCCGGTGATACGCAGTCCGCTCCATTTGCAGCCGGAACCCTGGCGTCACGCATGGGCGGCTATACCTTGAGCGCGGCGGTGCTGGCGGCACGCGGCCTCAGGGCCAAGCTGGCCGCGATAGCGGCGCATCATCTAGGTATTTCAGCCGGTGAGGACGAATTCGTTTTCCGTGATGGTGAGGTGATGCTGGCAGCTGATCCAAGGCGAAGCATCGCCGTTGCCCGCATCGCGGAAACGGCGATGCTTGCGCCGACCGAGCTACCGGCCGGCATGGACGGCGGACTCGAGAACACCGCGTACTTCGAGGCCGAAACGACCGGTATGCACAGCACCAACGTCCACGTCGTCACCGTCGAGGTGTTTCCAGAAACGGGGGACTGCCAAATCCTGCGCTACATCGCCGTCGATGACTGCGGCCGTCCCGTCAATCCGACCATGGTGCGCGGCCAGATCCATGGCGGGGTCGCGCTCGGTATCGGCAACGCCTGTCAGGAGGAGTTCGTCCTCGACGAGGCGGGAAACCCACTGACGACCACCTTGACCGATTACCTGATGGTGTCCGCACGCGACCTGCCGCATATCGAGGTGATCAATCACGATATACCGTCGCCGCATACGCCGCTGGGAACGAAAGGCAAGGGCGAAGGTCCGACGGGCATGGTGCCCGGCGCTTTAGGCAACGCCATCGAGGATGCGCTCAGTCCGTTAGGCGTCACGATAGCGGAACTTCCCATGACTAAGGAACGGATCTGGACGCTCGTCGATGAGGCGTCGCGTTGAGTCGTTGAGATAAGCGTAGAAGCGGAGGGCACTATGCCGAAAATCGTACGCTTTCATCGGACCGGTGCGGCCGAGGTCCTGCAACTGGACGAGCTGCCGATGCCCGACGCTGCCGAGGGTGAACTGGTGTTGAACGTCGAAGCGTTCGGATTGAATCGCGCGGAAATCATGTTTCGTCGCGGGGAATATCCACAGTACGCGCCCGAGTTACCTTCGACCATTGGATACGAAGCAGCGGGAACGGTGGCCGCCGTGGGTCCCGGCGTAACGGCGTTCAAAGTCGGCGACCGTGTCAGCACCATTCCGTCGTTCAAGATGGGCCGCTACTGGAGCTACGGCGAGGTTGCGCGCGTGCCGGTGCACGCCGCGGCCGCCTATCCAAAACGCCTTTCAGTGATCGAAGCGAGCGCGATCTGGATGCCTTATATGACGACCTACGGCGCACTGATCGAATACGGCAAGCTTGCCGCGGGCGAACATATCGTTATCACGGCCGCGAGCAGCAGCCTCGGCATTGCCGCCATACAGATGGCCAAAGCTTTGGGCGCCGTTCCCATTGCGGTCACGCGCGGCGCGGACAAGCGTGATTTCATCGCTGCCCAGCAACCCGCGCACGTCGTCGTCAGCTCCGAGGAAGACCTCGCGACAAGGATCCTCGAGATCACGCACGGCAGGGGTGCGGAAATGGTTTTCGATCCTGTGTCGGGACCGCAGGTGGCGGAACTCTGCCGCGCGATCGCTTACCAGGGCCGCATATTCGTCTACGGCCGCCTCGATGCCGAGACGACGCCTTTCCCCGTCGGGCTCGGTCTTGCGAAAGGATTGACGATGCGCGGTTATTCGTTGTTCGAGGTGGTCAATTTTCCACCGATCTTCGAGCGTGCGAAACGACACGTCTTCGACGGCCTCGAACAGGGTGATTATCACCCCGTGATCGACTCCACGTTTTCCCTCGAAGAGGTCGCCGACGCCCACCGCCACATGGCATCCAATACCCAAAAGGGTAAAATCGTCGTCACGGTGTAAGCTCCGTCGATCGGTTCACCGGTGTGATTGAGCGTAGCATCGTGCCCCACAGCGAGCGTGCGTCAAGACTGTTGTCACCTGCACGCGCGCGGAGCAATAACAATGCGTGCGGGCTAGATATTATCTATCCCGCATATTGCACGAGTGCGCTAGCAATCTAGCCAAGCTTGTTGTCCGACAAGGCTTTCAACGTCTACTGAAAAAGTACGATTCGCCCCCAAGCTATCGCTTGGCGAGCCCTCACTTGTTCTGGCACGTTAGGCGCGCACATGCTCTTTCCACCAGAGCTACGGCTATGATTGCAGTCGCGAGCACGCGCCTAACGCACCAGCCCGGCGGGATTTTGTGCACGGATGCACTTATGCCGCGAAGACAGGAGTCGAGAACAGCCATGTCGCCAACTCGTGCAACATACGGTCCAGCGCGGCCGGATCGCTGCCTCCGTGAAGAGGCGCTACGCCGTCGTAGCCTTTCACGCACCAGGTATAACCTGTCCTTCATCGCCGGCGCCAGTTCCTTCGAGATGGGGAATGGCGTCGGATCGGCGAAACGATTAATAAGTCGATATGTCGAAGCCTTCCGCCGAGAAGCCGACGCCGGCCATGACGTTCGGACCGGACCGCCCCTGGCGTCGCCATAGACCACTGTATTCGCCCGTGAATCCCGTGTAGTACTCGCCGCTCTTCCGCGCCCAGGCGCGGCTGCCGCCTTCCGCTCTGTGGATCCATTCATGCTACATGGCCCCGTGCGTGGAGGTAAACTTCCAGATGTGCCATGGTTCGATCTTCGAATCGAGATGTGCCGATAATAACGATTCGCGACTTGGGTGGGACGTATCACCGTCTACAGGCGATCATCCGGGCACCGCTTCAGACAGCTTGAAGGAACCCGCCATGCTGAAATCGGGACAGGAGCATCTGGAAAAGCTGCGCGACGGCCGCGTCGTCTATATCGGCCGCGAGAAGGTCGACGATGTCACAACCCACCCCGTCTTCGCCAACGCCGCCCGCACCATCGCCGCCGTCTACGATTTCAAGGCTGATCCCTCTAACCGTGAGCTCATGAGCTTC
>JAYYZW010000030.1:0-14265 GCA_036339995.1 Pseudomonadota bacterium
CTGCCCTATCTCGTGACGATTGCAAAATCTTCGAATTTAATCGCCCGCAAGCGGGCTCCTACCGCGTCCTGTAGGAACCCGCTTGCGGGCGAATGGCCCACGTTCAATTTGCAGCGCTCTTGCTTCCGCCCGACAATAAGATAAAGAGGAGATATCCAATGCCCGATTTGCTCGTTGACACCCATGCCGGTGTCGCTACGCTGACCTTCAACCGCCCCGATGCGCGGAACGCATTGAGCATGGAAATGCGTTCGATGCTGCGCGATACCCTGCACGAGGTCGAGTGTGACGACAGCGTACGCTGCGTAGTCATACGCGGCGCCGGGGATCATTTCATGGCCGGCGGCGATGTCAAAATGATGTCTCAAATGCTCGATGATTCGCCCGAAAATCTCCGCACGCAGTTCATCCACCGCATACACGAGCTCCACCCCATCATGTTCGCCATGCGCCGCATGCCGAAACCGGTCGTCGCGAGCGTCGCCGGCGCGGCCGCCGGGGCCGGCGTCAGCATAGCCCTGGCCTGCGACCTCGTCATTGCCGACGAGGAGGCATTTTTCACGCTTGCTTACTGCCACATCGGGACCAGCCCCGACGGCTCGGCCACGTTTCACCTGCCGCGCGCGGTCGGTATCAAGAAGGCGATGGAGATGGCCCTGCTAGGCGATCGCTTCGATGCCGCGACGGCCCAATCCATCGGCCTCATCAACTTCGTCGCGCCGGCGGGAACACTCGGAGCCGAAACCACGAAGCTCGCCCAACGCCTCGCGAACGGGCCGACTCACGTTTATGGCAACACCAAGCGTCTCCTGTACCGCTCGCTCGAAAACGAATTCGAATCGCAGCTGCAGATGGAGGGCGAGAGCTTCGCCGATTGCGCGACGCGCGGAGATTTCAGGGAAGGCGTGAAGGCTTTCGTCGAGAAACGGAAACCGGTGTTCACCGGCAGTTAATCGTCGAGCTTCCTCAGATCGGGCGCCTCACCCGTCGACCCGCGCGTTATGCCGACCATGCCCGAACCGCGCGCCGAAATCGCGGTGAATTTCTTTGACAACTCCGGCCCAGCCGCTGTCAGGCCGCCGTCGACCACCAGCGTTTCGCCGGTCACGAAGCGTGCGTCGTCGGTCGCGAGAAACAGCGCGGCACCGGCGATGTATTCGCCGTGCCCGGCTTCAGGCCAGGGTTGCGATTTCGCGAATTTTTCCTCCGTCCGTTCCGGCTTACCGCCATCGGCCAGCGGTGTATTGATGAATCCCGGACAGATCGCATTCACCCGAATCCGATCCGGTGCGAGTTCGATTGCGGCAGTCTTGGACAGGCTGACCACCGCCGCTTTTGCGGCCGAATAGACCAACGGCCCGCCGTCGCCGCTGAGCGCCGCAACCGAGGCCGTGTTGATGATCGAACCGCCCTCGCCCTGCGCCTGCATGATGCGCGCGGCGTGCTTGATGCCGAGGAAGACACCTTTGGCTAACACGTCGAAGGTATAGTCCCAGGACTCGATCGTGGTCTCGGTCAGAGGGCCGATGGCACCGCCGACACCGGCGTTGTTGAACACGATGTCCAGGCCCCCGTAATGATCGAGCGCACATTGCATCATGGCCTCGATGTCGGCCTCCTTCGCCACGTCAGTGCGTATAAAGCACACGGCGTCGGTGTGACCCGCATCCTTTGCCAGTTTGGTCGTTTCCTCCCCCGTCGCCGCGTTGTAATCGGCCACTACGACGTTCGCGCCTTCATCCAGAAAACGCAGCACGGTCGCGCGACCCATGCCGCTGGCGCCGCCGGTGATGACGGCCGTTTTTCCTTCGAGTCTCATGATATTTTCGTCTCCGTTACTTAAGGTAACCTCTGAATAAGTCATGGTGCGTCTGAATTGTTCAGAGGTTCCTAAAGGTGAAATCCACTCACCGCCACGCGAAACGCGGCTGGTCGTAATGCGCTACACGCACGTCCTTGCCGAGCAGACAAACCTGGGCGAACTGGTACAGCATCGCCGCCGTCGGCGCGGCGATCCAGGCATCGCCGACCGGCATGCGCAGGACGGGTGCTTTGTCACCTTCCTCGTGATCAAGCATCGGGGCGTCGTCGCGCAGGAACTCCGCGACCGGAATGCGGTGGATCGAATCCACTTCTTCTTCGTTCGGGACCAGCTCGATCTCGGGGCCGGCCCAGATCACTATCGGGGTGATCATAAATCCCGAGCGCGTGATGAAATCGTCAAGGCGGCCAAGGACTGCATCCTCGCGGAGTTCGAGTCCCACTTCCTCGCGCATTTCGCGCAGCGCGGTCTGTTCCGGCGTTTCACCCTCGTCGACGCGGCCGCCCGGCAAAGCCCACTGGCCAGGATGAGCGCGTAACTTCAACGAACGCCGGGTCAGAATGAGGGCGGCTTGCGATTGCCAGCTTTCATGTTCGGGGAGACCGGACAGATTCGCGCCGAATCCCTCGTCAACGATGGCGAGCGCGACGGCGGCCGCCTTTTCCTCCCCCTTATCGCCCTCGTTCAAGGTGAACGCTGCAAGGTGGGCGCTGATGCGCGCTTTGAGCGCGGGATCACAATTCATCATCATTCGGTCGGCGTTGACGGCCGAGTGGAGGGGGTCAGATCTCACATTGCCACATCTCAATGTAGCAATGTGAGATCTGACCCCAACTCAACCGGCGAACTGGCAATCGGCAACGCATTTGCCGTCCGCGTTGAGCGCACGGACGGCCTGCAATGCACCGCTGTCGTCCGTACGTCCTTCGATGACCAGCGTGTCGTCCCAGAAAACAGGACGCAGGAACCGTATTGTAAGGACGAGCGACTCCGGCAGCTGTTTGCGATAGACCGGCTCCATCAGAAAGTTCACGGTCTGAATGCCCGCAATGATCGGAGCGCGAAAGCCAAATCCGCGCGCATATTCGGGGTCGAGGTGAATCGCATTCTCGCTGCCTTCGCAGTAGCCGAGCGTCGATTCCGGGGTGCAGTGTTTCTTAGTAAGGAATTCATACTTTTCAGCTTCAACATCGCGTTTGGATCGCGCCGACCTCGGTGGCGGCTTTATATCCGGGTCGACCATGAGGACGTCGGGTGCGACGATGAAAGGGATCTCTCCGCGCTCGTCACGGTAGATCCACGTGCTCTTGATCACGACGCCTTTAGGGTGCGGTTCGAGCGAGTTGATGCGCCCGCTCATCACCAGCGCTTCGTCTAGCCGAATCGAACGGTGCTGCGTGACGCGATGCACGGTGTGTACCTGCCCCCAACGCGGGCGCGACTGGCGGATCATCGCCGTGTTGAGCAAGATCGGACGGCGCGCGACGAACGTCGGGTCGGCCACTTCTCCGAATACCTCGGGTTCGATGTCACACCAGCCGTGCAGACGACGCTGCTCATCCCGCGTGATCGTGATGTTCTCGACCGGGAATTCGAAACCCGCTACCGCGCGATAGAGTCCGTCGCCAGGCTGCACGACTGTCTGCTCCGATGAACTCATTGCGCTCATTTCTCCAGTCCTTGCGGCCACGTCTCGACCCGCTGCATCTGGAATTCCTCAAGTCGCCAATTTCTTTATGGGGGAATTGACGGAATTCGACCCCGGAGTCAGTATGAAGCAAATACCGGATCGATAATATGGAGTGTCCCGCATGCGTTTTGGCGTCTTCTACGAATTACAACTCCCCCGTCCATGGAATGAGGACGACGAACACCGCCTGTTCAAGGACGCGCTGGAACAGGTTGTACTCGCGGACCGCTTGGGTTTCGATTATGCATGGCAGGTGGAACATCATTTTCTCGATGAGTATTCGCATTCATCGGCGCCGGAGGTGTTCCTTGCTGCGGCCGCTGCGAAGACGACGAACATCCGGATCGGCCACGGGATACGCCAAGTCATACCGAAATACAACCATCCGGCGCGTACCGCCGAGGGTCTTGCGACCTTGGACTTGCTTTCGGACGGGCGGCTCGAGTTCGGTATCGGCGAAGGGGCGACGCGGCTGGAACTCGGCGCCTTCGGGATAGCCGCGAAGACCAAGCGCGCGATGGCGCTCGAAGCGACCGAGCAGATCTGCAACATGATGGTGCTGACGCCGTATCCGGGCTTCGAGGGTGAAGGGTTTTCAATGCCGTGCCGCAATGTTCTGCCCAAGCCACTGCAAAAGCCCCATCCGCCGCTCTGGATGGCGTGTACGAATCGCGAGACGATCAAGGTTGCCGCGCGCAACGGCGTTGGCGCGCTCGCCTTTTCGTTTTTGGATCCCGAAGAAGCCCGGACCTGGTCGACGATCTACTACGACATCATCAAGAGCGAGGAGTGCGTGCCGGTCGGCTGGTCGGTCAATGCCAAGCTCGCCATGGTCTCTGCCTTTTCCATGCACGAGGACCGCGCCGAAGCCATCCGGCGCGGCCAGGATCATTTCGAGTTCTTCCGTTATTCACAGCAGAAACTCGTGGCCGAGGATTTCGTGCCCGGTTACAGCAACATCTGGAAGGAATTTCAAGAAAAGCGTGGCGATGCCTCGGACACCCTCATCCAGGCGGCGCTGTCGCGCGGTGAATACGACGGCGCCGGCATCGGCACGCCGGACGACATGCGGCGGCACCTCGCCAGCATGCAGGAGGCGGGTGTCGACCAGGTGGTCTTTCTGCAGCAGGCCGGCCGGAATTCCAATGAGAATATCTGCGAATCCCTCGAATTGTTCGCGCGTACTGTCATGCCCGACTTTTCCCGCGACGTCGCCGAGCGCGAATCAGTGAAAGCCGAGAAACTCGCGCCATTCATCGAGGCCGCGCTAGGGCGCAAGGACTATATGCAGCCGCTGACCCGCAGAGACGTACCCGTAGTCAAAGCCGCGGTCAAAACGGCCACGGTCGATGCGCAGAAACACCGCGAGGCGAGTTGATAATCCAGACGCCGTCAAGGCAGCAGTGCGGCCCTTCGCCGGTAGTTTTACCACGCTCAGCCAGAAGCTTTCGGTGGTTTTGACGACGCCGACACAGGCTTCGAAATCATACGGCTTGGTGACGTAACAATTGATGGTCGGTAACGCGGCGACGGCACCGCCGCATGCATCAAGCAGTTCGAGACCGGTGCGACTACTAAGCCGATTATCGAGCAGACACACGTCGTGCGCAGCCGAACGAATGGCCTTGAGCCCGGCGTCGTAATCAGGGTCATCATCCTCTATTAGCAGGATTCTGGTGGTTTGTTCCTGCGCGGCCTGCATATGGGGGGCTTGGGTTCTTTTGCTTTCGTCGCGGGCCCTGGAGCGCCGGGCTGCATTCCATGGACTGCCGAAGACCTCTGAAGTAAAGCTTCCGGAGGCGCACAATTCCTGTCGTTGGTTATCGGACGGGAACGGCATTTCTTTAGCTAATCTCCGGGTTATGTGCACGCAGAAAATTTCCGCGTCAGCATAATTTGAGGATTGCTTAAATCGTTGTTAACACGACGAATTTACCAAGAAAAGACCTTGGATGACCCAAGTCAACGAATGCGACTTAAGCTCGCGTACGCTCGCTCTTTGGATCGTACATTGGGGTTAACGAGGCTTTCGCCGTGTACGTGCGGTTAGCCTGTTCGAGCGTATAACTTCCATCGGCGACGAAGGCGTCCGTCACGCCGTCTTCGTGATTGACATAGCCCATCGCCGCACAGGCGCCGAGGGTGTGTGCATAGCCTGCCGAAGTCGTGTAACCGATCCTTTCGCGATCGCGCAGGATGGGCTCATTGTGCACCAACATCGGTTCGGGATCGTCCAACAGAAACTGCACCAGCCGCCGCTTGAGCGGGTTCGCTTCGCGCTCGACGATCAGTGCTTCGCGCCCGATGAATCCGCCGGGCTTGTCCCAGGCGCAGGTAAATCCGAGACCGGCTTCGAGCAGGGTCTCCAACGGTCCCATGTCATGCGCCCACTCGCGATAGGCTTTCTCGATGCGTAGGGTGTTGAGGGTGTGGTAACCGCAATGCTTGAGGTCCAGACCGGCGCCTGCTTCGATCAGGCGGTCGTAAACCGGCAGCGCCATTTCGGTCGGGATGTAGAGCTCCCAACCGAGTTCCCCTGTATAGGAGATTCGCACGGCCATCGCGGACTGGTAGCCGATCTCGATGTGTTGCAGGGTGCCGAAGGGAAATGCTTCCGTGGTGAAATCGGCGCTCGAGATCTGGGAAAGGAGCGCACGCGAATTCGGACCCTGCACGTTCAACATCGCATAGGCCCCCGTGATGTCGGTGGTCACGCAGGCGGCATCGTCCGGAACGTTCTCCCGGATCCAGGCATGGACTTGGGTGCAAGTGAACCCGGCCGTCACGACCAGGTAGCGATCTTCGGCCAGGCGGGTAACGGTCAGATCGGCCTCGACCCCGCCGCGCACGTTCAAGAACTGCGTGTAGGCGACCTTGCCTACCGGCATCGCCATGTCCGCGGTTGCGATACGATTCAAAACGCGTTCTGCATCCCGTCCTTGCACGAGGATCTTGGCAAAGGAGGTTTGCTCGAAGACACCCACCGCTTCACGTACGGCACGGTGTTCCTCGGCATTGTTCTCGAACCAGTTCTGGCGGCCAAAGTCGTATTCGTATTCCGGCTTCTGACCCGGTTTGGCGTACCAGTTCGGCCGCTCCCACCCGGCCGATTCACCGAAACAGGCGCCGGCGACCGTAAGGCGGTCGTGCAGGATGGAGAGCTTGATGTTGCGCCCGGTCTCCCACTGGCGATTGGGCCAGTGCATTTGATAGGCGATTCCGAGCGACTCCACCACGCGATCCACAACGAAAACCTTATTGTTATGGCAGGGCTGAATACGCCGGATGTCGACGTCCCAGATATCCATCGGCTGTACACCGTCGTTAATCCAATTCGCCACGACGTAGCCCGCGCCACCACCCGAGAGGATCCCCAGGGAATTGAAGCCACAGGCGACGAAGAGCTGGTCGACGTAAGGCGCACGGCCCATGAGGTAGTTGTGATCCGGCGTAAAGGATTCGGGACCGCAGAAAAACTGGCGAATACCCGTATCGAACAGGATGGGTAAGCGCTCCATCCCGCGTTGAATATGCGGCTCCATGCGCTCCCAATCGGGCTGGATCTCGTCGAAACAGAAATGCTCCGGAATACCATCGACGCCCCAGGGCGCGGCGGCGGGTTCGAAGAAACCCAGCAGGATCTTACCGGCTTCCTCGCGCGCATACGCGCAGCGGCCCGGGTCGCGCAGGATCGGCAGCCGATTGTGCACGCCGTCGATGGGCTCCGATATGAGGTAGTAATGCTCGGCCGCCTGCAGCGGAATATCGACACCCGCCATCAGCCCGACCTCGCGGCCCCACATGCCGGGGCACAGCACGACGACCTCGGCGCGGATCTCGCCCTTGTCCGTTCGCACACCGGTCGCGCGGCCGTTCTCGACGATCAAGGCGGTCACTGGCGTATTCTCGATGATGTTGACGCCGTACTGTCGCGCACCCTTGGCCAGCGCCTGCCCGACATCGGCCGGATTGACCCGGCCGTCGTCCGGAAAGTAGAAGCCGGTTAAGAGATCGTCGACGTAGGCCAGTGGAAAAAGTTCCTTGATCTGGCCGGGTGAGATCTCCTCGTTCTCAACCCCGAAAATGCGCGCCATCGCACAGCCGCGGCGCATCTCCTCGGCTTTCTCGGCCGTCGCCGCGAGTTGAATCGATCCGCACTTGATGAACCCGGTCGCCTGACCGGTTTCCGTTTCCAAATCCTCGTAGAGCTTGAGCGAATACTGCGCCAGGCGGGTCTGGCTCTCGCTGTCACGCAGAGTAGTAACGAGTCCGGCGGCGTGCCAGGTCGTGCCCGAACTCACCTGCTTGCGCTCGAGCAGGACCACATCGGTCCACCCGAGCTTCGCGAGATGGTAGGCCGTCGAACAACCGATAACGCCGCCGCCGACGACCACAGCCCGGGCGTGAGCCGGAACGCTGTTCGTGTTCATTACAATCCCTAAGGAACCTCTGAGCGAATCATTTTACAATGGGGATCCGCTCGAAAAGTTCGTCGAAAGTAGAATTACTTCGTGGGATTGCTTACTGCAGATCTCGTCGGCGCCCGTTGTAAACGCAGCATAAGTCCACCAATTGGAATCAGATGACTGTAACGGAAATCTTCCGTCGCAAGGCATCTTCTTGAATACCGCCCCGCACGAGCGATACCGGAACGGAGTGCGCCCTGCCGCAAGAACTCGGAGAGATCATCGCCACTGGAATGCGCCGGCTCCGGCGGGTCACCCTACCGGAGCCGGTGCGAAAATGTCTATCTGCGATAGACCTAAAGCGTGATCGGTGGCTATCGTCCTTCCGTCAACCGGTTCACGTCATGGGTTCGCTTGACCGTCTTGAATTCGACGCGCGGATAACTCAGACCGCGGCACGGAATAATCGTTGCACGCCAGTTCTGCAGATTCACCACTTGGATCCCCTGAAACGCACTCATCCGCGTGCCTACCGGCGTTTCGCCGGCCTTGGCTTTATCCTTGGCCCTGAACCAGGGATCTTCGGTCCAAACTTTCGGGATCTTCCACACCTTCCACATCTCGCCGCCTTTGTCGTACGCTTCTGAATAGTAAGGCGTACCACTCATCGCGCTAGTCATTACGATCTTGCTCGAATAGGGATGGGACGGCGCCAGGTGCGAAATGCCCTTGATGACATCCATTTCCATCAAGGCGTAATCGTCTATCTCCTGCCAGCCGTCCGGACCACCAAAGTGGGTGTTGAGGTCCCGCGATCGCGAGATTGACAGCGTCTTGACCGTGCCTAGGAACACCCAGTCCCATTCGGTGGGGCGACCCGCAAACCCGTAAAAATCTTCAAGCGTGTCTTCCGTTCCTAACAAGACATCCGATTTAACCTCGACCGAAATGCGGCGCACGCGGCGCAAACTCGGAATATAGGCCCAGGAATGATCGGCTTTATGCGGATCCATGAACCGTAGAATGAGGAAAGCCGTACCGGCGATATCGAACGGAGAGGTGAAACCCGTGTACTCCCGGAACTCCGTGTTGTCGGCCCAGCGGCCGGGGATCCGGTAGTCGGTATCGGCCCGGTGTGATAAACCATTCATTATCACTTTTTGGTACGGGCCGTACATAACGCGGCTGAACTTGCCGCCGCCGCCATAGTACTGGCCGGTCCAGCGGTCCATCAGGGGATGGTCGTCGTGCGTGCCGCCGCGTTCGACCCAGACCCATTCCACTTCCTCGATGCGCAGGCCATCGTGCTGCCAGCGCCAGTTGTAATTCCAAATCGCCTTATAGCCATCTTCCGCGCTGCCGGGCGTAAACTTCGTCCGATCGAAGGGACGTCCCGCAGTGTAATTCTGCAGACCGCCTTTATCATCCAGTGTGGCCTGTCCCGCGAATTTCTCCGTCGCGTCCTTGTAGGCCTGCGGTGGACTGAGATCGCCCGGATCCTTGATCCGGTACTCCATGCCTTCGAAACAGAAGCCGGCTTGGATCCAGCCCGGTGGCACGAACGGCTTCAGCTCTTCGCAGTCCTCGTAGTGCACCAGATCGCCGTCGACGAATTGAAAATTGGCGTCCTGATTGGCTTTAAGCCATGCCTCGAATTCTTCGACACCAGCAGCAGACGCCGGCTCCGGAAGCACGTTTGCGATAAGGCCACCGCAAACGGCTATCACGAATAATCGACTAAATATTCGCATCGGTTTTCTCCCGATGTAGCACGAAGCGCCATCGCCTTTTTGGGACGCGCACCCCTGGCCACACTGATTGCACAAAGACATCGCCGAAAGGAAACACCGGCGACTCCATTACGGGACAATGATAGTTGAGTATGCGAAAGTATGCGTCAGTTTTTTTCAGCTGTTAAAGAATATTTTGCGCCAAGGAGCTTTGCTGGGCAGCGCCCGCAGAATCTTCGCAAGCGTACAGTCAATCGCTCAACCATTGGTTAACCATAACTATATGAATTATATGATGTAATTAAACCGGCAGGGGCATTGTTGAAAATTGACCAATTGCACTCCAGCGTTTAACAATAGGCTATAGGTTCTTGTGAAATTTTTGTGAAGGCGACGGCTCTAAATTGGAAAGCGCTCCCGGCGCGCGTGGAAACACCCTCGTACTTTGAGCGCTGTCGCCCCGAATCTGGAGCAGTCGGAGCCGTGCCGCGAACAGAAAATATGGGGACATAACATGCACTACGTTCTGGGTGTCGATATCGGCGGCACCTTCACCGATTTCTCCCTACTCGACAAAGACGGCCACATTGCCCTCTGGAAAGAGGCGACGACTCCTAAAAACCCCGCTGAAGCGATCCAGCGAGGGATTCGCAGTATGGCCGAACAGGCTGAGATGAGCCTCGAGAAATTCCTCGATCGCCTCGACTTGTTCGTCCACGGTTCGACCATTGCTACCAACACAGTCATTCAGCGCAACGGACCCAAGACCGCGCTGCTGTGCACCGAGGGATTCCGCGACGTCATTCATTTTCGCGATGGCTTCAAACCCGACCGCTACAACATTCAACTGCAACCACCCGAAGATTTCATTCCCCGCAACCTACGCATTCCGATCAAGGAGCGGGTGAACTACACCGGTGAGGTCGTTGCACCGCTCGACGAAGAATCAGTGAAGGCCGCGGTCGCGAAGCTCAAGAATGCCGGCGTCGAATCCGTGGCGGTCGCTTTTTTGTGGTCAATCATGAACGCGGAGCACGAGCGGCGCGTTAAAGCACTCATTGAAGAAGAACTGCCGGGCGTTCCGGTGGTGTTGAGTTCCGATGTGCTACCGATGATCCGCGAATGGGAGCGCACGACCTGCACGGTGTTGAGCGCCTATGTGATTCCGGGTATTGCACAGTACATGGTGGAACTCGAAGAATTCCTGCACGGTAACGGTTTCCGTCATCCGCTCTTGATCATGCAGCTCAACGGCGGCAGTTCGACGGTCAACAAGATTATCCATCGGCCGATTTATGCGCTGGCCTCCGGTCCTGCGGCAGCACCCATATCGGGGCTCCATTGTTCTCAGCGGATCGGGATGGAGAACGTGATCACGATCGATATGGGAGGTACCAGTTTCGACGTCTCGATGGTCACTGGCGGCACGCCGACTTTGACCCGCGAGCTTCGCGTGCACGACCTGCCGGTCGGCGTCGCGGCAGTTGACGTCCATTCCGTCGGCGCCGGCGGCGGCAGCATCGCCTGGATCGACAGGGGCGGTGCACTTCAGGTCGGGCCGCAAAGCGCGGGCGCCGAACCCGGACCGGCGTGTTATGAGCAGGGCGGCACCGCTCCCACGTGCACCGATGCGAATGTCGTCCTGGGTTATATCAATCCGGATTATTTTCTCGGCGGGCGGCGCGAGATCAACGCTGAGTTCTCCAGACGTGCGATCGAGGGCCTTATCGCAAAGCCGCTCGGCTTGACGGTTCCCGAAGCGGCGCACGGCATATTCCGGATCATCAACAACAACATGGTGGATGCGATCCGTGTGGTCTCGATCGAGCGCGGGATCGATCCACGGCATTACTCGCTCGTCGTCGGAGGCGGGGCGGGTGCTATCCACGCCGGCATGCTCGGCCGCACCCTCGGCATGAAAACCGCCATCATCCCGCGCTACAGCGGCGTGTTCTGCTCCTTCGGCATGATCGTCAGCGACGTGCGTCACGATTACATGCAGGCCTTGGCGACCAACTCCGAGCGCTTCGATCTGGAAGGCACCAACAAAGTCATCGCCGATCTGGAACGCAAGGCGCTGGACGATATGATCGAGGAGGGTTTTCCCGAGGGCGAAGTGACGCTCACGCGCTTCGCGGATGCCAAGTATCCGGCGCAGATCCACGAGCTGACGGTTCCGCTTAGGGCCGACGGGCCGTTGACCGAGGGACATATCAGCGAAATTGCCGAAGCGTTCCACGCTCTGCACGAACGCATGTTCAGTTACAACGCGCGCGAAAGTTCGGTCGACTTCTTCCACTGGCGCGTGATCGCGCACCGGGCCGTGCAGTCGCCGCAAACTCCCGAGCTGCCGGAGACCGGCGAACCCATCACCAAGGTTCAGAAAGGGACGCGTCGGGTCTATTTCGGCGATATCGACGACTATCGCGACACCAAAATTTACGACGGGGATCGGCTCAAACGCGGTATGATGATCACCGGTCCCGCCGTCTTGGAGCAGCAGAACACGACCATCGTGGTCTTTCCGGGCCAGAAGCTTGAAGTGAATGAGTATGGTGATTTCGTCCTAGAGCTTTGAAAAGGGGCGTAGAGAGTAAACAGGAGGATTCCTGATTAGTACTGTACAAACAATTAAGGATTTCGATTTCCAGCACGACAAGACCCCGCTGCTGGCCGATGAAAACATCGACCCGATCACGTTTTCCGTGATTTTGAACCGCTTCAATACCATTGCAAGGGAGATGACCTTGACCTTGGAGTACACGGCATGGACGTCGATCCTGGCCCTGGCGCGCGACTTCTCGTGTGCCATCTACGACGCCAAGGCGCGACAGGTGTGCATGATGGATGCACTGCCCATCCACACCAATTCGCTGCACGTGATTCTGCGCTCCATGGTCAAGGCCTTCGAGGGCAAGGTCTACGACGGCGACGTCATCGTCAGCAACGACCCGTACAGCGGTAACACCCACGTTGGCGATTTCGTCACCGCCTGCCCCGTGTTCTACAAGGGCGAACACCTGTTCTGGGCCGTGACCAAGGGGCACCAGCTCGACTGCGGCGCCTACGAGGCGACCAGCGTCGCGCCGAGCGCCAAGAACGTGTGGCAGGAAGCGCTGCAACTGCCGCCGATCAAGTTCTACGAAAAAGGCGAGCCGCGCACCGATGTGATCAACATGTATCTCGCCAACGTGCGTTATCGCGACCTACTGTACGGCGATCTGATGGCGCAGCTTGGTTCGATCTGGACCGGCAAGCGGCGGATGGTGGAACTCGTCGATGAATACGGTCCCGAAGAGTTGATGCATTACATCGACGCGATTCTCGACTACGCCGACCGGCGCACCAGCGAAGAGATCCACAACATACCCGACGGCAGCTATTTCGCGGAATCGTGGATCGACTCCGACGGCGTGGGCAACACCAACCTCAAAGTGTGCGCCGAAGTCAAAATCGAAGGCGATCATGTTCACGTCGATTTTGCGGGCAGCTCGCCCCAGGGCGCGGGCGGCACCAACGGCACGCAGGGCGTGATGGAGGCCTCGGCCGGAATCCCGGTGCTGTGCGCCATCGATCCCAACATTCCGCATAACGAAGGCTGCTTGAGACATATCAGTTGCGACGCCCCGGAGGGCTCGATCGTTAAAGCCAAATACCCGGCGGCAACCTCCATGGCGACCCTCTGTCCTGCCGCTCAGGAACAGGAGGTCGTGTGGAAAGCGCTGGCGCAGGCGGTTCCGGAACGAACGTCCGCGGGTTACGGCGGATTCCACTGCATCCCTTCAATCTCGGGCGTCGACGAGCGCGGCGACGAACCGGCGGACTGGGCTGCGATGTTCTTCAACGGCGGCTCCGGCGGCGGCGCTTCGAAAAATGCCGACGGCTGGCCCTTGATCATGCTTTCGTCTGGCCTCGGCGGCCTCAAGATCTTGAGCACCGAGATGAGCGAACTGCTCTACCCACTCATGATCGACAAGCATGAAATCGAGACCGATTCCATGGGTCATGGCAACACCATGGGGGGTGTCGGCGTTAATATCGTCGTGCGGCCTTATGGCACGCCGATGGATTGCCATGTAACGGGCGACGGTGCGTCGAACCCACCCTTTGGTTTGTTCGGGGGTACGCCCGGAATCGGCGGCGGCAACTACCGCGAAAATCTGGAAACCGGGCACCGCGATTACTGCTCGAGCAAGGGCTACATGAAAATCGAGCCCGGTGAGGTCTGGGTGGGTGTCTCGTCCGGCGGCGGCGGTTACGGTGACCCGCTAGCTCGCCCGGCGGAAAAAGTGTGTGAACACGTGCGCGACGAGATCATCAGCTTCAAGACGGCTCGGGACATCTACGGCGTCGTAATGGATCCGGAGACCTTCCAGTTGGATGAGATCGCCACTGCAAAGCTTCGCGCCAAGACCACAGCCACAAGAGGCGAGGTACCGATGCTGCAACCGACCGAAGCCGACGCCGCTACGTGGCTCAAAGAAAATATGCGCGAGGGCGACGACTACCTGCTCGACCCGCGGTAGTCAGCCAGATCTTTGGGGTCAGGGCGCGGATATGCGCCAGAAAGCGGCCCAGAGGGGGCTGGAACCCCCCCCCGGAGAGAAAAAAATGGGA
>JAYYZW010000031.1:0-13023 GCA_036339995.1 Pseudomonadota bacterium
GCGCCGAGGACGCGGACTAATGTCAGCCACAAGGCGGCAGTCAGCAAGGCGGCGTATACGGGAATCAACACCAGCACCTCCATTGGATCGCGCTCGGGCGATAGCCGGTGGAAAGCGGCTACGATGCTTGCGCACAGCCCGTCGTAAGCCCATGGCCAGGTCAACATGCTGCCTTCCGGCATGTGAATGCGATGGTCGAATTGGTAGAACCCGGTATCGCCGATGGCAGCGTCCAGGATGCGGCGCGCGTGGTAGAAGGAGTCGGGACCGACGGGAACGAAACTGCCGTCGACGGCCACAGCCGGCATCCAGTTGAGGCTGATCGCCACTGCCGCCGTCCCGGTCAACAGCCAGACGAGAAACGGAATGGTAAATCGCCGGTCGACAAGCGTCATGTCACGGCGCCCTCGCGCTGATCGTACCGCGGGTCAGTGTGCGCGGCGGTTAGCTATGCCCGCCGGTTACGGCGCCGTGAAGCCACCGTCGACGGGCATGGCGATACCGGTCACGAACGAAGAACGATCGGAGAGCAGCCAAACCACGGCTTCACCTATTTCCTGAGGCTCACCGATCCGTCCGATGGGCTGCTGATCGAGCAGGCTCCCCTGGGTGACCCCCGTTTCCGCGATCATGCGTTCGACCATGGGCGTTTGGATGACGCCCGGGCAAACGGCGTTGACGCGAATGCGCTTGCGCGCATATTCGAGCGCCGCGCACTTGGTCAAGCCCACCACGCCGTGCTTGGCCGCGCAGTAGGCGGAGCCGCCGCGCGTGCCGACCAGGCCTGCGACGGACGCCGTGCTGACGATGGCACCGCCATTCTCCTGCTGGAGAAATCCTTCGATTTCATACTTCACACAAAGCCATACGGATTTCAAATCGACGTTGATGGTGCGATCGAATTCCCGCTCGGACATCTTGACGATGCTCGTGAACTGTCCTTCTATGCCGGCGTTGTTGAATGCTCCGTCGAGACGGCCGTAAGTCTCGATCGTGGAAGCGATCATACGCTTGACTTGATCGGTCTCGGCGACATCGGTCTCGACGAATAGCGCCCGCCCGCCGTTCGCGTTGATTTCCTCGGCGACCGCCCGACCCGCTTCGACATTGATGTCGGCGATGGTCAACGCCGCCCCTTCCTCGGCACAGCGCAGCGAGGTGGCACGACCGATACCGGTGCTGCCGCCGGTCACGAGAATGACTTTGTCTTCGAGCAGAAGAGGCATTTCAGGTTCCGTATACGCGTTTGAGATGCTCGTCGGAAGGCGGCGTCGTCATCAGGGAGACAACGACCATGGCCGTGACCGAAGCCGCTGCTCCCAAGGTGGCGCATGCGAACGGATTGACTGCTTGTGATTCTAACCAACCAACAATGGGTTCGAGACCGCCGCCGGCGAACCACGACGCCTTTAGCGAACCGGTTTTGAGCAGCGGGAAAATCGCGCCGCCCACGATGAATCCTGCGATGCTGCCGGCTTTCGTCGCACGGCGCCACAACACCCCCAGGAACATCGGCCCGCAGGTCGCCGCCATCATGCCGCCTATGCCAAGCCAGACGAGGAGCGCGATGTTCTCATTTCGCTGATTCCACGCGATGGCGATGGCGCATGCCAGGATGATCACGGTCGCGACGCGGCTGATCAATAGCGTCACCCGATCCACATCGCGGGAATCGCGATTGGCCATCCAGCGAGGCGCGAGCGTTCGACGGAAAATGTCATTGGCGAATATCTGTGCGGTTGATACGACCAGCCCGTCCGCGGTCGACATAACGGCGGCGAGGACGCCGGCCCCGATCATGGCGGCCGCCCAGCTCGGCAGCGTGGCGATAAAGAGCTCGGGAATCGCGTGGTTCGGATTGCTGCCCTCGGCCAACAAGGCATCACCGAACATCGCGCGCGCCAGGATGCCGCCGCACGTGATCGCCGGCAGTAGCATGCCGAAGGCGAAGGCGAAGGAGATGAATTTCAGCTGGTCGCGATTATTTTTGAGCGCCCACAGTTTATTGCCGATATGTGGCAGCAAGCCCAGCGGGAGATGGGAGCAGAAGATCGCGAAAAGATCCCACCAGGAATCAAACAGCGGATGGGTCGGATGCAAGGTCATGACCAGGCCGGGATCCAGTTCCTCCAGTCGGGTGAGCATGCCGCCGAAACCTCCTTCCATGCCGAAACCGGTGAGAAACATCCACAAAACCAGGGCGGCTAGCGCCAACATCAGGGCACCTTGCACACCATCGGTCAGGATGTCGGCGTGCGCACCGCCGAGCGCGATGTATATCATCAGCACGAGCGCTGTCACGACCAGCGCGGTAAAAGTGTCGAGCCCCAACATTTGGGTGAACATGACGGCGCCCGCCAGTAACTGGCCGGCGAGGTAGAACAAGAGCAGCATCGAGAACAGCGCGACCAGGATGCGCAGGGCATCGGAGTCGAATCGATCGCCCAGGTATTCCGGCATCGAGCGGCTGCCGAAGCTGGCACCGGCGCGGCGGATGGCGTGCAGGCAGATCAGCACGCCGGAATAAACGCCGAGAGGATAGACGAAGGCGTACCACAGGGTGGACAGGCCGCCTTTGTAAGCCAGGCCCGGAAGACCGAGGAATGTAGCGCCGCTCGCCGTCGTGGCGGTCAAGGCGAAAGCCAGGAACAAGGGGCCATAGCTGCCGCGCGCAGTGGCGAAATCATCGCTGTCATGGACCCGTCCCATACCCACGAAGCCGAATACGACCATGACCGCGACGTAAAACGCGAGAAACGTCCAACCCCAAAATATCAGGGGCTCAAATCCGAACATGTCTGGTGCTCTCCCCAAGTGCCAGCGGGATTCCAACCGGTTCACGGACGCAGTGAAATCCCTGGTGCGGTCCCCCTTGAACGCTCCGGACGACTCGCGACCGCTTTCCGACGGCGCGTGGTGCCGGCGTACCGCGACCGCGCAGGTTTATAACATCTGCTCACGCGCAGTTCTACCAGGCGTTTGCTAAAGGTTCGGTAGGATAGTTAAAAAACGATGTCCTACCGTAAGAGGTACACTGTCGCGTACAGGCGCAATGGACGCCCATCCGATCCCCAACGAGATGAAAGTGGTCACACCCGGCGAGGCGGTCGCCGCCATCCCCGACGGCAAGCTCGTCGTGTTTCCCGGCGGCTGTGCCGATCCGAGCATGTTTTACGATGCTTTCAGCGCGGATGTCGAACGCTTCAGTGATCTCACCGTCTGTTCGGGACTGTCCTGGGGGGATTACCGCTTCCTCGAACGCGGCCTGGGTGAACACTTTCATTATCTTACGTGGCAGGCGTCACCCAAGATTCGGCACCTGTTCACTGCAAACGATCGGCGCAAGGTGAGCTTCGTCCCGATCAGGCTGAGCGATCTGACACGCGTGGTCTCGCGCAATGGACCCATCAGGCCCGAGGTCGTCGTCGTACAGACGAGCATGCCGCAGGACGACGCGACCGTGAGCCTCGGCATTTCGGTCGGGCCCAATCAGGATTTTGTCGAAAGTGCGAACATCGTCATCGCTGAAATGAACAGCAATATGCCGGTGACGGCGGGTGACAGCCGGGTCGCCATGGCGAGTATCGATCTCGCCATCGAATCGTCCCGCCCTCTGGCGAATTACGACACCGGTGCGCCCGAACCGCGCGACGAGCGCATTGTCGAACACGTGTTGAGTCTCATCCCCGATGCTGCCTGGGTACAGTTTGGCGTCGGAGCCGTACCCGATCGTGTGCTGGGACGCCTGGCCGAAATTTCCGGCGCGAATCTCTACTCGGGCATGCTGTCCCAAGGCCTGATCCGGTATCTGGAAAATGCCAAGCACAAGCCCAAGGTGATCAACGGTGAACTTGCCGGAAACACGTCCCTTTATTCATTTTGCGACGGCAACGATACCGTCGAAATGCACCGAACATCACTCACCCATGATCCCCTCAAGCTCGCAGCACTACCTCATTTCGTATCGATCAATTCGACGGTCGAAATCGATTTGCAGGGGCAGAGCAACGGCGAGACTCTCGGGTCCGTGCAGATCAGCGGCGTTGGCGGCAGTCTCGATTACATCGAAGCGGCGGCGGTGTCCGACGGCGGCGTATCCATCATCGCACTGCCATCGACCACCGCCGGCGACAAACGGTCCAAGATCGTGGCCTCGCTGACACCGGGAAGCGTGGTGACGACACCCCGGTACTGCATCGATTACGTCATTACCGAATACGGCATCGCGCGCTTGCGCGGCAAGAGCCTGTGGCAGAGAGCCGAAGCACTGATCGAAATCGCACACCCCGATTTTCGCGATCAGCTGGCAGCCGGTCATTGAACGGCTGAGTGGGTTTCCGTCGCCGGCTCGAATACGCGCTTGATCTCGACTGGTTCTTTCAATATCCGCATCTGGAGCTTGATCTGGTAGAGCAGTTGACGGGGATCATTCTTGACCGTGATTTTTTCAATGACCTTGCCACCGCTCCGCGAATCCGTTTCGAGTATCAACGTGTCGCTCTCCCAGTAGGCCAGCGTATGTCCCAGCGTGTCAGCGACCAACTCCTCGCCGCTTGCCGAGAATACCCGGCCGCCGGGATTCGGTTTGATCGATCGCGGCAGTTCGCCGTCGTAGAGGATCTCGTAACCGTCTTCGAGGCGCGCGAGGTCGAAGCGACCCGCTTTGACGAGCGGATAAACTGCGCCCAGACGCCTGAGGTTTTTCAGGCTGCTTCGCTCTTTGCCTTCGCGCACTGTATCCCAGTAGGCGCTCTGGGTTTCGTCGTAGGGGCCTTTTTCCCCACCTTTCCTGACCGGCGGGCGCGGCGTCGGAAAACCCTTCTTGCGCAGTTTTCCGCTGAACGCCTTTTTCGTGTCATCACTCAGTTCTTCATCGATTACCCAGCTACCTTCGATCGCCGGCTCGGCGTGAGCTACTCCGGCGGCGAGGAGTAAGACAGCTAAGATGGCCTTGAGCAATCTGGCGGACGGGCGCCTGCTCGTAGTGGCGGCATGGGTGCCGTTGGGCACGAATCTTCGCGTCACGACCCGGTTCACCTTGGTGCGTTCCCTTCAATAATCTGTTCTCGATTCATGGTAATCATCTCGCGGTGTCTGAAACGGGCAACACATAATCGAAACGGAGGCCGACGGTTTACGCTATGCTTGAACGCCATGCCGTGAAGCCGACAGTTTTCCCTTCGAATGCATGTTGCCATGCCGTATCGGGCGCCTCAACCACATCGATAATGCAGCTTGAATATGTGGCTAGTATGAAGATCATCCGTTGAAACATGATTAAAATCATTTCGGTGGTCAAGCGCAGGGCGGACATGGAGGTCGACGCATTTCAGAATTACTGGTTGAACGTCCACGCCGACATCGTGTTGCGCGTGCCGGGGATTCGGCGCTACGTTCAGTCACATACACTGATCGCAGGCTACAGGAAAGGCGAACCGGCCGCCGACGGAATCGCTGAACTATGGCTCGACGATAGCGATGCACTGCACGCGCTCGAGGATACGCCCGAACTGGCGGCGGCGAGTGCCGACCACGCCGAGTTCATCGCGCCCGACAGCCGCCGTCAAATTGTGACCGTGGAGCATGTGATCAAGGACGGTGCAATACCCAATAGGGCAGTGAAAAACATTGAATTCGTCAAGAAGAAACCCGGCATGCCAGTCGACGCGTTTCAGCGATACTGGAAGACGGTGCACGGACCACTGGGCGCAGCCATTGCGCCGATTCGGCGTTATGTCCAGAGCCACACCGTGGTTGCGGGGTATCGGGACGGGCAAACGCCGCCGCTCGACGGCGCGGCTCTGACCTGGTTCGACGACACCAACGCCATGCGCGCCGCGGCGCGCTCCCCCGAATATGCGGCAACTCGCGCCGACGAGGACAATTTCGTGAGCCGGTCACTGGACTTCATTATCACGCGCGAACACGTCATCGTGCCTTGAGCGTCGACGGGGCATTCGACAGAAATTCGAGCATCTCCGTATTCAAACCCGGCCATTGGCGATGGGTGCCGTCAGTTTCGCAGAATCGGGTGCGCCCGCCGACCTGGCAATCCTCGTAATCGAAACAGCGCCCATCGGGCGGGCGCATTGTGGTCTTGCAGCGATTACACGCGGCGAACCAGGTCGCGAGCTCGGCGGCATAACCGGGAAAGAGTTCGTCATGCGCTTGCTGCATGATCAACGCCGGGAGCGGGGCGGGGCAGTCGTACTGAGCCAGATCAATCTGCCGGATTCCCGGCGCACTGATAGCAAGCGCGCCCGGATTTAGGTCAATATCACCAAGGAAAACGATCGCCGCGGACGCCGTGGCGCCGTCTGAATGCCCGGTCAGATAAATGCGGGCGTGGTCGATACACCAGTCCTTTTCGATGATGCCCGGAATCTCGGCAAGCACACGGATCATTCGCCGGGACAGTGGGCGGCTTTCGACGTAAGCGACGATGAGTCCCCGCCCGGTCGCCTCGCGGGTCAAGCCGGTGAAGCGTTCGCTGCCCGCCGCGCTGTGGGTAGCGGCCGCGTAGACAACGAGCAGGGGGTGCGCCCGCGTCGCATCGTAGTTCGAAGGCGTTCGCAGGTTGAAGCGGATTCCGGCGATCGCTTGCGCGCCGTTTACCCGGCCCGCGGGTCCGCTGCGTTCGCCTTGCGCGCAATCGAGCCGAGCGAAATCTTCGTAATCATAAGTCGCAAGTTCGAGCTGCGGAGTGGTATCCGGGCTGGGCGAACATCCGCTGGCGGAGATTGCCGCGGCGCAAAGAACGGCAAGCCTGCGGAGAGTCACCGGGCTACCAGGATTCCCCAAAAGGTCGCAGGTCGAGTTCGAACGTCCAGGCATCGCGGGCCTGCTGATGCAGCGTCCAGTAAGCGTGGGCCACGGATTCTGGATTCATGAGCGTGTCCTCCGGCAGCGTGTCCGGATCGATGCCCTGGTTTTCCCGGATCCGGTCGCGTACCCACTCGGTATCGACGCCTGCGTCGATGATCAAATGCGCGACGTGGATACCCCGCGGACCCAGTTCGCGCGCCATGGACTGCGCGAGCG
Source organism: Pseudomonadota bacterium (assembly GCA_036339995.1). Lineage (GTDB taxonomy): Bacteria > Pseudomonadota > Gammaproteobacteria > JAYYZW01. Next base: position 7,042 of record JAYYZW010000031.1, read on the forward strand.
CGCGCAGCGCGAACTTTCCCGAGGCAAAAGCACTGTAGCCATTCCCACCGCGCAGACTCGCAGTCGCGCCGGTAAAAAATATCGACCCGGCGCCCCTGGGCACCATGTGTTTCGCCGCCTCACGTCCTGTGAGAAAGCCCGCGAAGCAGCACAGTTCCCATACCTTGCGAAAGACACGCGCGGTCGTTTCGGCCAAGGGAAAATTCACATTTCCGCCAATGTTGAAAATGACTGCTTCTAGAGCGCCAATCTCCGCTTCAATGTGGGCGAACCGATCCACCACCAGATCCTCGTCGCGCGCATCGAAACGTAAGGGATGGACGGTACCGTTCGACTTGCGGATAGTCTCAACCAGGGGTGCCAGCTTCCCTTCGTTCCGCCGTCCCACGCAGACCGGGTGTCCTTCTGACGCAAACCGACGTGCAATTGCCGACCCAATGTAATCACCGGCACCGACGACCAGAACCACGCCTTTCTTGTTTTCCATACTATCGACCTTCGAACTTCGGTTCCCGCTTCTCCAGAAATGCCTCGATCGCGCGTAGATGATCGTCGGTTTGCGTGCATCGCATCAGGCGATCGGCCTCCAGATCCAGGCAGGTCGTCAGATCAGCAACTGACGCACGATTGAAATTTTCCTTCATGTAACGAAGTGCAATCGGCGGTCCTTGGGCGATCGATCGCGCCAGCTCGCGCGTACGACGCGCGAGGTCCTCGTCCGCGACGACTTCGTTCACGATACCGAGCTTGAGACATTCGTCGGCGCCAACCCGCCTGGAGGTGAAATAAATCTCCTTTGCGCGCGCCGGTCCGACGAGTTGGGTGAGAAACCAACTCCCGCCGTAGTCGCCGGATAAGCCGATGCGGCTGAATGCGGCGGTCACGAACGCGCTCGCGGCCGCGATGCGCAGATCACAGGCGAGGGCGATGCTGAATCCCGCGCCAGCCGCGGGGCCGGGTAATGACGCGATCGTCGGTTTCTCGTGTTGATACAGACGCTGGCTCAAGTTCTTCTGTTTGTGCTGCAACGAGCGAATTTGCGCCTCGATCGACGGGTGGCTGGTGTCCTTGTCCTCGCCCCAGGTATCGCGCATCGAACCGACGTCGCCGCCGGCGCAGAACGCAGCCCCGGCGCCGGTGAGAACGACGCAGCGTACGGCGTCGTTCGTCTCGAGGGACAGCAGTATTTTACGCAGCGCGGGCGTCAATTCGTTCGATAGCGCATTGCGCTTTGCGGGTCTGTTGAAGGTGACGGTCGCAACGCCCTCGTCGATTTCGCACAAGAGTTGATCGGTGCCAGTGTCGATCGTTTGACTGCCCATGGAATTATGCCTTCATGAACAAAAGCCGGGCTTTGAGCCCGGCTGAAGAACTAGTTGTGGTGCACCACAAATCGATTCAGCAAAGTGGTATGACCTGCTCCGCAAAATCCTTCGCGATCTCACGCGCGTGTGCGAGTGGCGGCAACAGGCTGATTTCGCCCAGCCCGTGATTCGCAGCGGTCTGGATCTTCTCCGCGATCTCAAATGGCCCGCCGACGAGTGAAGTGCCCTCGATCATTCCCGGCGTGACGAATTTCTTCTCGTTCTTGGTGTGATAGCTGCAATGTCCTTCATGCAGGATCTGATGCCATTTTTCTTCGGGCAACGGGAAGGCTTTCACATGATCGGAGTACTCTTCCCAGACCCCCTTCATGTACTCCGGTACGACGGCATCGTCATTGGTGTAGCGCCAAATCTCAAAGATGAAATGGAGCGCCGTGACAACCCACGATCCGGCGCGCTCTATCACGGCGTCATCCGTTAATTTTTCCCCGGCACGTAAAATTACGGCGTTGGTCAGGGATGTCGTGTGATATCCATTCAGTTCGCGACCTGCCTTTTTTGCGCCTTCGGCAACGTATTTCAAGTTGTAATCCAGGACGTCGGGCTGTTCGTTGAAGACGGAAATCAAACCGTCGCCGTACATGCCCGCCGATCGCAGTGCGCGCGGTCCGTTCGCCGCGACGTACATGGGGATGTGGTCCTCGATATTGCGAAACCCGCTATCGTGGTTCTGCCACACGATCGCCGTGGTCTTGTCGCGGTAGGTGTAGTCCACTTCCTCGCCGTTCAGCATGGCCCTCACTACCCGCAGGTACTCGCGAAATTCCTTGATCGGCATCGGGTCGTGGCCCATCACGCGCATGGCCGTGTGACCCGTGCCGATGCCGAGAAAAATTCTACCCGGGGCGATCGCATTAATGGACGAAATGGAGGCGGCGGTGGTTGGCGCGATACGCGTACCCGTGATCGCGACTCCGGTACCGATATTGATCTTGGACGTGTTATGCGCGGCAAGCGCCATGGTGGCATAGCAGTCTGACCACATCATCTGGGTGTCCGGAACCCAGCAGGCATCGTAGCCCAGATCCTCAAGGTACTTGACGATGCTCCAGTCACTGATGCGGGTCTGCAGGTGCAGGCTGAATTTCATGAGGGGTTCCTCTCTTATGGTTTTGCTGACTATAGCCAAAGCACACGCGTCTTGTAACCGTTAACGCGCGCCTGCGCACTCGCGACCGCTCATATAGCCAGGACTTCAGGTCTAACGTCGACGAAAACTTCGCCCGCCGCCGCTCCGCATCGCGCCCGTATCGAAATCATCCGGCCGTACATCGTCGACGTTGATGACGGTCAGGAGCTGGATCGTAGTGCAGCGGTTCGTTTGCGTATCGATGGTCGAAAACACCGTCAGTACCGGCGCACCGGTTTCGTTGTTTTCGGCGATGTGTGAATTCGGATGAGCAAAACCGCCGACGATGATTTTCCATAAGACACCGTTCTCTTTGTACACCTTCCATAGCGGCGAAACGTGGGTTTGTGCATCAAGATAGAAAATCCGCCGGGCAACCGGCGCGGAAGGGTCGACTGCCTTACCTTCGAGAATGACGACGGGCCGCAATTGCCACTGGATCTTCGGGAAACAGCCGGCCCTACCGTGAAAATCGACGTGCCAGTAATCGTACTTACGGGCCTTGCGATCGGCCGGTTCGATTCGATCGTGGCGGTACATGGGCAACAACATGAACGTCGAGCCGAGGTAACGCCATGTCATATCGACGATGCGGCCGGAATAGATCAGAAAATCCGTCGGTAGAAAATCGGTTCCGAACATCGATTCTTCGGTTGAAAACGAAGCGAGTGACTGGGTGCGTTCGAGTTGAGGGATGTAGACCCAACCGTTGATGTCTCGCGATTCGTCACGATTAGCGAACACCAGCGCCTGCGTGCCGTCGTAAGAACCGGCATCGATGGCGTTAAGAAGAAACGCCCCGTAGGCGTCCTGGGGATTTTTCTGGATAAAGGGGACCGGTTGCTGCACATGGCGGTACATGAATCGCATGGTGCGCGCTTCGAACAGCATTTCGAAGTCGACCGTGTCCTTGCGCCAGTCCCGCAGCTGCCAGTGCATTTCCGGTATCTTGCCGCTGTCGCCGGTATAGGCGTAACGCATGTTCCACGCGGTCTTGGTACCGGCCTTGGGATCGTCGATTTCGAGACGTCCAGGAAAGGGTAAGCCCTGGGTAAAGTTGTTCAACAAACCCGGATTGTCGGAGAGCTGGGCTTGGCCGCGGAACTGTCGGGTCGCGAAGACGAAAGCGGGATGCGGCTTGAACGAAAGGGGCGGGTCGACCTCGATACTGGCAAATCCGCCTTCGACGAACTTCGCGAAGTCGCGGTCGAACAGGTGGGCATAACGTTCGAAATTCTCCGATCCAATCACCGTGCCGGGCCGCGGACTGATCTCGTTCAATTCCTCGACGTCGAGGTCGAACTCGGCGGCAAGCCCGAATAAGGGCGTCAACAGGGCGGCTGCCATAAACAGACGCGCGTGCGGCGAAACCGTCACCGGGGAGCGCGCCGCGGGCTCATCAGGCGGCCCAGGCAATGTTCCCGGTAATCGCCTTTGATTGAAGGCGCGGCATGACTTCGCCCGCGAAACACGTGAGATTGCGCTCCGCCTCCGCCCAAGGCATACCGGCAAAGCTGAATATCCCCACATAGGCTTCCGCGCCGATGCGCTCGACGTTGCGCACGATGGTCTCGTAACACTTGTCCGGTGTACCCCAGGTCTGCAGGTTCATGAAATACTCGACGGCTCCGTCGACCCCTGTTTTCGCGATACTTTCGGCAAACTTGCCGTAGTATTCGTAGCCCTTTTGACTTTTGAGATGGTCGGTGTCAAAAGCATAGTGATCCAAAACCGACTGCCAGTAACGCCCAATGTAGCGCTTTGCCATCTCGTAGGCGCGTTCCTCATCCGGTTCGCAAAATGTCCATCCCGCTACGATCGGGGCCGGTGGATCTTCACCGTTGACCCGACGATAGCTCTCTTTGTACTGGGCGACTTCCTGCTCCACCTGTTCCCAGGGTTTCTGCGGAACGATAAGCAGGCCGAGCCCGAGGCGCGCCATGATTTCAACCGATTCGGGTGAAACGGCCGCGGCGTAGGTCCGACCTTTGAAGGTCTTGAACGGCGCGGGGCGTATAGCGGCCCTGGGTTGCTTGACGAATTCCCCCTGATATTCGCAATAGCCCGTCTCGAGACCGTCAAGCACACATTCCGCGCTCTCGATGAAGCGCGGTCTGGAGTCTGCCATATCCTGGCGAAAGGCATCGAACTCGACGCGGCCCGCGCCGCGTCCGAAACCCAGGATGAGGCGGCCACCCGACAGATGATCGAGCATGGACACCTGCTCGGCGACCCGCAAGGGATCGTGCCACGGCAGCACCACCACCATCGACCCCAATTTTACTTTCTGTGTGCGTCCCGCCATATAGGTCAGAAACTGCAGCGGATCAGGACACATCGTGTAGTCGGTGAAATGGTGTTCAATGGTCCAGACCGATTCAAAACCGAGCGGCTCGGCCATTTCCGCGAGTCGAACGTCGTTTGCGTAGACGTCCTGATCGTCAGTGTGTTTATCCGGGTTTTGAAAAATCGTGCACATGCCGACGTGCATGGTTTGGACCTCCGCGGAACCGCAAATTTAGTGGCGGCGCACTATAGGCTGAACCGACTGCCTTGTCGATTCTCGATCGATGCGCCTCAATCGTCGACGTGAAAGAAGTTGAGTTCGATGGTGACGCCGTCGGGGTCATTGATGAACAACTGGCTCAAGGAAAAGTCGGGGATCTCGCGTCGCTCGAAGCTTAGATTCCGTTCCTCGAAGCGGGCTTCGAAACTGCCGATGTCACTGCCTCGAAACGCGATGTGATCCACGGGCCCGGTGCCACCTGTGATTATCCGTTCCTCGCCGTCCTCGGTATAGCCACCTTCGAATTCCTCGTTGCCGACGTGAACGACCGGACGGTCTTCGAGATAAAACCAGAAGCCGGGAAACCCGAAATCGGGGCGGGGGCCTTGTTCCAGTCCGAGGACTTCGCTGTAGAACGCGCGCGTGCGTTCGAGATCCGAAGCGTAGATGAAGTAGTGGTCGAGTCTGTCGAGTGGCATGTGCTGCTCCTCACTTTCGTGTCGGGCCGCCGGTATTTCGACCCCGCTGCTAGAAGCAGCCCAACAGCATATCAGTTTTTCAGCGGCTCAATCCCTGATAGCCGCCCTGGTGATCAGTGATGAACCGCTAGCCAACACCGAACGCTATGATCATCTGAGGGAGGCCCGTGATGTCAGTTGATGCCACCGTAACGACCCTCAAGTCATTCAAGCTGTTCGGCATGGCGAGGGCTGTTGCCGAACTCGCTGAACAAGGTGCTCCTGTCTACCGGCAGTCTACCGAACTTCTCGACAAGCTGAGCAAGGCTGAAGTCGCTGAACGTGAGGTTCGGTCTATCAACTACCAGATGAAAATCGCACGCTTCCCGGCCCATCGTGACTTGGCTGGCTTTGAGTTCAAAGAAAGTACCGTGAACGTGGCGTTGACAAAACCCCTGCACCGCTGCAAGTTCCTCGATGAGACTGAGAACATCGTGCCCATTG
>JAYYZW010000032.1:0-10805 GCA_036339995.1 Pseudomonadota bacterium
GATGGGCTGTACCGCCGTAGCGGTCTGTCTGCTGTGGTCGATCCGCAATCCTGACCATGAGAATCGCGTCGGCCGCTTACTTGCCGAGCACTGGCCCGAAGCTATCATCAGTCTGAGTAGCGAAGTACAGCCGGTGATCCGCGAATACACGCGCATGTCGTGTACCGTCTTGAACTCGATGCTGAAGCCGGTGGTGGTCGAGTATCTCGGCAGGTTGCGCAGCGTGCTCGAGAGCCGCGGCTTAAGGGGCGAGCTACTCATCGTCGCGTCCGACGGCGGTGTTCAACCCGTAGAGGAAATTGCCCAACGGCCGGTCTACATGTTGTTTTCGGGCCCGTCGACGGGCCCGGCCGCCGCGCGGTCGTTTGCTCAAGCGGAGTTATCCGAAAACTGTCTGCTGATCGACATGGGCGGCACGAGCTTCGACGTCAGCACCGTCGTCGAAGGAAGCGTGACCGTCACGAGCGACGGACGCATCAGCAGTTACCCCACGGGACTCGCCGCGGTGGAAATACTGACCCTCGGCGCGGGTGGCGGCAGCATTGCGAGCGTCGATCGGGGCGGCTTGTTGCGGGTCGGCCCGGAAAGTGCGGGCGCTGAACCGGGTCCTGCCTGTTACGGCCGCGGTGGCACAGCGCCGACCGTGACGGATGCCTATCTGACACTCGGCTATCTTGCTGAAGAACATTTTCTCGGTGGCCGTATGGCGCTGTCGAAAGACGCAGCGGTTCAGGCCATCGGTCAACACATCGCCGATCCGCTCAACCTGTCGAGCGAGCAGGCAGCGCTTGGGATCTTGAGCGTGGTCAATGAGCGCATGATCAATGGCATCCTCGAAATGACGGTCCGACGGGGCATCGATCCGCGCAGTCTGACGCTGGTCACTGCTGGCGGTGCGACGGGAGTAGCCGCGATCGCTCTGGCGACCGAACTCGGGATCCGGAAGATCATCGTGCCGCGCGAAACATCTGTACTCTGCGCTTATGGCGCCTTGAATGCCGATCTGAAATGGTCGAGCGTCGTCAGTTGTCCGACGTCCGCCGCGCAGTTCGATGAGAAAGCGGTGAACGCCTCCGTCCAGCGTCTGGCCGACGACGGCAGGGCGTTTTTGGATCGACTCAGGGTATCGGACGAGCGACGGCGTTTGGAACTCTATGCGGCGGCGCGCTATCCGCTGCAGGTCACCGAACTCGATGTGAATTGCCCCGGGATCCCCGTGGCCAATAGCGACGTCGAAACTATCACCGAGACGTTTCACAAAATCTATAAGGAACGATATTCAGTCTCCGAGCCCGACAACGATGTCGAGTTCGTGATGTGGAGGGTGGTGGCGTCCGGCCTCACTGAACCGGTGAAGCGAACGCCGGCGACCAACGTATCGTCGAAGAACTCGGACGCCCTCATCGGCGAGACGCGCTTCTACGACACGCAGCAGAAGACCTTCGTCGAGGTACCGATGCTCGATCCGGACCACATGCGACCGGGAGATAAGCAACACGGCCCCGCATTACTGGTCGCTACCGACACGACCGTAGTGCTGCCCTCAGGCGCTACCGCGGTTGCAACATCGGGCGGATATTTGACGATCGAGCTTAACCGTTAGTGGTTCACCCGCAAGCGGGCTCCTACATTGACTATGCCGACCGTAGGAGCTCGCTTGCGAGCGAATTCAGGTCGCCTATTCTGCTTCGGCCTTACTTGTTGTTTTGAACGGCGATACCCCTGCAGGGGCCAGCCTCGCGAGGAGGCGGGATCGCAACGAAGGTGCGCGTTCCTCGTCGTCGGCACGGTCTTTTTCCTCGAGTGCCGTGCGAATGAGATTGGAACCGAGATAGCGAAAAGGTTCAGACGGGAAGGCCCGCTCGGGTGCACGCACCAGGGGACAACTCGCCCATTCGTCCTGCCGTTCCAACGCGAGCGACGCTAAGATCTTACCCGCGAGGTGGGTGGGTCCGACACCGTTGCCAGAAAACCCGACGCCGAAGAACACATTCTTGTAGCCGCCCATATGCCAAAATACCGGTAAGCCCGATTGCGTGCGATCGACCGGCCCGCGCCAGCTCGTCGGTGCATCGATGTTCGATAAGGTCGGATAGATCTTCTGTAACCAGTCGAGGAGATGCCCGCTAAGTTCGGATTCCCCTTCGACCTGGTTACCGACGTGGCCACCGAAACAGAACCGTCCGGACATGCCGCCCTTACCGAACGCGATCCGTCCGTCTAATGTGGTTCTGTAGTAATGGACAAGGGCACGCCCGTCGGACACGCCGAGGCCATCGGTCCAGCCCATCTGTTCAAGTTCATCGGGAATGGGTGGCGTCATGATGATGTCGCCACTGACGACCGCTACCGCTTTGCGGATCGCAGCCCAGCGTACAGACCAAGCGTTCATCGCCAATACGACTTTTTCAGCCCGTACCAATGCTTTGGGGGTTTGCACGATCGCGGGGTTCGTCAGGCTCAACGAATTGAGCGGCGTGCTTTCGTAGATGCGCACGCCGCGTTCAATGGCAACGCGGCGCAGGCCACGAGCGAGGAGGGCGGGTTGCACTTGAGCCGCTTTGCGGTCGAACACGCCCGCCACGTGCGCGGGCGAACCCGAGCGTGCAGCGACCTCGTCCGGCGACCATTCCACGAAGGGGCTCACATCGTTCAACGCGAGTGCGTCAAGGGTCTCCGACCACAGTCCGAGTTGGGCCTTGCTCGTCGCCGCCCACAACCAGCCGTCTTGCCGGATCTTCGCGTCGATGGCGTTGTCCTTGCAGAACGCGATGATGTCGTCGATGCCCGTTTCACATGCTTGCGCGATCCGAAGTGCTTCAACACTACCGCATAGCTTACGGAGCGTTAAGAACTTCGCCCACCAGGACACGAGGAAACCGCCGTTGCGCCCGCTCGCGCCGGAACCACAAATGTCGCGTTCGAGCAGTACGATGTCGAGATGGGGTTCGGCGTCTTTGAGCTGCAATGCGGTCCACAAACCGGTATACCCGCCGCCGACGATGCAAACGTCGGCGTTCACATCGGTGTCGAGCTCCGGCGCCGGCTCAGACCGTTCCGAGCCAAGTGCTTCTTCTAACCAGAAGCTGCGCGGATGGCGATCGGGCCGGTCAGCCATGCCCTTTAGAAAAGCTCCTGCGCGAGTCCGTCGAGTTCTTTCTTCAGCTCATTGGTGGCCGTTCCCGCGAGCCACAAAACGACCCGATTGGCGCCGGCGGCTTCGATTTGTTCGACGTCCGCCCGCGCTTTCCATTGATCGCCGAGACCAAACGCCGTGAAGTCGAGATTTTGTGGATCGCGATCTAGTTCATTGCAGTATCGTTCGATCTGCTCGACGCCTGCCTTGAACTCTTCAGCGGATTCCACGATCGGTATCCATCCGTCACCCCACTCGGCGACGCGTTTCAGTGCGCGCGGATTATTGATCGCAGCGAGCAGCACGGGCGGATGCGGGTCCTACTTAGGTTTAGGGTAACAGCGTATGGGTGGAAAATCGTTATAGGTGCCGTGGAATTCGGGCGCGTGCTCAGTCCACAAGGCTCTCATCACGGCGATATTCTCTTTGACATGCGACCAACGATGTTCGAAATCGCCGCCGAGAACGGTGCTCTCCTCGGGATTCCAACCCGCGCCGATACCGAGTATGAAGCGTCCACCGGAGCATTCGTCCAAGGTTGCTATTTGCTTCGCGGTCAGAATCGCATTGCGTTCGGGTACCAGCAATACACCCGTACCGAGTTTAATCCTGCTGGTCGCGCCCGCAATTTGCGCAAGCACGACCAGTGGATCGGCTAGTTGCCACAGGTAATCCGGTTCCGGTTGGTCCGGTGTGCCGCCCGGATAAGGCACACTGTATTCGACCGGCACGACCGTATGGTCGGGCGCCCAAAAAGATTCGAAGCCCAACTGCTCCGCATGTGCTGCGACCGCTGCGGTATCTGCGTCGCGCATGGATGCGGTTTGAAATACACCGATGTCCATGATTCGTCCGTTCCTTAATTATCGTGGGGTTGCATTATCGCCCGCTGTGATGTCGAAGCAATCGACCGGCTCCGCGGCGCAGTGGATCCCACCGAGGTGCTCATCTCCGCTTCAAATGTAATGGACGCCGCACACCGCTGTTGGCGGATAACATCAAACGAAAGGGGGCAACCATGGACACAGCAATACTCACCAAGGGTCGGATAACCAAAGCCCGTATAGCCAACACCATGCCGTTGGACGCGCCGATTTATCCCGAGCCGCCTTATTACTATGGCAATGTCGAACGCCTGGTCTTTATCTACGAGACCGATTAGGAAGCTGTGCTCGACATCCTGCCCGATTGTCTGGAACTGGAACTGCCGGCGACCGTATCCGTGGTGTTTCTCGACCATGTCCGGGGCAACATCGAAAGCAAAGTAATTCATCGAGCCGTGTGATGAGATCCAAGCCGTGGGATCCTGGTGAAATTCCGCGAGGTCGACCAGTTGCCGGGGGTTGGACACGCCCGGAACGCGGTCGCCGGCTTCCGTGAAGCAGAAAAACGCGATGCACTGCCGCCCGCTCATGTCGAAGAAGAAGTGCTGGCCGAGTCTGCCTGGCAAATCGATGGACCTGACGAGTTCAAAGCCCAGGATGTTCGTGTAGAAGTCGACCGTGCGCTGCATGTCTTTGCAAACGAGCGCGATGTGATTGAGACCGCTAATTTCGAATTTTATGAGCAGTGCTTCCTAATCGATTGAACGAAAGCGTAACCCGTTGCCCAATACGGGCGTGTCTTTCCGTAACCGCGACGTTCCGGCGAGATAACACGCATGCTCGGAGAGAAGGCTTTGATCTGCGATGGGAAATCACCGCGAGCGGTACTCAGCGTGCCACCGAGCAATACGATGGGCGCACCATGACCGACATCTTCGTAATAGAAGTTAATGCCCTGGGCACTAATCGTTGGCATAGCGAACGTACTGCGCTTTATTGAAGTTTCGTGCGTGGACTCACTTCAAACGTTACGCTGAACCAGTACGCCATCGTGCGACAGACCATCGATGTCCTCGGCGGAATGGCCGAGCATCTCGCCCACGATCACTTCGTTGTGTTGCCCGAGCGTCGGCGCGTCTAGCGGGATGTTGTTCGGCAAACCCCGCCACTTAATCGGCATGCCGGGGATATCGACGGGTCCGTGAATCGGATCGTCGATTGTCCGTACGGTGCCGCGTTGACGAAGGTGCGGGTTCTCTAAGGTCTCCGCTACCGACAGAACCGGCGCACAGGGGACGTCGAAGCTAGCGAGCCGCTCGACTGCGCTCTGAATGTCCGGCAAGCCGGCAAGCCACCCCTCGATAATGTCTGTCAGCGTGTCGCGACGAATCGCGCGCGCCGCATCGTCGTTATAGTTCGGATCTTCGATTAAGTCCTCCCGCCCGACGGCGCGACAAAAATCCGGCCAGTGATGCAGCATACCCATCACGACGATAAAACCGCCGGTGCCGCGAAACACACCACAGGGACACAAATATCCGAAGTGGCGCCCCTGCCGCGTCGGACTGATTTCGCCGCCGCTGCCGCTAAACGTGTGCACGTTCGCGTCGTGGTAGGAATAATAGACATCGAGGATCGAAACATCCAAGTGATCCCCTTCGCCGGTACGATTGCGACGATGAATCGCAGACACGACTGCTAATGCCCCGTGTACACCCGTGCTGGCGTCGCCGATCGCGGCACCGGGCAGGCACGGCGGTTCGTTCGGTTCACCGATCATCGAGGTGATGCCTGAATAAGCCTGGGCTATGAAATCATAGCCTGGTGTTTTGGAAAGCGGGCCGCTTTGCCCGAAAGTCGATATCGAGCACAGAATAATGTCGTTCTTCAGTTCTTTGAGGCGCTCGTATCCCAGGCCGATGCTATCCATGACGCCCGGCCGGAAGTTTTCGACAACCACGTCAACCTTGCCGACCAGTTCCGCTACCAGCGCGACACCGCGAGGATCTTTTAGATTGATGCAAACGCTCTCTTTGCCGCGGTTCTGCTGTACAAAGTACAAGCTGCGTCCATCTCGAAACACTGAGAGCCCACGTATCAGGTCGCCATTCGGTGCCGATTCGATCTTGATGACCCGCGCACCCATCTCGACCAGCATGCGCGTACAAGTAGGGCCCGCAACCGCCCGGGTGAGGTCTAGAACCGTGATATCGGACAGCGCGTGATCGGTCTTGCTCATGATGCTGGCCTCTGCGTCCGGTCATCGGTTACTACAGGCCGCACGACCTCCGTGTCGAGCAACGTGGCGCAGCCCGGACAGAATAACTCGATAAAGCGCAGGGCCTCAGGCGCGCGCGATTGAACCCAGATCCCCTTTTTCTCAAATCTCCACTCGCCGTCGCGTTTGCGCAGCGTGTCTTCATAGAAACCGGCGGAAATCATAGCTTCTCCGTTCAAGTCCCCGACTACATCCCAATAACTCTGCGAGGATGCTTCTTCGCCCCGCAGTTCGATCACTTGGTTGTGAACTTGATGACGAAGCACGTCCATCCTCTTGCGCGTCAGGACTTCGTACCATGTGTGGACAGCTTCCCGACCGCGGTGCAGCTGTCCAAGTCTGAGTTCAAGATCACACTCATCAGCGAAGAGCGACATTACATCATCGACGGAACCACGGTCCAACGCAAAGCAGTAACGGTGTAAGAACTCTCGGATGTATTCACGATCCGCGAGAGCGACAATGTCTGTCATCATGTTCTTACCTGTTTCCAGTCGAGAATTACGTACGGGTGCGCTTTAGGAAACTAACACGCCCTGGCTTCGCCGTGCCAATTTGTCCTTAATCTCGTTTAATCTACCGTATAGAGCCGAACCGTCATGAAGCTTAAGAGCAATTCTTAAAGTTATAAATAAAATTAGATATCATCAGTAACTTACTAATTAAACGGGTCTATGTTAAAGTCACGAGTGGTAGAAATGGCATTCCGTGACCTTGATTCGATCGTTCAAAACAAGGCTTCTCTGCTGCACCCTGGTATGGACGGGTGCGGTATCGGCGGATTTTGAGTTCAGCGGCCATGTTGGCACCGAAACGCGCATTTTCATCCAGGACCCCAGTGGTTCGAATCTCAGCGGCGCCACCGGCAGTTTGTCATTCAAGCCCGAGGCCTACCTCGAGTGGGACGACGGCGATCAAAGCTTCTTGTTCGTGCCCTTTGTCCGCCTCGACCAGAATGACACCCGGCGTACGCATTATGACGTCCGTGAGCTGACCTACATCTATGCCGCGGAGAGTTGGGAATTTCGCTTCGGGCTGCGCAGGCTGTTCTGGGGGGTGGCCGAGTCCAATCACCTGGTGGACATCATCAATCAGACCGACCTGGTGGAAAATCTCGATCAGGAGGACAAATTCGGTCAACCGATGGTGAATTTCGCCCTGGTTCGCGACTGGGGGACCGTCGACCTGTTCGTGTTGCCCGGATTTCGCGAGCGCAGTTTCCCCGGTCGCGACGGGCGCTTTCAGTTTCCGCTGCGCGTCGACACCAGCGCCGCGGAGTACGAATCTGCGAGCGAGCAGAATCACGTGGATTATGCCGCACGGTATTCGCACTACTTTGGCGTTTTCGACGTCGGCCTTTACCACTTCTGGGGCACCAGCCGTGAGCCCCGGTTCGCCGTTGAGCGGACAGCGGCGGGCGAACCGATCCTGGCGCCCATTTACGACATCATTCATCAATCGGGTACGGATCTGCAGGCGACTCTCGGCAACTGGCTGCTCAAGTTCGAGGCCCTGCGGCGACAGGGACAGGGTGAGACCTACGCTGCAGCGGTGGGTGGATATGAATACACGTTCGTCGGTTTCCTCGGCACGAGCATCGATTTGGGCGTGCTCGGCGAATATCATTTCGACGAACGCGGCCGGCGCGCGCCGTCACCATTCAACAACGACGTATTCGTCGGGTCGCGCATTGCCATCAACGATGCGGCCGACAGTCAACTGCTCTCCGGCATCGTGTCGGATCTGAACGGCGGCGGGTATTTTCTGAACATCGAAGCAAGCCGGCGCTTCGGTGATTTCTGGAAGGTCGAACTCGAACTCAGGCTCTTGCTCGACGTCGAGAAGACTGATCCGCTACGCTCCTTGCACCGCGATGATTACGTGCAGCTGGAATTGCTGCGCTTCTTCTGAATACCGTTACATTTGTGCAGCGAGCTTTTTCGCCCGCGAGCGGGCTCCTACGGAGAGAAACGAGAGCTTCGTAGGAGCCCGCTTGCGGGCGAATAAAGCGATTCAGGCCAACCCAAAACATAACACCTTGCCCGACACACCCACGCGCACGAACCCCAAGCAGTGGTTACGCGAAAGCGTGTCATACTAATTTTATCAGCACGTAATCGGAGCCTTAAGTGGAAGTGATTCTCGGCAGCGTCATGGTTTTTCTTCTCGCTTCCGTGGTGATCGTACCGATCACGAAGCGGCTGCGTTTGGGTTCGGTTCCCGGCTATCTGCTCGCCGGACTTCCCATCGGACACTGGGGTCTCAGCATTATCCCGGACGGCGAAGTGATTCTGCATTCAGGAGAAATTGCTGTCGATGGTGGCCGCCGCGCGGTCCGATCTAGAGCGATTAATGCAAGCCGAAGCGGCATCATCGGTCGTGGCTCCAGCGCAAGACGCGCGATGATGGAACGACGCGCGCGCAACCGGTGCCGGCACAAGGCTTGATCCCCGCATGACGAAGAACGCAGCATCGCTGCCCGGCGCGCTATTCGTCATCGTGTTGGGCGCGGTGATGGGTGGCGCCGCAATGACAAGCTTGCCCGCCGATGATCACGAAGTACTGGTGTTGCGAACCAGCCAGGAGATGTACGAAAGGGGCGACTGGATCGTGCCGTATTTCAATGGCGAACCGCGCCTCAACAAGCCACCGATAAACTATTGGTTGACCGGGCTGACCGCCGCGGTGGCGAGGTCGCCCGACCGCGTTGAAGCATGGCACGGCCGGCTGCCCTCGCTACTCGCGGGAATCGGCCTTCTTACGATAATGACGACGGTCGGTTCGCGCTTTTTCGGCGGTCGCGCTGCCCTCTACGGTGCGGGTCTGTTTGCCACGAGTTCAGGCTTTTTTAGCTACGCGCATGATGCGCGCCCCGAGCTGGTCTACGCTTTTTTCTGCATGGCGGGTCTCGGCAGTTTCATGCTGGCGACGCTCACCCGAGCGCGCGCGTCGGCCGGGTGGATCTACTTGATGTGGGCGGCCTATGCATTCGCGATCCTGACGAAAGGGCCGCAGGTGCCGGCGATGTTGCTGGTGGCATCGGGTCTGTTCCTGGCGTTCGTGCAGGGCCGCGGACTCGCCGGCTTGCGGGTATTGAAACCGATCGCAGGGCTCGCCCTGCTGGCGGCCCTGACGATACCTTGGTGGTGGTTGCTCAAGCAGGGGCTTGCGGGTGAACAAGTCGTCAATTCCCAACTGGCCGGCATTCTCTTGGTTCCGGACTTCCAGCACCTGTTGAATGGATATTATTTCTACCGGCCGCTGCAACTGGTGCTGCCGTGGTTGCCCTTGATCCCGGTGGCCTGGATCGTCGCCATGCGCGTACGCGACGAAGGGCGCGAAGCCTGTATATTTCTGGCCACGACTGTTCTGGTCGCCGTTCTGGCGTTCAGTTTCGGCGGGCAGCAACGGTACTTCTATCTGTTGCCCTTGCTTCCCGTCATGTGTCTGCTCGCCGGGCGTGGCGTCGAACGGATGCTCGCGTGGGGTGGCCCCGTTTTTTTCATCGTACTCGCCGTGCAGGCCGCCGTCGTTTTCGGTGCGGCGGGCTGGCTGCACCTCAATTACCCGCGGCCGACCGTCCTGGCGGCGACAGTCGGTGCGGTGCTGATCGCGGGTTCAGTCGGCCGCAAACTGAGCGCCGCACCCTTTAGCGGCGTGGCGGTGGCGCTCGTGGTATTGGTTGCCAATTGTTTCGCCGGGTTTGCCGATGCCGAGGTTTTCTGGAGCGCCGATCGGCGGCACAAGCATCTGCTCGCGCGTTCGATCAAGACGAATGTCGCACCGGATGCCCCCTTGGTCAGCCTCGATCTCACGCCGGCGGTCTACGTCTACGAATCCGGGCGGACGATTCGGAGACTGCGCAACATGGACGAACTCGGGCGGACACTCGACGAAATTGACGGTCCCGCTTTGTACGTACTGACCCTGGCGCTTCGTCGCGCTGAGTTGGACGGCCGCTACAAGATCGAGGAGGTTCGGGCGATGCCCAAAGGGGCGAGCGACCGCGCTGCGCTCTATCGCATATCGATCGGCAGTCGGGAAGACTAATGGGCTGGGCGGACCCGTCTTTCAACCCCGCTTCGATGCCATGCGGTAGCGCCGCCACACCGATCCGGCTCTGTGCTGGAGCCTCGAGCCGCCGGATTTTCCGGTGATCGTAATACGGGGCTGGCCGAAAGCCTTTATCGTGACCTGAAAGTCGCCCATGAGGTCCCACGGGCCCATGCGCATATAATATAAATTACGTAATATTTACAATGTAACTAATTATTATTGTTATATAAATAAACTTTTATATCAAAGAACAGACGATATAAACTCAAGCCCTTGATCTTTAGGTATTATTCGAAATGGACCCTTGTAATTATTTAGGTGTTAAAAAATTTTAAATATTTATAAATTAAATAATTAGTCTATGAAATGCATCTAAATGATATATCTGGGAATCGACCGCTACCATGGGCACTTAACGAGTGTGCGCTTCCAAGGCTGCTCGAGATGCGTTCTGCCCGGATGGAAATGCCATTCACACCACCGTTGGCGGGTGCATTCGGCGCGATCTCGA
>JAYYZW010000033.1:0-23450 GCA_036339995.1 Pseudomonadota bacterium
AACCGTCCTTGGGTCTCAAGTTCAAGGTTATGAACAGCATCGATGAGTGTGAGCGCTCTGCACAGAAGATAGAGCAAATGCTGAAAGCCACCGACGTCGTAGACGCCGCCGCGGATTCAATCTAAAGACAGGCGTGATTTCCGTGGCACGCCTGGCGCCGGTTTCTTCATTCTCGCCCCCGAACTTGCAATAATCGCTTCCTGTCTTAGGCACTGAGCCCAGACGGGATATTCGCTGTCGACGTGCCCGTGGCGGAAGCGCGTATAAGCCCGCGCGGGCGTTCTCAATTTAACACCTATCGGACATCCATTTGGTAAACATTCTGTCTGAAACCGGGGAAACCGGGTCGCGAGCCGTCCGCATGGGCGTCGCATTCGTTATCTGTATATGGCCGGGCATCGAGGCGCGGGCGGATGCATCGCTGGATGTTAGTGAACCGGGCATGATCATTGAAATCGGGCGTGCCCTCTTTTTCGATACCAAACTATCTCGAAACCGCGCTCAATCCTGTACGTCCTGCCACGACCCGGCGCGGGCCTTTACCGATGGGAGGGACAGCGGCGTCGACGGCGCTGTTTCGCTCGGCGACGATGGCAGATCACTGGGCGATCGCAACGCACCGACCACGGCTTACACATTCCTGGGTCCGGATTTTCACCGCGACGAAAGCGGCCGTCACGTCGGGGGCTTTTTTCTCGACGGGCGCGCTGAGACACTGGCAAGGCAGGCGCACGAACCCTTTTTCAACCCGATCGAGATGGGCTTATCCGACGAAGCCGAACTCGCAGCGAGGGTGAGAAACAATCCGGATTACGCGCAAATGTTCAAAGAACGCTTTGGAAACGCTGCATTCAACGATGACCGACAGTTGGTTGAGGCGGTCATTCAAAGCATTAGCGCGTTCGAAAGAACGCCATTCTTCGCCCCCTTTGATTCCAAGTACGACCGTTACCTTCGCGGCACCTACGAGATGACAGCGCTCGAATCGACCGGTCGCAGCCTGTTCTTTTCGCCGTTGACGAATTGCACGACTTGCCACCTGTCCAATACCTCGTCCATCAACCCGCAAGAGACGTTTACGAGTTACCGCTACCACAATATTGGTATTCCAGTGAACGCGGCGGTGAGGCAGAAGAACGGACTGGGCACCGACCACCGCGATCCCGGCTTGCTCGCCAACCCGGCCGTCGAAAGCCCGGATCTTGCCGGCAAGTTCAAGGTGCCGACCCTACGCAACGTCGCCGTGACCGGTCCGTACATGCACAATGGTATATTCAAGGACTTGCGTACTGCGATACTTTTCTACAACAAATACACCGTGTCGAACGAAAATAGCCAGACGAACCCCGAGACCGGACGGCGCTGGCGCAGGCCCGAATTCGGAACGTCCGTCGATCGCGATCTATTGCAGGAGGGACAGCCGATCGACGATGACCGGCTCGAGGCCTTGATCGCCTTTCTGAAAACCTTGACCGATAAACGCTACGAAACGCTGCTAGAAAACTAAAATAGCACCGGGCCGCGGCGTCACGTGTCGCCTGATAAGGATCGCCGCTGGCGCACGCGTCTCGGCGACTCCTTGAGCAGGCCGCCGACGCCCATGCCGGCGATCTCGGCCCCACTGACGGGGAGCCTCGCGAACAAGCGCTGCAAGACCCAGTCGAATCCGTTCAACGCGGGCGATCGGGCGCATCCCGGCAGGCCCACGACGTCCACCTCATTCACCCGCCCCAGCAACAGCATGTTTCCGGGTTCGACCGGCATACCGAAATAGGTCACCTCGCCGCCCGCTTCGACAATCGCCTGCGGGATCACGTCGCCGCGATCCACGATCGCCGAAGCGCCGAACAGCAGCAACAAGTCGCAATAGCTTTTCAGTTGCGCTTGCATGGTCCCGGCAACATTGGCAGCATCGTGACGACAGACCGCTTTTTCACCGATCGTCCCGCCAAGTCTCTGCAGTCGGGCTTCGAGCACCCGAATGGTTTTTTCCAGTGCGCTGAATTTGACCGTAGGCAGCTCGGAGAAAACGACCCCGACCGTTCGTGGCTGAAAAGCCTGAACGCAGATAAGCGCGCCGCTATCCCCGATGATCTGAGATACCCTCGACAAGTTCACTTCAGCCGCGGCGAACGGAATGATCTTTATCGTCGCGACTAATTCATCCTCGTAGACCATCCGGTATGGCGGCAAGGTTGCTATCGTGATGTCTTCGCAAACGGCGTTGATCTCGTGAATCGCGTCGACGTCAAGCAAGCAAAGCCCATCGAATCGGGCAAAAACATTAACCCGCCCGGTCGACGCGTCTGCTACGCGCAGGCTGTCGTTCCTAAGCCCGCGGCCAATGGCGCCAGCGGCGATGTCTTCCGGGACGTCGCTTTGCTTTAAACGCGCGCCGACGATGCGTTCCAAGCCGGCAGCGCGAAAACGATCGAGATCGTCAGCGTCGAGTACGCGGCCTTTCGCAGTCTTGTGCTTACCGACCTTGACGGAATGGCCGAGCACGGCGCCCTCGGCTTCGTCGAGCGGTATGTCACCAAACTTCATGATGTTTATTCGCGTAAGGGTAGTCAGCTCGGCAACGACGGAACGCCTACCCAAATGGACATTATCTTCAAAATTGTCGGCCGAAAAGAGTTTCGAGGTAAAGCGGCACTTGCTTGCGGGCAACGGAGGGCTTGTTTCGCCCTCAAGCGGGTTCCCAAGTTTGTAAAGTTTTAGAAGCCACCGTCGTGATCGAATTGTAATGTGCTTTTAAATTCGGTACCGCTATTCAGGTATCCTTGGTGACGTTCCGCTTCCAGCTTGCACGAAACTTCGACGCGGTTTGGCCCCCCACCTTGGTGTCCCATTCCGCACTCTCGAGAGTCTTCAACCACTGTTCGAATTCCGGGTTGTCCTGAAATCGTTTCCACGACAGCGTAGCCCATGATTCGTGCTCGATCGTAGACATCCCCCGGCGTAAACTCCTTTCCGCCTTAGCCACCTCCTCGATGGCTTCGTCCAGATCGCCTTTCTCGGATTTGCAGCGATCGAGAATGCGCGATTTGTCGAGATGAATGTGCGATTCTATGAACCCGCTGCTCACCAGCCGGCCGCCAAGATCGAATTCCTGCCCTTCCGCGCTCAAATTGGGTTCGATCGCCGCGATCCTGCCTTCTTCAATTCCGATATCGGTCAGCTCGTCAAAGGGCTCATCTTTGATGCGTGCGTTTCGAAGATTGGTGTCCATAAGTTTTTTCCAATAACGACGATGGGGCGCGGTTAGCACGCCCCTCGATGAGTGCGCAGTTCCAGCAGGGCGAGTACGGTCTCAATCGTGGGCGTCGGCAGGTCGACCATGTGCCCGAGTTCGACCACAGCGGTAACGAGAGCATCGATTTCGAGTGGTCGGCCGCGTTCGAGATCCTGCAGCATCGAAGTCTTGTGGTTGCCGACCGCTTCGGCACCCGCGATACGTTTGTCGACGTCAATGGGAAACCGGACGCCAAGACGTTCCGCGACGGCCTGTGCTTCGAGCATCATTGCGCGTGCCACAGCGCGCGTGCCGGGCGTGCGGCAAATGACGTCGAGCGTTGCGCCCGTGAGCGCGCTGATCGGATTGAAGCTCAGGTTGCCCCATAATTTGATCCAGAGCTCGTCGCGTATTCGATTTTTGACGGGGGCTTTCAAGCCGGCGTCGCGTAAAGCTTTTGAGATCACTTCGACGCGCTCGGTCTTCTCGCCCGACGGCTCACCCAGGGAAAATCGATCGCCCTCAATGTGTTTGATGACCCCCGGTTCGATCACTTCACAGGAAGGATAAACGACGCATCCAATCACGCGCCCCGGACCGATCAAATCCCATTGCTTCCCGCCCGGGTCAACCGCGTCAACGCGGCTTCCTTCGTAGGGGCCGGCCAGTCGATGGAAATACCACCACGGCACACCGTTGACGGCTGAAACCACTGCCGTCGTGTCGTGAAACAAACAGGGCAAGCGCTCGACGATCGCCGGCACCGAATGCGTCTTCAAGGTCATGATGACGAAGTCCTGCGGGCCAAGCTTCTCCGGCGCTTCCACGCACGGTAGGGAACAGCTGATTTCGCCGTCGCCGGTTATGATCCGCAGACCGCGTTCGCATATCGCTTGACGGTGCGCGCCACGCGCGATGAGCGAGACGTCGGCACCGGTCGAGGCCAGGCGTGCGCCCAAATAACCTCCGATCGCGCCAGCCCCATAGATGCAGATTTTCAATCGCCTTTCTCCATACAGCATGGATCACCGCGCGACAGGGCGCTTCACGTCGACGCCGCACAAGCAGAAATACATGACCCACGGATGCGCCGCACGACGCAATCGAGCTGGGCGCGTATTGCGATAAACGCCACCGTCGAATCGTCCACCGCGACTAAGCGCTACTGCATTTCCCCGCCGAACTAGTATCGTCCTTATCCTCTACAGAATACAATTTTGTTAAAGCTCGGTAGCAAGAAAACTAATGGCTCAGGAAGGGGAAATACTTTGGGAACCCAGTGATCGCTTCAAGCAGGAAACGAATGTCTGGGCGTTCATGAATAAGCCGTCAAATCAATTGTCGGTGAGGGCATCTGCGACCTGGTCGATGCTGTAGGGCGAGAGATGTACGTGATCGATGAACAGTGAAAACGCCGCAAACTGTGTTTTCCGCCTGGCAATCTCCTGTAGCGCGACGTCACCGATGTCGAGGTAGCGAAATCCCGCTTGTCGAACACGCTGTCGCAGGCGCGCTTGTTCTGCAAAGAAGGTTTCTGCATGTTCGCCGTGGTAACCGCGGAAGCGGGTGAACTGAGGCACTACATTATAGATGTACGGTGCATAGACCACGGTAACATCATCGATTCCCGCAGTTTCGGTAAAGGATTCCAGCCAGTCGACCACGGCGTCCGGGTCACCGTATGGCTGCGTCGGTATGAAATCGTTTTCGCAGTAGACATAGATGAGGGCGTCGATATAGCTCCCATAGCGCGACACGGCCTTTTTCAAAGCGCACATAATATCCGCCGGATCGGCGTTACCGACACCGAGATTGACGTGCCGGCGGGAGGGATCGCGCGCCTGCATTTGAGACGAGAGCGTCTCCGAATCATCGACCAGCGTCCCGTTTGCTACCGAGTCGCCCGCGATGAGCACCACGCGGTCGGACGCTACATGCGGCAATGTCGTGCGCTCTCCATAGCTGTTGGTCGTAAACGAAACGCTACGCGTGCCATAATCCCTCACGAGTGCCTCGACCTCTTCGCCCAGCGTCCTGTCGCTGTCGTAGAACAGGGCCGGCGGATCGAACGGATTGAATATGTTCGTACGCAGGTAAGTCATGGTTTTACGCAGATTCAGTTTCTGTACGAGGCAATCGCCATCCCGCTGATTGACCGCCGATGCGGGCGTCTCCAGTTCGCCGAAGGGTGAGTTTCCAAGGCCGGCGTCAAGTGCCATCAGCCTCGGAATCAGCGGCTCCAAGTGTTCGCGGGACAATAGTCGCGTGTGCGCGGGTCCGCCTTTGAGCGTGGGCAATTCACGCAGCGCCGTTTTGATCATACGATAGATTTTGTACGTGAAACTGGCGTCATACTGCTTCCAACTCAGGATGGCGTTTGCCCCCTCGCCGATCAATAGCATAATGAGGCATACGACGACGGCGCCGATACTGCCCAGAAGAGCCTTTATCATATTTGGCATTCTTTCAGAAAATCTTTGACCGGCTTATGGGCACACTGTGAATTCTCGTGAGATTATATGATCGAATAACGGCAGCGCAGCAGAAAACCTCGGCACCTAATAGAATCATATGCATCGGGAGTTTGCAGACGGTGACGCGACAAACTTGACCCGGCATTTCGAATAATGAAAAACCAGAAAGTGTTCGTTCAATGAGATTTCGTCTTGCACACTGGATCATGGCCCGCCGCGGGCGAGTGGGCATCGCTTTCGTCATTATCACCCTGGGATTCATGGGTGGCTTCCCGAAAGTCGATATACGCACCGTGTTCAATCATCTCCTGCCGCAGGACGATCCGTTTGTACACGTGTATTTCGACCATCGAAATTTCGGTAACCCGTTGACCATCGCGATCATGATCAAGCGCAAGAATGGTGACATTTACCATCCCGAGACACTACAAAAAGTCTGGCAGATGACCCGCGACATCGACCTGGCGCCGGGCGTAGACCACGACCAAATCATTTCGATTTCTACCGAGAAGATGCGCTATGCGCAAGCCACTCCGTTCGGTATCGATGCCCGCCCCTTGATGGACAATCAACCGCCCCGCACTCTCGAGGAGGTCGAGGAATTTCGTCGGCGCGTCGTTAAATCACCCAATGCCCGTACTTTTTTCGTCTCCTACGACGAAACAGCCACCCTGGTCAATGCGGCCTTTCTCGATTCCATCGATTACGGCAAGGCTTATGCCTTTGCGCAGAATCTCGTAGAGCAAGCCCGCGACGACAAGCACGACGTCTATCTCGCGGGCCAACCGGTTCTCACCGGATGGGTCTACAAGCTGCAGAAACAGACTTACAAAATTTTCGCGATAACTGTTTCGGCACTGGTGATCGCGCTGGTGTTCTACATGCGCAATCTGGCCGGTGTAGTAACGCCTATCACTTGTGCTCTCGTCGCCGGGATCTGGGGCTTTGGATTCATCGGTTGGGTCGGACGGCCGATCGAACCGCTACTGATGATCGTCCCCTTGTTGCTCGTCGCGCGGTCATTCTCGCACTGCGTTCAATACACCGAGCGATACTACGAAGTGCTAATGCATCTCAAAGATCGGGTCAAGGCCGCGGAAGTCACCATGGGCATCATGATGGCCCCTTCGATCCTCGGCATCCTGACGGATGTCTGCGGTATCGTGTTCATCGCGATTGCGCCCATCAAGACGATGGAGAACCATGCCATTTTCTGCGGATTCTGGGCGCTGTGGATCATTCCGACGGGCGTGTTTCTGTGCTCGATTTTGCTTTCATATCTCCCGGTGCCTAAAAATATCGATCAGATCGTGGGCGGCAAGGGCAAGGAAGCGGGAATTCACTTGTTACAGGAAAAACTATTGAACCGCATATCGCGGATAACCTTCGGCAAACCCGCCAACACAACCGCCGTGGTCGTGGTGATCGTCGGCGCGATTGCGATTTATCTCAACACTCAGATCAAGATTGGCAACCCGGTGGAGGGCAGCAATCTCCTCTGGCACGATTCGGAATTCAATACGGCGGTCCGCGCCATCAACGCGCATTTTCCAGGGACTAACACGCTCGAGATCGTACTCGAGGCGAAGGAACACGACATCGATCACCGCGTGACGAACACGCCCGGTGTCGTCAAAACGGCAACGGAACTGCAGCGTTTGATGGAATCCGACCCCGATCTTCCGCCCCGCGCCACCTTGACTTACTCGGACTACATGCGGGAGGTCAACCGGTTGTTTTCCGGCGGTAATCCCAAGTGGCTGCCCTTGGACTTGACGCCGGAGGCGATTAGCGCCGCGGGATTCGCGGTGCTGCTCGGTAGCAACGCGATAAATTTCGGACACGTCGCCGATTTCGAGTTTCAGGATTCGACGGTATCGCTCTGGTTCAAAGACAACAAACAGGAAACGGTAGACGCCGCGCTGGCAGCGGCGAAACGCGCCGTCGATACGGTTGGCCTCGATCATCCGGAATTCACGGTGCGACTGGGGACCGGGGTCATCGCGCTGCAGCAGGCCATCAACGACGTCGTTGAACGGTATCACTGGGTGATCATGGGCATGGTCAACGGTGCAGTCCTGATAATTTCCGCCTTTGCCTACCGCTCCTTCGTCGCCGCGTTCATCTTGCTGATACCGGTCAATCTTTCCAATCTTCTTCTCGGCGCATGTATATACCTCTTGGGTATCGGACTGGATATCAATGCGGGCATCGTCGCTGTGATCGGTGTCGGCGTCGGAATCGACTACGGCATCTACCTGTTATCGCGAATCTGCGAGGAATATACGGTGCAGGAGCACGACATCAAGCGTGCGATCTACGCAGCGCTCACCACGACCGGAAAGGCCATCATGTTCACCGCCACTATCATGCTGGTCGGCATCCTGCCCTGGCATTTTATGTCGGATCTCAAGTTCATGGCGGACATGGGCCTGCTCTTGGTGGCGGTCATGCTGATCAATATGGTTTTGTCCCTGGTGGTGCTGCCCATGCTGGTTTGGTTCATTAAACCGTCGTTCCTCGCGCGTGAGGATTTGATCGTCGGCCAAGCGGTCGATATTCCGAAGCTCGCGCGGGCGCTCGATGAATCGTGACGAAAATCTCCCTGGGGGCTAAAGCCCTTTCGATTACCCCTCTTTAGATCACTGCATTTTCGATTCGCCTTTAAGCGAGCGCATAGCCACTCTACGCGCAAACGGATGGTTTGCGATCGATCCAGGGCCGGGCCTTTTCGAGTTGGCCCGCGAGGCGGTAAAGCGCGGCCTCGCCGCCCCACTGACCAACAAACTGAATACCGATTGGCAGACCGCCACTGCTCATCGCCAGGGGCAGCGAAACGCCTGGTTGTCCGGTGGCATTGAAAAGCTGGGTGAACGGACAGAATCCGAACACGAGTTCGGTCCAATCCATCAAGCTCAGGCCCGCAGCGTTCGCGTTCATTTCACCCAGCCGCCAGGGCGGTTGCGCACAGGTAGGCGTCATGAGCACATCGTATTGAGTGAAAAACGGTGCGATTTGCCGGTTGACGGCGTGGATTTTCGTGATCGCGCCGAGATAGCCGACCGCGGAAACCTGTTTTCCCGCTTCATAGGTCGCGAGGATCGACGTTTCGAGGTTGTCCGGACCGGGCTTGCGGCCAGCGGCGCCGGCTACCGCGTCGACCCACGCCGCCGTGCCGGTCGACCAGATCACTGCGGCCGCTTCGAGGTGCGGGCGATAGTCGTAGTGCGGCATGTCCTCACTGATCTCGTGCCCCAGTTGTTCGAGCAGTTTCGCCGTTTCGTTGACCGCGGCAATGCTTTCGCGGTCGATCTTATCGCCCGACCAGGGCGTCGTCGTGAACGCGATCTTGAGCTTGCCCGGATCGGTGGTTACTTCTTCCAGGTAAGGCCGGGCAGGCGGTGCGATGACGAAGGGATCACCGCCGCCGTCGCCCTGCGTCGCATCGAGTACCGCTGCGCTATCGCGCACCGTTCGGGTAACGACGTGTTCGATCGCGAATCCGCCCACCGCTTCGCCGAGATCGGGACCCAGCGAATTGCGCCCGCGCGTCGGTTTCATGCCGACTAGGCCGCAGCATGCGGCCGGGATCCGGATCGAACCGCCGCCGTCATTGGCGTGGGCAATGGGGACCATGCGGGCGGCGACCGCCGCGGCAGAACCGCCGCTGGATCCTCCCGGGCTCAGTTCGGTGTTCCAGGGATTGCGCGTCGGACCGTTGAGTACGCATTCGACGGTCGCGCAAAAACCGAATTCCGGCGTCGAAGTACGGCCTAGGTTGACCAGTCCCGTATCGCGGTAGCGGATCATGAGTTCAGTATCGTTAGGTGCGACGAACCCCTTTGCCAGACGGCTGCCCATCTCGTAAGTCTGGCCTGCTTCATGAATTACCAGGTCCTTAATCAGAAACGGCGAGCCCTTCAATGCGCCGCCCGGCAGCTTGCCGGCGTCGAGTCCCGCGATGCGATCGGGATAGCTTTCGATGACCGCATTGAGTTCCGGATTCAGTTGATCGATGGCGTCGATCGCCGCCTGCGCGACTTCGCTTGCCGAAACCTCGCCGTTCCGGATCAATTCGGCCAATCCGAGACCGTCGTAGGCGCTGTATTCTTCGAGTTTCATCCTTCTATCCCCATTTCATCGAAATTGCGAGATCAAGCGTATCACTCCCGGCGCACTTATCTCCGTCTTCTGATTACCGGGAGTAAATTTATTTATGCTTTGAAGTATCCTCGTCGTGTCTCCGTAGTGAAAGTAGCCGTTTCTGGACACGCACTGAGCAGCGCTTGAAGCCGTGAAAAAATTTGCGCTATCCGCTTCGCTCTGCCTGCTTGGCTTGAGCTGCCTGGCGTACCTGTCGTTTCGGGGAAGTCTCCCGAAGCTCAACGGAATGGTCCTCGTCAACGATGCGCGGTTTTCGCGCTCCGAAATGTGACGATAGAAAGGCGGCGGCAAGCTGGGGAACACGGCCTGCCGTAGAGCTACACGGCGGATAAAGCTGCGGACCGCGACCTTCTCACTATAGCGCTGCGACCGCGCACCGGTTCACCCGGGGACGCTCATCGACATTGGATTCAACACGCAACAGGGGGATAACGATTATGGAACTCGATTCATCGGTAACGGCCGTCGTCACGGGTGGCTCATCGGGGCTCGGCGAAGCCACGGCGCGGGCGCTCGCGGCCAAGGGCGTGAAGATCGCAATCTTCGATCTCAACGAAGAGAACGGCGAGGCCGTTGCCACGGACCTCGGCGGCGTCTTCTGCAAAGTGGACGTCACCAGCGAAGCCGACGTCGATGCCGGCTTCGAGAAAGCGCGGGCGGCGGTCGGCCAGGAAAGGATTCTGATCAATTGCGCCGGTACCGGCAATGCGGTCAAGACCGCCGGGCGCGACAAGAAGACTGGTGCGATCAGGCACTTCCCGCTGGCGGCGTTCGAATTGATCATCCAGATCAATCTCATCGGCACGTTTCGCTGCACCGCCAAGTCGGCCGCCGGCATGATGACGCTCGATCCGGTGGATGAATATGGCGAACGCGGCGTCATCATCAATACCGCGAGCGTTGCCGCCGAGGACGGGCAGATGGGGCAAGCCTCTTATTCGGCGTCGAAAGCGGGTGTCGTCGGTATGACCTTGCCGATCGCGCGTGACCTCATGAGCGAGGGAATTCGCGTGAATACCATACTGCCTGGTATCTTCGATACGCCTTTGCTTCAAGCAGCACCGGAGAAAGTCAAGCAGGCCCTCGCCGCATCCGTACCCTTTCCGAAACGGCTCGGCGTGCCGCCCGAGTATGCCCATCTGGCGCTGACGATGATCGAGAACGGTTACTTCAACGGCGAAAGCGTGCGCCTGGACGGCGCCATCCGTTTGGCACCGCGCTGAGCTGCGTGCGGCACCTGTGCCACCGGGAACGCGAACTGGCATGAGCGACAGCCATCAGACCTTGATGTTGCAGGAATCACAGTGCGTGCCGTCCGCGGCGGCCATCGGCGCACTCGGCCGCGAATCGATGGCCTACGCCGCGTTGCGGGAATTGCAAATTTCGGTGCGCGAAGATCTCGCTCGATGCGGGATCGGCCGCACGGATCGCGTTGCCATCATTCTACCGAACGGCCCCGCGATGGCGTCGTGCTTCATGGGCATTGCGGGCTCGACCGGGGCCGCGCCACTTAATCCCGGGTATCGCGAGACCGAATTCGAATTCTATCTGTCCGATCTTGAACCCGGTGCGGTAATCGTTGCGCAGGGCACGGAGACCCCGGCGCGGGACGTTGCGCTGCGGCTCGGCATCCGCATCATTGAATTGGTCGAGGACACGGAGGCAGCCGCTGGAAAATTTACTTTCGAATTCACCGCGGCGCAAAGACAGCCGGCTACGACCCCGGCAGGCGCAGACGATGTCGCGCTCGTACTGCATACCTCGGGGACGACCTCGCGGCCGAAGATCGTTCCCTTGTCGCAGGCGAACCTTTGCGCGTCGGCGCGTCACATTGCCCAGACGCTCGCGCTGACGCCGCAGGACCGCTGCCTGAACATCATGCCCTTGTTCCATATTCACGGACTGATCGCGGCGGTGCTGGCCACGGTGAGTAGTGGCGGTGAGGTGGTGTGCAGCCCGGGCTTTAACGCAGTCCGCTTCTTCGCCTGGCTCGATCAGGTCGAGCCCAGCTGGTACACCGCGGTTCCGACCATGCACCAACTCATCCTCGAGCGGGTTTCGCGTAACCGGGAAATCGCCGATACCTGCGAGTTGCGGTTCATCCGATCCTCTTCGGCTTCACTGCCCGCGCCGGTGATGGAGAGCCTCGGTCAGACTTTCTCCTGCCCGGTAATCGAGTCCTACGGCATGACGGAAGCCTGCCATCAGATGACTTCCAATCCCTTGCCGCCGGCGCCGAGTAAAGCGGGATCGGTCGGACTGCCCGCCGGTCCCGAAGTACGTTTGATGGGCGAGGACGGGCAATTCGTCGAGGACGGCACGCAGGGCGAGATCGTCATTCGCGGGCCGAACGTCACCGCCGGCTACGAGAAAAATCCCAACGCCAACGCGTCGGGATTCCAGCCCGACCCCGACGGCGGCGCGAAATGGTTTCGCACCGGCGACCTCGGCGTATTCGACGACGACAACTACCTCCGTATCGATGGTCGCATCAAGGAGATCATCAATCGCGGCGGCGAGAAGATCTCGCCCCGGGAAGTCGATGACGTTCTGATAGAACACCAGGCCATCAAGCAGATCGTTACCTTCGCAGTCCGGCATTCAAAGCTCGGTGAAGACGTGGCCGCGGCGGTCATTCTCCACGAAGGTGCGACCTTGACGGAAAAGGAGCTGCGCTATTTCGCGGGCGAGCGTCTGGCTTCATTCAAGGTGCCGAGGACCGTCTGCTTCGTCGACGAAATCCCGAAAGGATCAACGGGGAAGCTTCAGCGAATCGGACTGGCCGGGAAGCTCGGGCTCGAATAAGCAAGTTGGTCCGTTTCCGGTTTTCCGGAAGTTTATTCAGGCAGGTAGCGTTACGGCACCATTTAACTGCTAGAATTCGCGCCGATTTCTTTCGGGGTGCTGCGGTTTCGCATTCAGGCCGGTTGTCCGAGAGCGCTGAGGCAACCTGCAGCGGAAAATTTTGGCGCCGTCATCGCGTCCAAGCTGGAAAGTCTCGCAGCAGACTCGCTTCGCCACGAGATATCGAATTGGGCGCTTCGCCGAATGCGCCTTTCGATAGGCACAATCACGCAGCACAGACGTGCTCGAATAATTGATCGAGCTGAATGCGATCGAGTACTGGTTGGGGGATAAGTCATTCAATGAGACTTCGTATCGCACGTTGGATTATGAAAAACCGCCTAGGGGTGGGGATCGGCTTTATCGTCGTCACCCTCGGGTTCTTGACCGGATTTCCACACGTGCAAATCCGCACGGTCTTTAATGATCTCCTCCCCAAGGACGACCCCTACGTTCAGGTCTATTTTGATCACCGCAATTTCGGTAATCCCTTGACCATGTCGATTATGGTCAAACGTATAAAAGGTGACATCTACAACCCTGAAACGCTGTACAAAGTCTGGCAGTTGACCCGCGACATCGATCTCGCGCCTGGTGTCGATCACGATCAGGTTATTTCTATATCAACCGAGAAACTGCGTTACGCCGAAGCCACCCCCGAAGGCATCGATACGCAGCCGCTGATGGGGAACAAGGCACCGGTCACCGACGAGGAAATGCAGGAATTCCGGCGGCGCGTCGAAATTTCACTCAATGCGCGAGCCTTTTTCATTTCCCATGATGAATCGGCCACTTTGATCAACGCCGCGTTTCAGGACTCGATCGAATATGGTGAGGCCTTCGCTTATGCGCAATCATTGGTCGTAAACGCACGGGACGACGAGCATGAGGTCTACCTCGCGGGTCAGCCGGTACTGACCGGCTGGGTTTACAAGTTACAGAAGCAGACCTACAAGATTTTCGCGGTGACGGTCGGTGCGCTGATCGTGGCCTTGGTGTTTTACATGCGCAATTTCGGGGGCGTGGTCACGCCGATCCTGTGCGCACTCATCGCGGGCATCTGGGGATTCGGCTTCATCGGCTTGCTCGGCCGACCGATCGAGCCCTTGTTGATGATCGTGCCTCTGCTACTCGTGGCGCGATCGTTCTCCCACTGCGTGCAATACACCGAACGCTTCTACGAGATCCTGATGCAGCTCAAGGATCGCCGCCAAGCAGCCGAAGTCACCATGGGAATCATGATGGCGCCCTCGATTCTCGGCATCCTCACCGACGTCTGCGGTATCGTCTTCATCGCAGTGGCGCCCATTCAAACGATGGTGAATCACGCGCTGTTCTGTGGCTTCTGGGCTCTGTGGATCATTCCCACAGGCGTTTTCATGGTCTCGATCATTCTCTCCTACCTGCCGGCGCCGGGGAATATTGCAGAGATCGTGGGTGGTGAGGAGAAGGAGTCAGGTATTCATCTCATGCAGGAAAGGGTCTTACATCGCCTCGCCGGCCTGACTGTTGGAAAACCAGCCAAGCTTACTGCGATCGTGACCGTATTCGTCGGCGTGTTCGCGCTCTATATGAATACGCAGATCAAGATCGGCAATCCCGTCGAGGGCAGCAACCTGCTCTGGTACGAATCCGAATTCAACACGGCCGTACGTGCCATTAACGCGCATTTCCCGGGCATGAACACTCTCGAAATCGTGCTCGAGGCGAAGGAGGAAGACGTTAAATACCGGGTCGGCCGCACGCCGGAGGTGGTCGCCGTCGCCAGCGAATTGCAGCGGCGCATGGAAGCCGATACGGAGCTGGCACCACGCGCCACTCTGTCGTTCACCGACTACATGCGCGAAACAAACCGCCTGTTTTCGGGCGGTAATCCCAAATGGGCGCCTCTGGACCGGACTGTAGAGGCCGTCAACGCCGCCGGTTTTGCCGCGATGTTCGGCTCGAGCCCGGTCAATTTCGGTCACGTCATCGATTTCGGTCTGCAGAATTCAACGGTCACGTTCTGGTACAAAGACAACAAGCAAGAAACGATCGACGCCGCACTCGCGAGCGCAAAGCGGGCGGTCGCGGCGGTTCAAGAAGATCATCCTGAATTTCGCGTGCGTCTGGGCACCGGCGTCATCGCGTTACAACAGGCGATGAATTACGTAGTCGAACGCTACCACTGGTTCATCCTCGGACTGCTGAACTTCGCCGTCATGCTGATCTCGGCATACGCCTACCGCTCGCTCGTCGCCGCTTTCATCCTGCTAATCCCCGTGAATCTATCGAATCTCCTGCTCGGGGCAACCATGCACATGCTCGGGATCGGCATGGACATCAATGCGGTGATCGTGGCGGTAATGGGCGTCGGGATCGGGATCGATTACGGCATTTACCTGTTGTCGCGAATCTGCGAAGAATATTCCGCGTTGGATCACGACCTCAAAAAGGCGATCAACGCAGCGCTCACCACCACGGGCAAAGCGATCATGTTCACCGCGTCCGTCATGCTGATCGGTATTCTCCCCTGGTATTTTCTATCCGACCTCAAATTTATGGCCGACATGGGTCTCCTGCTGGTGTGCATCATGTTGATCAATATGATCCTGTCACTCGTGGTGTTGCCGACGCTCGTATGGCTCATCAAGCCCGCGTTCTTGGCGAGAGAGGATTTGATCGTTGGCGAGAGCGTGGATATCTCCAGGCTTTCCCTCAAGGTCTGAGGAAGATTCGCCCGTAAGCGGGCTCCTACGTCGCCGGGGTGATCCTGACGAGGCGCTGATTGTAGAAGCCCGCTTGCGGGCGAATCTCCGCTAGTCGATCATCGACAGAATGGCCGCTTCAGACAGCGCAGCGCAGATGGCGTTGAGGAAACGCGCCGCATCCGCGCCGTTGTTCGCACGGTGATCGAATCCCAGGGTGATGGGCAGCAGGAGCCGCGCTTCCACCGCGTTCCCGCTTTTACGCAGCACTTCCTCGGTGGCCGCGATCCCGACGATTGCGACTTCCGGCCAATTGATGATCGGTTGAATCCCGCTGATCCCGATACTTCCCAGGTTCGTGATCGTGATGCCCGCGCCGCGCAGGTCGGCGCCTTCGATCCGGTTCCGGCGCGCAGCGGCGCTCATGCGGTGCAGTTCCTCGGCCACGCGTGAAACGCTCAAATCGGGAACGTCTTTGACGACCGGTACCAGCAGATTGCCGTCGCTGTCGACGGCCACACCGATGTTGACGTAGTCGCGGTAGAGAAGTGTTTGCGTGCGCATGTCGATCGCGGCGTTAAAGCGCGGGAACTCCGCAAGAGCCCTCGCCACGGCCTTGCAAAGCACCGCGGTCATCGTCAGAGGCGGATCGGACGGGGCCTGGGCCGTGCGTATTTCGCGGCGGCGCGCCTCCAGTGCCGTAACGTCGGCCTTTAGTTCGATCCAGGCGTGCGGAATGAATGTCGTTCCCCGCGCGATGTTGCGCGCCGTCGCCTGTTCCACCCGCGTAAGCGGTACCTCGCGTACGGGTCCGAACGCTGATAAATCAGGAAGCCTGGGTTCCACGGAAACCGTCGCACCGTCGGCGGTAAGCAAGGCCCGCGCATACCGGCGCACATCGTCCTTGGTCATGCGCTTGCGTCGTCTCGTTGCAGGGACCGCCTTGATGGCAATCCCGAGTTCCCGCGCCTCACGGCGTGCGGCCGGGCCCGCACGCACGACCTCGCTGCCGGTTAAACGGCCAGTCGGGATGCCGCTTGCCGCGGGCGCGGCCGCCGACGGCTGGATTGTGTTGTCACCGGAAATCGCATCGCGCTCGTCGTCATCGCTTCCAAGGTCGACGACCGTTGCCGCGCCCCCCGCCGTCGCGGCAACACCCCGTGTTTGATCAGATGCCGGCGCCGCCTGGTCGGCGGACATCCGTGCGAATATATCGCCCGTCCGGATAATGTCATCCGCTACCACCTCGAGTTCTTCGATGATTCCGCTACGTGGTGACGGGATCTCGAATGTGACCTTGTCCGTTTCAACCTCGAGCAGCGCCTGCCCCTCGGATACCGCGGCACCGGCCGTGACCAGCACGGCCAGCACCGTGCCTTCGTCGACACCTTCACCAAGGTCCGGGATACGGAGCTTGCTCACCGCCGATTTCAGAAGTCAACCGGGCTGCGCTTTTCGGCGTCTATTTCGTTCTCGGCAATGAACGCAGCGACTTCTTCGCGGGACAGCGCGCCTCCGCGAGCCAGCGCCTCGAGCGCCGCGAGGGCAATATATTCGGGATTGATTTCGAAATACTGCCTCAAGGCGGCACGCGACTCGCTGAGCCCATAACCATCGGTGCCCAGCACGACATATTCACCCGGGATCCACTTGGCGAGCTTGCTGCCAAGCGTTTTCATGTAATCAGTGACAGATATGAACACGCCCGTTTCGTTCGCGAGCGATGACTCGAGAAAGCTAATGCGCGGCACATCCGTCGGGTGCATGCGATTCCAGCGTTCACATTCGAGTGCGTCGCGATAGAGTTCATTGAAGCTCGTGACGCTCCAGACGTCTACGGCAACGCCATGCTGCTTGAGCAGCTGCGCGGCCTCGAGCGCCTGCTGGACGATCGGACCGCTCGCGAGAACATGCGCCCTATGCGCCGATTCAATCCCGCTCGGCCGGAGTTTGTAGAGCCCCCGCAGGATACCCTCTGTCGGATCGTCCTCCGGCAGCGGCGGCATCACGTAGGCTTCGTTGTAGACCGTGATGTAATAAAAAACCTCTTCCTGATCCTCGTACATCCGCCGGATTCCGTCGCGGATGATAATAGCCAGTTCATAGGCGAATGCGGGATCGTAGCTTTTGAGGTTCGGAATCGTTTCCGCGACCAACTGCGAATGTCCGTCCTGATGCTGCAGGCCTTCTCCGTTCAAGGTCGTGCGGCCGGCCGTCCCCCCCATCAGGAATCCCCGGCACATCATGTCGCCGCATGTCCAGATCATGTCGCCGACGCGCTGGAATCCAAAAATAGAATAGAAGAAATAAAAGGGTATCGTGGGTATGCCGTGCGCCGCATACGCAGTGCCGGCGGCGAGAAAGGAGGCGATCGCACCGGTTTCGCAGATCCCTTCCTGCAGGATCTGTCCGTCGGTGGCTTCCCGGTAGGGAAGCATCGAATCGGCATCGACCGGCCGGTAATTCTGCCCCTCCGGGGAGTAGATACCGGCGACGCGGAATAAGCCGTCCATGCCGAAGGTTCGCGCCTCGTCCGGCACGATCGGTACCACGTACCGGCCTATGTCTTTGTCTTTCAGCAGGCGCGCAAGCAGCCGCACGGCGGCCATTGTCGTGGACGCGGCGCGGTCACCCGAACCACCGAGAAATTCGGTGAAGTCCGCGATGGGCGGCGTCTTGAGCGGCGCGCAGGAGACTTCGCGTGACGGCAGAAACCCGCCCAGCTGCGCGCGATGACGGCGAATGTAGCGGATCTCCTCGCTGTCTTCGGGCGGACGGTAAAAATCGGCCCGGACGATCTCTTCGGGCGAGAGCGGGATGCCGTATTCGCCGGCGCAGGCGATCCGTTCCTTAGGCTTTAGATTCTTCTTCTGGTGGACGGTGTTACGGCCCTGGATCGCGCCCATGCCGTCACCCTTGACGGTCTTGATGAGAATGACCGTTGGCGTGCCTTCGGTCCGACGCGCCTCCTCGAAGGCAGCGTAGATCTTCTTCGGATCCTGTCCGCCGCGCTTGATGTCGCGAAGCTCCTCGTCGGTCAGGGCGTTCATCATCTGCGCGAGCTTGGGATTGTTCTCCACCCAATGCTCGCGCTGCATGTTGCCGGGGGAAACCGAATACCACTGGTAATCCCCGTCGACGGCGTCCTCCATGCGCTGGCGCAATACACCCTCCTCGTCCTGCGCGAGCAAGCCGTCCCAACCGCTGCCCCAGATGACCTTGATGACGTTCCAGTCGGCGCCGCGAAAACTGCGCTCGAGTTCCTGGATGATCTTGCCATTGCCGCGCACGGGCCCGTCCAGCCGCTGCAGGTTGCAATTGACGATCAATACGAGGTTATCGAGATTTTCTCTTGCCGCAATGTTGATCGTGCCGAGTACCTCGGGTTCGTCGGCCTCGCCGTCGCCGATGAAGCACCAGACCTTGCCGCCGTTGACCGGCTTCAGGCCCCGGTTTTCAAGGTATTTGGCGAAACGTGCCTGGTAGATTGCAGTCGGAGTCGACAGGCCCATGGAAGCGCACGGCACCTGCCAGAAATCGGGCATCAGGCGCGGGTGCGGGTAGCAGCTAAGCCCGCCTTCGGGCTGTAGCTCGCGGCGGAAATTATCCAGTTGTCCAGCACTCAGCCGGCCTTCGACATAGGCGCGCGCATAGATGCCCGGCGCCGCGTGCGGCTGCGGGATCACCACGTCGCCGCCGTAATCCGCTCGCTGCTTGCGGAAGAAGTGATTGAAGCCGACTTCCATCATCGTCGCGGCCGAGGAAAAGGTCGCGATGTGACCGCCAACGCCACTACCGCTGTCGGCGGCGCGTAGCACCATGGCCATGGCGTTCCAACGGATGATGTTTTCGATGCGTTTTTCAATGGCGATATTGCCGGGATAGGCGGGCTGCCGGGTCAGCGGGATCGTGTTGACGTAGGGCGTGTTGAGCGTCGCTTCATTGAGGGCGATCCCGCTCTGCAGAGCGTGATTCTGCAGCGCACGGATGATCGCGATTACGCCTTCCGAGCCATAGGCGTCGTTGATGTAGTCGAGTGACTCGCGCCACTCGGCGATGTCGGTGCCGATGCCGTCTTCGGCGGCTAATGCAGGGCCCATGGCTTGCTCGAATGGAGTGAAAACCGGCACCCATTTTATCCGCCCCGCCGGACAATTAGGTGCTAATTGTGCTATAAAATTAACCGGTTCAAGGCATAATTCGTCTTCTAGCTGTAAAACTTTGAAATTTTATGCCAATAATTAATCTAGACCGCATCGACTACGGGATCCTGCACCATCTGCAAAACGACGGGCGCATCGCCAACACGGAACTGGCGGAGAGAATCGGCTTGTCACCCTCCCCCTGCCTGCGGCGGGTCAAGGCTTTGGAGCAACAGGGCGTCATCAAACGCTACGTCGCAATCGTCGACTCCAATGCGGTAGGCTTCGGCATCAGTGCGTTCGTGAGTGTTTCCCTGAATACTCAGGAAAAACCTGCACTGGATGAATTCCAATCCCAGATCGTGACTTATCCCGAGGTCATGGAGTGCTACCTCATGACCGGAACATCGGATTACCTGCTGCGCGTCGTGCTACCCGATCTCGAAAGCTACGAGCGTTTTCTGATGGAAAAACTCACCAAGATCTCCGTGATTGCGAACATTCAAACGAGCTTCGCGCTGAAGCCCCTCGTGCAGCGCACAGAGCTACCGTTGCAGATCCAGGGCTAGCAGCCCAGGGAGATTCGAATACGAGAGTTACACTGCGGCGCTCCGCGTTCACACGATTTCCACACGCTTTAGTGTCTACTAGGCGCGGCTTCGCCCGCCTGCATGGCGTTGACGCGTAGCTCAATCGAAAGAAAACTCGAGGAACGCAATACGTTGAAACCATCACATTACGCGCTCGCTGCGATACTGGCCGTGCACCCGCTCGTGGGGGGGCCGTTTACGCCGGGCAGTAAATGAAGACGGCTGGGAACAGGTCTGGAACTGGATGTATCGCTGGCAGAACGACGGCCTGAAGATCAACGA
The DNA here is from genome assembly GCA_036339995.1 of Pseudomonadota bacterium. Taxonomy (GTDB): domain Bacteria; phylum Pseudomonadota; class Gammaproteobacteria; genus JAYYZW01. The sequence continues at coordinate 20,419 of JAYYZW010000033.1, forward strand.
GGTGCACTGGGTCTGGGTACGCCGTGACGACCACCCAATTATGACGGACGCCGGCGGCAAGTATGCCGAATACTACCTCGGTGGCGGCACCTTCGAGCGTGTTCTCACGGGCCCTTATCAACGCATACACATGGCGCATCGTGCGGACCTGCCCGAAGAGAACTACATGATGAACGGCGGTAAGGGCTTTGCGGAGGGCACGCACTTCCGCGAATACACCGGATTCACCGCACCCTTCGACATCGCCGGTACTGCGTTTTTGATCTCGCGCTACGACGACCCGCACAAGGCCGATGATTCCTGGGCGTACATTCCGAGTCTGCGTCGCGCGCGCCGGATCTCAGTGGAGGTGAAGTCGGACTCGCTGCTCGGCACGGATCATACCCTGGAGGATTTCTACGGGTTCAACGGCCGCCCGATGGAGCATAGCTGGGAATATATCGGCACGGCCCGCATTCTCGCGGTCGCACGTTCGCGCTATCCCGAGACCGTGTATTACGGTCCCAACGGCTGGGCTCCGTATGACAATTGGGCGCTCCGCAAAGTCGACGTGCTGCGAACGTGATCGACAAGCAAAACAACCGCGGAACGCTGGTGCCCTGCCGTGGCACTACCCGGATACGACGATCAAGCAGGTCAAGCGTACGCATGATGTTAACTACCTCTCCGGGGGTCGCTAAGCCGATCGCCTTGCGGCGCTGTCCAAGTACCTATTCAACGGGCCGCTTCTCCTGCGATGTAACAACCGCCGCCGTGGATCAAGCTTCGAGAAGCTGTCATGATTTCACGAACCGTACATAAGCATCCAAATGCCCAAAAAGGCTCGCACATGAGTAAAGCACGATTCAACCGCCGCCAGTTTCTCGAGTCGAGCGGCCGCACCCTCGCGGCCTCGTCATTGACGGCATACCTGCCCGCCATCGCTGCGGGCAAGATGAAATACGAGACGCTGGATGACTACACGGCGAGGGTATTGGTGCGCGTGTGCCGCGTCATGTTCCCGCACGACGAATTGAACGACAGCTACTACGGCACCTGCGTCGAAGGGCTGGACCACAAAGCAATGGACGATGGCAAACTCTCTGAACTCCTGGCGCAGGGCGTGAACAAACTGGACGGTACATCGGCCGGCAAGTTTCTCGACATGGATGAAGCCGGGCAGACCCGAGTGCTCGCGTCGATGGAAGGCACACCGTTTTTCAGCGCCATACAAGGTCACGTCGTCGTCGCGCTGTACAACAACCCCAAGGTGTGGCCGCATTTCGGGTACGAAGGGGCATCGTATCCTTTCGGCGGCTATCTCGAGCGGGGGTTTGACGACATCGACTGGCTGCCGGCGGATTGACGGACCGATGAAAAAATTCGATCGCAATGATGACAGCGTCGTGGTGGTCATCGGCTCCGGTGCCGGCGGCGGGACCTTGGGGAACGAACTCGCGCAAAAAGGCGTCAAAGTCGTCTGCCTTGAGGCGGGCACGCGTCTCGATTTCACCAGTGACTTCGCCAACGACGAATGGGGAATGTTCGGTCGCATGGCGTGGCTGGACAAACGGACCACCTCGGGGTCCTGGCTGGTGGCCAGAGATTTCCCGAATCTGCCGGCCTGGATCTGCAAAACCGTCGGCGGCACCACCGTGCATTGGGCGGGCGCGAGCTTGAGGCTGCGGGAACACGAACTCAAGGCACGCACGACCTACGGATCTATCGCAGGCGCGAATCTCCTGGATTGGCCGCTGTCGCTGGCAGAGCTCGAACCCTATTACGCCAAGGCCGAGGCGAAGATGGGCGTCACGCGGACCAATGGCATCCCCGGCCTGCCGCCCTGCAACAATTTCAAGGTCATGGCGGCCGGAGCAAAGAAGCTCGGCTACACACAAGTCCATACGGGGCGCATGGCGATCAATTCCAAGGCGCGAGACGGCCGTACTTCCTGCCGCCAGTTGGGCTTCTGCTTTCAAGGCTGTCGCATGGGTGCCAAGTGGTCGACCCTGTACACGGAAATTCCACACGCGGAGCAGACCGGGAATTTCGAAGTTCGGCCTCAGTCCCAGGTTCTTAGGATCGGGCACGACAAAACCGGTAAGGTCGATTCGGTCGTCTATGCCGACACCGATGGGAAGGAACATCGGCAAAAAGCACGCATCGTTTGTATCGCGGGTAATTCGATAGAAAGCCCGCGTTTGCTGCTCAATTCTGCATCGAGCAGCTTCCCCGACGGCCTGGCCAATTCATCCGGCCAGGTCGGTCGAAACTACATGAGGCACCTGACCGCATCAGTCTACGGAATCTTCGATAAGCCCGTAAACATGTACCGCGGTACGACCATGGCCGGCATCATTTCGGATGAATCGATAAACGATCCGGCCCGCGGGTTCGTCAGCGGCTATGAGATGGAGACCATCGCACTCGGCGTTCCATTTACCGCGGCATTTCTCCTGCCCGGCTCATGGGGCCGTGATTTCACATCATTGATGGAAGCCTACGATCACATGGCGGGCATGTGGATCGTGGGTGAAGACATGCCACAGGAGAGCAATGCAGTCACCCTACATTCGAGTGAAAAGGACGCCTACGGCATGCCCGTGCCGAACGTCCATTATGATGATCATGATAACGACCTGGCGATGCGCCGGCATGCATTCCAGGCCGGAACGAATGTATACGAAGCCGTCGGTGCGACCCGGATTGTCAAGACGCCGCCCTACCCGTCGACGCACAACCTGGGAACCAACCGCATGAGCGAAAAGGCTGCAGACGGCGTCGTCAACAAATGGGGCCAGACGCACGACATCAAGAACCTGTTCGTATCCGACGGCAGCCAGTTCACGACCGGCGGCGCCGAGAATCCGACGCTCACAATAGTCTCGCTCGCAATACGGCAGGCGGATTACATCGCCGAGCAAATGAGCAAGAACGATATCTGACCGCGGCTTGCGACATAAAATTCAATTCGCCCGCTTGCGGGCGAATGAGTGCAGCCCAACTCCGAAATACTTGTTCACGCGGCCGTATCCGGAAATGCGTAATTTGCG
>JAYYZW010000034.1:0-26392 GCA_036339995.1 Pseudomonadota bacterium
TTTTTCCTGGTTGCCTTTTTCTTGGCTACCTTCTTTTTAGCCCGCCGTTTCTTAGTTGGCTTGTTTTTGGCAGCTTTGCGTCGAGTGGCCTTCTTTTTGGCCGCCTTCTTCTTAGTTGCCTTTTTCCTGGTCACCTTCTTGCGCCGAGTCGCCTTCTTCTTGGCAGCTTTGCGCCTTGTTGCCTTCTTCCTTGTTGCCTTCTTCCTTGTTGCCTTCTTCCTTGTTGCCTTCTTCCTTGTTGCCTTCTTCCTTGTTGCCTTCTTCCTCGTTGCTTTCTTCCTTGTTGCCTTCTTCTTGGCTACCTTCCTCTTCGCGGTTTTCTTTCTCCCCGCGGAGGCTTTTTTCCTCGTCGACTTCTTCTTTGCCGCCTTCTTTCTCGCTTTCGCCATAGTTAAGGCCCCCTTTTCATCGTACGATTGAAATTAATAACGCAACACCACAGTGGCTTATATACATCACAACTCAAAAAACTGCAATCAAATCACGGTAATTTTTTGCACTCAATCCAGATTTGTTGTTGGATTCGCAACACTTCGCACATAAGAACTTCATCGACGCTTTCCTCAAGAACTTAAATCGGCGCGCCTATGTCTTCCAAAGCAGTAAATATTCGATCGCAAATCGCAGCTACTTCACCCACACCGTCAACATGCATATAGCCCGGCGCAGTGCCGCCCGCGACCGCCTGGGAATAGAACGTCACGAGCGGCTGTGTCTGTTCATGATAAATGGCGAGGCGACGACGCACGGTTTCCTCCTGGTCGTCGTCACGTTGCACGAGCACTTCACCGGTAAGGTCATCTTGACCCGCAATTTTTGGCGGATTGAACTTCACATGATAGGTGCGACCGGATGCCGGATGGACCCTCCGGCCGGACATGCGTCGTATGATTTCCTCATCTTCAACTGCTATTTCAATGACTAGATCAATTTCGATACCGGCGTCGCGAAGTCCCTCGGCCTGCCGAATAGTGCGCGGAAATCCGTCGAGCAGAAATCCGTTCCCGCAATCTGCCTTTTTGACCCGTTCTTCGACAAGCCCGAGGATGATGTCGTCGGACACCAAGCTACCAGAATCCATCACTTTCTTCGCCTTCCTGCCCAGCGGCGTACCCGCCTTGATCGCCGCGCGCAGCATGTCCCCGGTGGAAATCTTCGGTATGCCGAGCCGGGCGCAAAGGAAATCTCCCTGCGTTCCCTTGCCCGCGCCGGGGCCCCCTAACAATATGATCCGCACTGTTGTTCTCCGGTTACCATACGCGGGCGGGCCAATCGGGACCGCTCCTCATTCGCAACGATCGTTCGGTGGTGCGTCCAAGCACAGAACATCGAAATGATTCCATTTAGAACCTATCTCAAAATTATTCACATGCGCGCCGGTAGCTATTTTTGTGCAGTTTAATGCGCGAGGAGTGCGGCAAAGCATAAGCTAAATAAACGACGGGCAACGCGCATATAGTTAATTTTGAGATAGGTTCTAGTTAAACTCGTGCACAATCACTCAAGGTGAACGACTTCCCGGCAACTAATCAATGAAATTCAATCTAGAAGACAGTCCCGGTTCGTTCCGCATCTCGGCTTACGCACCGGGATGGATTCGCGTACGCAATACACTCATTGAGTCACCGTGCGTAATCACGCCGACAGCCATATATGAAGACTTGCTGCCAGCGACTCTTGAAGCCATAAATGTTTCTCACTTCGATAGCCTTCTCGATCTGGCACCGGAGATTGTCATCATGGGTACTGGTAAGCAACAGGTGTTTATCGACTACAACTTCGTCCAAATACTCGGGCGACAAAATGTCGGTCTTGAATTCATGGACACCGGTGCTGCGTGCCGTTCGTTCAATATCCTGATTTCGGAAGGACGCGCGATCATAGCGGCCCTATTCATGATTTGACTATGTGGAGCGCAGTTGGTCAGCTTCTCATACCTCTGCAAACAGCGCGTCGACGGAGAATCCCTCGCGCTCAAGTATCTGGCGCAACCGCTTGAGGGCCTCGATTTGAATCTGCCTGACCCGCTCGCGCGTGACGCCGATTTCGTTGCCAACTTCTTCGAGCGTGCCGATTTCGCGGCCAGAAAGCCCGAAACGACGTTCGACCACTGCGCGCTGTTTTTCGTTGAGTTGCGCCAACCATATGTCGATATGCCGCTGCACGTCATCGTTTTGCAGGATGGTGGCAGGGTCCGGGTTCTGTTCGTCAGGTATCGTGTCGAGTAGAGAACGGTCCGAATCGCGTTCGGCGGGCACATCCACCGACGCGATCCTCTCGTTCAGCCCCAGCATGCGTTTGACGTCCTCGATCGGGCGATCGAGCATGTTCGCAACGTCCCCGGGATTCGGTTCTCGATCGAGCTTCTGAGCCAACTGCCGCGCTGCACGCAGGTAGATATTGATTTCCTTGATGACGTGTATGGGCAACCTTATAGTTCGGGTCTGATTCATCAGCGCCCGCTCGATCGTTTGCCGGATCCACCAGGTTGCGTAGGTCGAAAAACGAAAACCGAGTTCCGGATCGAACTTCTCTACCGCACGAATCAACCCGAGGTTGCCCTCTTCGATGAGATCCAATAGCGCGAGGCCGCGATTCATGTAGCGTCGAGCGATCTTGACCACCAAACGGAGATTGCTCTCGATCATGCGCTTACGGGCAGCTTCGTTACCCTTCAGGGAGAGCCTGGAATACTTGACTTCTTCTGCCACCGTCAGCAGTGGCGAGAACCCGACCTCATTGAGATAGAGGCGCGTCGCATCCGTGTCGCCCTGAGAGACTTCGCCGGCCCCATATTTAGGGGTATCGGTTTCATCTGCGGTGCTGGCAGGCGCACCCGAATCCGCATCACCCGTGTCTTCGAGTCGGCTTTCGGACTCGGTCAAATTGTCGACGAGTTCAGTGTCTTTGGTTTTGGTTTTGGTTTTGGCCTTACCCGCGCCATCCGCCCGTGAGCGGCGCCCGCTATTTGCGCCCGATTCTTTATCCTTAATGCGCGGGCCCGCCATTGGTATCCCGGAGTGTTATCTTTTCGGCAGATACTTCAGTGGATCGACCGCCTTGCCGTTTCTTCGAATCTCAAAATGCAACATCACGTCCTTGGCATCCGTATCGCCCATACGGGCGATCATTTCGCCGGCATTTACGCGCCGCCCTTCTGGAACCAAGCACATATCGTTATGCGCGTACGCGCTGAGAAACGTATCGTTGTGCTTAATGATAATAAGCTCTCCGTAGCCTCGCAGTCCACTTCCGCTGTATACGACCGTACCCGGCGCGGCGGCTGTGACAGCCTGGCCTTTTGCACCATGTATTTCGATGCCTTTGGAGCCCGATACCGTTGTGGCGTGTCTCGTTTTCCCCTGCGTCGGCCAAACCCAACTAACCGGCGGCGATGGGAGGATTCTTTTTGCGCTTTTCGCGTCAGCTGAAACCGCCTTATTTTCAGTGGATTTTTTCGATGAGGTCGGTTTCGATGAAGCGGCGGGGCTGGGCGGCGCCCGAAGGCGCAGTTTCTGTCCGATAAAGATCAGATCCGGGTTACTCAATTCATTCCATTTCACGAGATCACGATAATCGATACGGTATCGCCACGCGACGGCGTGCAAGGTGTCGCCTTTCGTAACGATGTAGATAGCGGGCCGCAGAGCAGAAAGCTTCGACCTACGAGGCCCCGGCGTCGATTTCGTAATGCGCTGAGTTCGCTCGGCCGTTAGCGTTTTGTGTTCGATCGGGGCATAGCTCGTACGGGCGCATCCAAAAGCCAGCGCAATGACGAGGCTGTAAAGAAATAGAAATGCCCGGCGAGGTCTGAACCCCATAAACCGTTAACTCACACCTTCGAGTAGTGGAACAAAGCTTACCTGTTCCAGTATCTCTTCATCGATACCCCCGTTGTTTTTCGTATAAAGACGAAGATCCTGAAAACCGGCGCGTCCTATCGGGATGATGAGCCGTCCGCCTGGCGCCAACTGATCGAACAACTGCTCGGGCACTCCGACAGGAGCAGCGGCGACCAGAATTCCGTCGAATGGCCCGTTCGTGGGCCATCCCCGGTAGCCATCACCGTGGCGTACACGCACGTTCGATATGCGAAGTTCGTGCAGCCGTGTTCTGAGCCGATTGGCCAGGGCTTCGATACGCTCGATCGCGAATACGCGGTTCGCCAGATGGGCAAGGATTGCGCTTTGATAACCGCAGCCAGCACCAATTTCGAGTACTTTATCGCATGTCCCCGTAGCATAGAGTGCCTGCGTCATCGCAGCAACGATGTACGGCTGCGAGATCGTTTGTCCGTAGCCTATCGGCAGCGCTGTGTTCTCGTAAGCACGGCTGGCAAGCGCCTCATCGACAAACAGATGCCGAGGCGTCGTGCGCATGATTTCTAGTACGGCCTCGTCGCTGATCCCCATGCTTCTCAACTGTTCGACCAGCCGGTTGCGGGCTCTTTGCGAGGTCATGCCTATCCCACGCGGATCAGCCACTCGCTTCTACACCCTCTGGATACGGGTTACACATTGCCCACCCAGTGCGCGGGCATATCGAATTCTGCCCCAGAATTCGCAACGGATATTCAGAACCTATCGCGAAGTTATGCGGATGCACGTTCAAGTGGTATTCAGCAGAAATTCGAGCAGCGCTTTTTGCGCGTGAAGCCTGTTGCCCGCCTCATCCCACACTACGCTGTCGGGGTGGTCGATCACTTCAGCCGTTACTTCCTCGCCGCGGTGGGCGGGTAAACAATGCATGAACAAGGCGTCCGGGGCTGCTAGCGACATGAGTCCGGCGGTAACCTGGAACGGTTGAAATACTTCTTTACGCGCTTCGCTCTCTTTCTCCTGCCCCATGCTGGCCCACACATCGGTAACTACCAGATGCGCATCCCTCACCGCCTGCTTTGCATCGTGCATGAATTCGACTGGGGCATTTTCGGACAACGCGTCTCGTCCGCTCGGCGCGAAGCCCTCCGGTGTCGCCACCCTGAGATCGAAATCCATAAGGTTCGCGGCGTTGATGTAGGAATTGCACATGTTATTCCCATCGCCTATCCAGGCGACTTTGCGCCGCTGAATATCCCCACGATGTTCATGATAAGTCATCAGGTCGGCGAGTACCTGGCAGGGATGCAGACTGTTGGTCAGGCCATTGATAACCGGCACGCTCGAATGTGCCGCGATGCGCTCGACGATTTCATGTTCGTAGGTTCGAACCATAATGGCATCCGACATTTCCGCGAGGACACGCGCAGTGTCCTCTGGCGGTTCACCGCGGCCGACCTGTGATTCCCTGGTCGAGAGGAAAATTGCCTTTCCGCCACCCTCTGCCATCACCGCCTCGAAAGATACGCGAGTACGGGTCGAAGACTTTTCGAAGATCATCGCGAGCACGCGGCGTTCGAACAGCAGCGGCCGGCGTCCTTCGCCGCGCCAGCGCTTGAGTTCTACCGCTCGTTTGAGCAGATGCAGGACTTCCTGTCGGTCGAGATCCAATAACGATAGGAAATGACGCACTGACATCGCGAATCACCAGATCACGATGGTGTATCGATAAAGTTACTCACCAGTCGCACCACCTGCGACACGACTTTGCGCGCTTCTTCGTTGCTCATGATCAAGGGCGGCAGTATTCGGACCACACTATCTGCAGTAACGTTCAGTAAAAGACCGTCGTCAAGCGCAAGCTTGACAAGGTCCGCGCACGGGCGGTCTAGTTCGATACCGAGAATGAGGCCGTGACCGCGAATACTCTTAACCGCCGGATTGCTGTCCAAGGCATCGCCAAATCCGTCCCGCATCATCCGCCCCAGTTCGGCCGCCCGGACAACCAATCCATCGCGTTCGATCACCTTGATCACTGCGAGTGCGGCGCTCGCCGCGAGCGGATTGCCGCCGAAGGTCGATCCATGTGTGCCCGGCTGTAGGACGTCCGCCGCAGCGCCCGCAGCGATACAGGCACCGATGGGAACCCCGTTCCCAAGGGCCTTGGCTAAGGTAATCACGTCGGGCGTGATGCCTTCGTGCTGAAAGCCAAACCAGCGGCCGGTGCGCCCCATGCCGGACTGCACCTCGTCTATCATCAACAGCAATCCGCGGTCGTCGCACAGCTTGCGCAATGCCGACAGGTACCGCGCTTTTGGAACGACGATGCCGCCTTCACCCTGAATGGGTTCGACGAGTACAGCGACGACGTCAAGCGTGCCCGCAGCTTCATCAACGGCATCGACGTCGTCGAAGGGAACGTGTACGAACCCGTCTACCAATGGTTGAAATCCCGCGTGGACCTTCGGGTTGCCGGTAGCGCTCAAGGTCGCCATGGTGCGGCCGTGGAAGCTGCCGTCCATCACGATCACCACCGGCCGGTCGATGCCTTTTTCGTGCCCGAACTTACGCGCAATCTTGATCGCGGCTTCGTTCGCTTCGGCGCCGGAATTGCAAAAGAAAACACGCTCCATGTCTGCTAGCGTGGTGAGTTTGTGCGCGAGGTCTTCCTGCAGCTCTATACGATAAAGATTGGAAGTGTGCAGCAGTCGTTGCGCCTGCGCCGCGATCGCGGCTGCCACGTCCGGATGGGCGTGACCCAATCCACACACCGCAATCCCGCTCAAGGCATCGAAGTATTCCTTACCGTCGGTATCCCATAAATACGGCCCGCGACCATGGGTAAAACTCACGTCGAGCCGTCCGTATGTTGCCATCAATGCCGAATCCCGAGTTGCATTCATAGTGTCGTTCCAATCGTGCGTTTCACAAAAGCGAAGCCCGACCGTAGGGTCGGGCGTCAGCCTCTGCCGGCAAAGCTAATCTCGTTATCGAGCCCAGCCGAACGGCAGGTCCATCGCGCCCGCGCTTCGGATGGGCGAGACGTATTCTAGTTTGATCCATTTTCCGCAAGAGCTCGCTATGATGCAACTCCTGACTGCGGGAAAATCCAATGGAAACGGTACGATAGGATGCGTTCAACCGCACTTTAACCAACCTGCGCCGGTTGGCGCCGCTTGCCTTTCGGCGACGGCCTGCTGGGGGACAGCTCGCGCCACGCGGAACGCTCGCAGCGCTTCGGGCGATCCTGTAAGGCAAGCAGCTATACTAAATTCGAACGCGAGCAATTAGACTGCGTTTGTTGAACCCGGTTCTTTCCCAGACGAGGCCCCCGCATGGAATCCATCGAACGCATCCGAAACATTGTCGAATCGAACCCGATCGTGTTATTCATGAAAGGTACGCCGCAATTCCCCCAATGCGGATTCTCCATGCGTACCTGCGAAGCGCTCAAAGCCTGCGGGGTCGATTATCACCACGTCGATATACTCGCCGAACCGGAAATTCGTCAGCACCTGCCGCAGTACTCGGAGTGGCCTACTTTCCCCCAGCTTTTCGTCGGCGGCGAGTTGGTGGGCGGCTGCGATATTGTGATGGGCATGTATCAAAGCGGTGATCTGGAACGCATAACACAGGAAGCGGCCGCCTGAGCAACTGTGCCGATCGGCACACCCAACCTAACCGTTATCGCTCTCTCGATCCCTTAACCAGACGCAACGACCATCACTCGCGCCGTCGATAAGCTCGAGCTGTCGACGATGCAGATCCTTCTCCGCGTCGCGCGGCACGACGACGCTCAGATCGCGGCCCGAGACATCTCTTCGAAACTCATTGCGTCGCCGTGAGCGCGATGCACTTTCCGTGTCCAGTTCGAGCGCCCCCTGACCGCCGGTCATTGCAAGATATACTTCGGCTAATAATTCCGCGTCAAGCAGCGCGCCGTGAAGTTCCCGATGGGTGTTGTCAATCTCGTATCGCCGGCACAGGGCATCGAGACTGTTGCGTTGCCCCGGATGAATCTCGCGCGCGAGCTTCAGCGTATCGAACACCGTGCAATAATCTTCGATACGTCCCCAGGCCGCGCCCAGCACATCGAATTCCGCATTGATGAAACCAAGGTCGAACGGTGCGTTGTGAATGACAAGTTCCGCGCCCTGAACGAACTCGATGAAATCCGTCGCAATCTCCGCAAAGGCGGGTTTTTCCCGTAAGTCCTTGAGCGTGATGCCGTGTACCTCGGTTGCGCCGGCGTCGATCTCGCGCCCGGGATTCATGTATCGTTGAAAATGTGTATTACTGATTCGTCGATTTACGATCTCGACGCAGCCTATTTCGATGATTCGATGGCCCTGTGAGGGTTCAAGCCCGGTGGTCTCGGTATCCAATACGATTTGACGCATGAGAAATCCTAATTCGAATCGGTGGAAACCAATTCCCTAGCAGTCCGTCGTTTTTCAACCATCGATAAGATCGTCGATGGCCTCGTTGGCCAGGCGATCGGCAGCTTCGTTGCCGGGGTCACCTGCATGTCCGCGTACCCATGCCCAATGAACCTCGTGCTCGGCTGCAAGCTGCTCGAGGCGCTGCCATAGATCGACGTTCTTAACGGGTTTCTTCGATGCAGTTTTCCAGTTCCGCGACCGCCATTGCGGCAACCATTGCGTAATGCCATTCTTCATATATTTCGAATCAGTATATAGGTTGACGCGAATTTTCCGTTTCAACGCGGCGAGCGCCTCGATCGCAGCCATGAGTTCCATGCGGTTGTTGGTCGTATTGCGCTCGGCGCCCTTAATCGCGCGTTCGACGTTTCCGAAACGCAAAAGCGCACCCCATCCGCCGACACCCGGATTCCCGCGGCAGGCTCCGTCGGTATAGATTTCCACGATTTCGTCTTCGTCGGTCATCTGATCACGAATCCTTAAACCCGGAGCATTTTATTTCACGGGTAGTCGGTTCGACCATGCCGCCGGCCACCACCCGCCGCCGCTGACGCCAACTGGCCTTGAGCGGCGTGATGCCTTCGACGTGCTTCTTGCCGACGACGAGATAGATATTGCTGAATACCGGCCAACAGAAAGCACCGAGATTCTCGACGAATTCGAGCTGTTTGTTGAGCTTGGCACGGTTCATTGGCGGCCGAAACGATGCGCGCGCAAAATGAACGATATCGAACCCTAACAGTTGCAGCCAATCCTTTACACGGGTCGCGCCGATAAAGCGCCCGCTCCAGGGCGCGCGGCGTCGCCATCGCCACAACAAAGACCACAGTCCGTGAAAACTCCAAGGGTTGAATCCGAGGATGACGATGTGACCCTCGCCAATCAGCACGCGCTCCGCCTCGCGCAGTACCCGCCTGGGATCTTGGGCGAATTCCAGGACGTGCGGCAACACGAGCACGTCGATCGCGCCTGCTGCAATCGGTAATGCATCATCGACGCACCGCAGTTGTGCGTCCGTATGATTCGCATGGCTCAGTTCAACCTTTATTTGATGGGAGACGCGGCTCGACGTAATCAACCCCTCTATGTGGTGGCATCCCAATTGCACGATGTGGTAACCGAAGAGATCCGGCAGGATTCGCCGCAACAGGCTAAGTTCGGCAGTTGCGACGATAATGCCCGGCTCGCATTCGAACCAACGGCGCAGTTGTGCAATCGGCGACTCATCATTTAATTCGGAAGGCGTTGCCATTAAGTCTTGTCCGCCTATTGTATTAAGGACAGCGGATGCCGGCGCAGGACAGCTACGCCAAGGTAAGCGGTGTAGCCATGAACGCCGGGCCATGGACGGCCCGGCCGGACTTCGAGCCTAGTAGGGACTGCCCAGCGAAGAAGCCGGCCTGGAGTTCGCCTCCGAGCTGTAGCTAGCGCGAGAGCTTCACTTGAGTCCAGGCGCGCATGGACACCCCGGCGGCGGCGTAGGCCGCAAGCGGCGGTGTCCATTGCGAGGTGCTCGAACATCGTCGAATGACCTGATCAATCCTGATTGCACAAGCAAGTTCTCTAAGCGTCTTGGCCGCCTTCGTGCAATAGGCGGGCTGGTGTGCTGTAGATCGCACCCTGCCTTGGCGCGCGTAAAGCATTCCAATGCAGCTTGTCACGCCGAACGGTGCAGTGCAACGCGAATCCTTGACGCTCAACACCGCCCTTCCTAGCATACCCGTCATGTCGGGGAGTGAAATCATACGGGGGGGAATCGTCGCCTGTCTGCTCGCGGCCTACCTGCTCGGCTGTGCAAGCCAGTCTTCTTCGAAGCGCTTAGACCCAGCTCTGGGTTCGTTAGAAACGGGAGGACAATTGGGCCCCCAATCGGCGAGCGCGCTGGACAGTGGCGGCGGGCAGCGCAAAACGCCCGCCGGGTTCGCCGACCATACCGTCGATTTATTGCACCGGATCATCGTCGAGCTGCGGATGACGCCATCCAAGCACCAGCATATCGAGGCGGCTGTGGCCGACCTCCGCCGCAATGAGGATTTTGTATCCGCGGCAACGAAACGTGCCGGACCTTATTTGTATTTCATTTACCAGGAGATCGAAAAGCGTCGCCTTCCGTTCGAAATAGCGCTGGTGCCGATCATTGAAAGCGGCTACGCGCCGCGCGCCACTTCGCCGGATGGCGCCGCCGGAATCTGGCAGCTAATGGCTGCGACCGGGCACCGCTTCGGACTGCATCAATCGCGCTGGTTCGACGGCCGGCGCGATATCGTCGCAAGCACCCATGCGGCACTGGACTACCTCGAAGAATTGCGCGATCGCTTTTATGGCGACTGGCTGCTCGCATTTGCCGCGTACAACAGTGGCGAGCGTACGGTGGAACGAGCCATCGAACGCAATCAGCGCATGGGACGACCCACGGATTTCTGGTCGCTCGAATTACCGCGCGAGACCGAGCTTTACGTTCCAAAGTTGCTTGCCTTGATCGAGGTGCTGTCACATCCCGAAGCACACGGCGTGACGATTGCCGAGATCCGCCATGCTCCCTACTTCGATAGCGTCGACGTCAACGGTGCGCTCGATCTCAATCGCGTAATCGAGTGGAGCGGCATGTCCGCTAAAGAATTCGAGGCTTTGAATTCCGGATTCCGAACGCGTTACAGCGTGAACCGCGCGCCGACCCGGGTGCTGGTGCGCAAGGGGAAGACCGAGGCCGTCGCCGTCGCGCTCGCCGCACTATCCGATGACGATCGCATGGCGCCGCGTACCTACACGGTCGAGTCAGGTGAAACCCTGTCGCACATCGCGGCCAAGACCGGCGCGACAGTGGCCGCGCTCAAGCGGGCGAACGGGATGCGCACCAGCCGCATTCACGCCGGCCAGAACATTTTGATCCCGGTACCCGGTTCGATCACCGACGGCGAGGGCACGTTTGATTCGGAAGTCGCGAACACTGCGGTCTATGTCATCGTTCGGGGCGACACGCTGTGGGATCTCGCGCGGCTCTACGGGACCACCAGCGACGCGCTTGCGGCGGCGAACGACATGCATCCTGACCAGACGCTGCGCCCGGAACGGGAACTGCGCCTGCCGGGCGGCATCGTTAATGAGCCGCCCGGAACACTGATACTCCATTACGAAGCCAAAAAGGGCGATTCGCTATGGACGATATCTCGCCGTTTCAAGGTGACGGTAGCGGAACTCAAGCAATGGAACGGGCTGTCCGGTAAGCGCTATCTAAAACCTAGCCAGCGCCTGGTCGTCTACCAACCCGCCCTAGCCCCCGCCGACTCCCACCAGGATATTTAAGGAAGCTCTCAATAAATCATGGTACATCTGCCTTGCCCATGATATCGCGGAGCCTTACCTTACGAACCTTGCCAATAGTGCCCACTATGGCCTGCAATCCGTGCCTTGATCTGCACTGTTCGTGAACAATTCGGACCTACCATGATTTATTCAGAGGTTCCTTAATTTACGCGCCGCGAAATCGGAGGCAGAATCTCGATGAGGAGTGGGACTCACAGGTCAGCGCTACCCATACGCATACTGCGAGCCGGCATGGCGCTTGTCGTGCGCGCGATCCTGCGCGTTCGGATCCAAGGCGTCGATAATTTTCACGCGGCCGGCGAGCGCGTACTCATCGTCGCCAATCACGTGTCACTGATCGACGGCGCCCTGCTGTATCTCTTCCTGCCCCAGCCGCCGACCTTCGCGATAAATGTCGATACGGCGCGCCGCTGGTATTTCAAACCGTTCCTGGCGTTCGTTCACAAGCTCGAGATGGACACGCTCAGCCCCGCGGCGATTAAATCGATGATCAGGCTCATCCAGGGCGGCCGCAAGGCGGTCATTTTCCCCGAAGGCCGGATCACCACGACCAGCACCCTGATGAAGGTCTACGAAGGGCCGGGCATGATTGCCGACAAGGCCGGAGCGATGATTCTGCCGGTCGGTCTGGAAGGTCCCCAGTACTCGCGTCTGTCCTATCTCAAAGGCCAGGTCCGGCAACGCTGGTTGCCGCAGGTGCGCATCACGATTTTGCCGCCGCGCAGGCTCGACCTGCCCGACGAACTCCGGGGCAGTGCGCGCCGTACTGCCAGTGCAGAAGCCCTGGCCCGAATTATGCGGGAGGTCGCGTTCGAAAACGCTTTCGTGCGAGAAACCCTGTTCGACGCGTTGATACGCAGCTCGCGCCATCACGGCCCGCGCCGCGTAGCGGTCGAAGACATCACGGGTACGCGATTGACCTACCATCAGATGATCCTGCGTTCGTTCGTGCTCGGCGCGCTGATCGCGCGAATGACGGATACGCGCGATCGCGTCGGCATCATGCTGCCGAGCACCGTTGCGGCCATCGTGACTCTGTTCGCATGCCAGGCGCGCGGACGCGAGGCCGCCATGCTCAATTTCACTGCGGGGCCGCGCGGACTGACGACAGCGATAGAAACTGCGGGAATCAAACTCGTCTTCACGTCCCGCGCCTTCATCGAAGCGGGAAAACTGCAGGCGGAAGCCGACGCGCTCGACGCGGCATCTCGCTTGATTTATCTCGAGGACCTTCGCGACCAGATCGGCCTGCTTCCGAAATTGGGCGGCCTCATCGCTTCGCGGCTGCCAAGCCTAGCGCACCGCCTCTTACGCTCGGGCCGCGAACCCGAAGACCCCGCGGTCATTATGTTCACTTCGGGGTCGGAGGGGATCCCCAAGGGCGTTGTCCTGTCACATACCAATGTGCTCGCAAATTACGCGCAGGTGTCGATGCTGATCGACCTGACGCGCCACGACCTGGTATTGAACGTTTTACCGATATTTCATGCCTTCGGTCTGCTCGGCGGATTAATCCTGCCCTTATTCAAGGGTACGAAGTCCTTCCAGTATCCCAGCCCCCTGCATTACCGCATCATCCCGGAAATCTGCTACGAACAGGGCGTGACTTGCGTGTTCGGAACAGCGACGTTTTTGCACGGTTACGCACGGCAAGCCCATCCCTACGACTTTCACAAAATGCGCTTCGTGATCGCGGGCGCCGAAAAACTCACCGGCGAGACGCGCGAGCTCTGGTTGGACAAGTTCGGTATCCGGATCTTCGAAGGCTACGGTGCGACGGAAGCAAGCCCTGTCATTGCCGTCAACTACCCGCTCGGCTATCGTCGCGGCAGCGTCGGCCAGCTATTGACGAAAATGGCGTACTACCTCGAACCCGTCGAGGGCCTGGAGCACGGCGGAGAACTAATCGTTCACGGACCCAACGTGATGCTTGGCTATCTGTTCCACGGCAGCGAGGGCGAGATCATTCCCCCATGGACGGAACGACGCGGCGCCGGCTGGTACGACACCGGAGATATCGTCACGGTCGACGCCAACGGCTACGTCTCCATCCAGGGGCGTGCCAAGCGATTCGCGAAGATCGGCGGCGAAATGGTGTCGCTGGCGCTGGTCGAAGAAATCGCGGTGAGATTGTGGCCGGACGGCCAGCACGCGGCAATCGCGATCCCGGACGCCCGCAAGGGCGAACAAATCGTGCTGCTCTCCGACGTCGAGGAAATGAGCCGCAGCGATCTGATGGCGGCCGTACGCCGCGCGGGCGCGAGCGAACTCAGTATTCCCAAGCAGATCGTGTACCGCGAGGAAATCCCCCAGCTCGGATCCGGCAAGGTCGACTACCTCGCACTCAGGGATCTCGTGTCGAAATACGCAAAGAAACCGGACGACGCCGAGGAGCCCTGAGCAGGGCATATAGGCAGCATGCTGCCTGGTTCAGCGTGGCACATCCATCGCCTGCGAGCAGGTTCCTGAAGACCGCCGCGGGTTTATGCGTGCCAGACTGTACGACCACCGTGATTACATCGGCCGGCCGTTGATACTCCAGTCGTATTCCATAAACTTGATCTTGAAACCACCTATCAGCAGTTCTCGGGACTTTGTTTCGTCGTTGACGTATTTTGCAAGGTATTCGAGAATCTCCTTGTCCGATTCCCCGAAATCTTCTCCATGCCAGTCGAAAATCTCCGAGATCTTGGCCGTGCGCGCGGCTATCGAGAAACGATTTTTGCGGTTATCGTTGATAAAAGCGTGGGTATTATCCTCGAGTTGCCGGCCGATTTTATCGATTTTGTAAGCTTCGGAGCGCAGATGAGGGCCGGAATATGACGCCGGCACCAATGCCATATGTGCCCGCGCGTCGTCCAGTTTGAGCACGATGTCACGCTCGATCGAACGTAGATCGAGATTCCTGCCGGCCACGCGGTGCTCGGTCGTGCGAAAAAACTTGAGCCGGCCGATCGCATTAATCGGCGTGACGCCATCGATGACGCTCTTTATCGCAAGCGCGTTATAGACATTGATCCAGAACGCGAGGCGCGCCTCGTTACTGTCAAGCGTGTCCGCGTCGAATTCCGATATTGCCTCGATGTACTTGTAGAAGCGCGCGTTGCGGGCGATCGCGGGATAATTGACGTAGCCGTCTTTAACGTTCCGCTCAAGGACGCCGTCGAGCAGCGAATGGAGAACGCGAACGTCAAACGCACAGGCTGTGGCCGGTAGGCAGAGTAGAACCGACAAGAATGCGAAACGTGCCAGACGATGCGTCTGCGCGAAATTAAACATAATTGGCGTCACGAGCGTCAAATTTCCGGATAGCTTTGGATTCGGCGGAGCTATACAAGTTCCACGATCACTTTGGAACCCGCGAGGTGATTGCCATAATCGGTCCATCAATGCAAAAATCGTCGGACCGACAATCATCGTCAAGAGATTGAAAGGCACAGTTTACACGACAACGCCGATTTGAACTGAAACGCGGCCGGTAGTCGGATTCCATGTTAGCGATTCGCATACGGGTACCTAAGGACAGACGCGCAATGAGAGAAACAGTCAAGAACTATTATGGCTCGGTCCTGAAGGGATCGGACGATTTACGCACCAGCGCGTGCACGACTTCATCGGCTCCCTCTGACTACCTGCAGGCCCTGCTCCGCAACGTACATGAGGAAGTGCGCGGCCGTTATTATGGCTGCGGCCTGGTCTATCCGGCATCACTCGAGGGGATGCGCGTGTTGGATGTGGGATGCGGCGGCGGGCGCGATTGCTATGTTCTGGCGCAACTGGTGGGCCCGTCGGGCCACGTTGTGGGTGTCGACATGACCGATGAGCAACTCGCGCTTGCACGTCGCACCATCGACTGGCACACGCGGCGTTTCGGCTTCGATACCGCCAACGTCGAGTTCCACAAGGGCTACATTGAAAAACTCGACGAGCTCGGTCTCGAACCCGCGAGTTTCGATCTGATCGTCTCGAACTGCGTCATCAACCTCGCGATCGACAAACCCGCTGTCCTAGACGGGGCCCACGCGCTTCTGCGCGAGGGAGGGGAGATGTACTTTTCCGACATTTATGCCAGCCGGCGCATTGCGGAGGAACTGGCAGTCGACCCGGTGCTCTACGGCGAGTGCCTGAGCGGCGCGCTGTATTGGAACGATTTCGAACACCTGGCCAAGGCGACCGGTTTTCGTGATCCGAGGCTGGTTGAAGACACGGTGGTGACCATTCACGACCCCACGATCGCCGAACGCATCGGACACATCGATTTCCACTCCGCGACCTACCGCTTATTCAAGCTTGAAAGCCTTGAACCAGCCCGCGAGGATTATGGCCAGGCCGTCGTCTATAAGGGCGGCTTGCCACATCACCACGAGCGATTCATTCTCGATAAACATCACGTCATCGAACGCGGTCGCGTGTTTCCAGTTTGCGGCAACACCTGGCGCATGCTGCACGACACCCGTTTCAATCAGTATTTCGAGTTCTTCGGCAGCTGGGATACGCACTACGGTATTTTCGAGGGGTGTGGCAGCTCAATGCCATTCGATGCCGCGAGTCCCGGCCGGGCCGCCGCAGCGTCCGGATCCTGTTGTTGATTTAGTCCCATGCAACGTTCCCGCTGGCTGGTCATCGCCGCCATCGTACTTGCGATCCTTGTGTTCATGGCTTTCGAACCGGGCCGTTTCCTCAATCTTGCCTACCTGAAAGCCCAACAATCGGCGCTGCAGGATTACGTTGCGGCCTACCCCTTGCAGGCGTCGGGACTCTGTTTTCTCATCTACACCGCCGCAACGGCCGTATCCATACCGGGTGCAGTCGCTATGACCCTCGCCGCAGGCGCCGCCTTCGGCGTACTCTGGGGAACACTCATCGTGTCCTTTGCCAGCACCTGCGGCGCAACTTTCGCGTTCCTGATGGCGCGTTATCTTTTCCGGGGGGTCGTGCAGGCGCGATTCGGCCATCGCCTCGGCGCACTCAACCGCGGCATCACACGCGACGGTCCCGTCTACCTGCTCACCTTGCGCCTGATCCCACTCGTCCCGTTCATCGGCGTCAATCTGCTAATGGCCTTAACGCCGATCAGCATGCGGAATTTTTACATCTACAGTCAGATCGGCATGCTGCCGGCAACCGTAGTGTACGTGAACGCAGGTACGCAGCTCGCACGTATCAACTCCTTCGGCGACATCGCCTCGCCACCGGTACTGGTGTCGCTTGGTCTTCTCGCGATCTTTCCATTTATCGCCAAGGCGATCATCAGCGCCACCAAGCACCGCCGTTTCCTCGCGAAATTCCCGCCGCCGCCCGCGGTCGATCGCAATATCATCGTCATTGGCGCCGGATCCGCGGGGCTCGTAGCCGCCGTTATCGCCGCCGCGGTGAAAGCCCGCGTCTGCTTGATCGAGGAGCACCGCATGGGCGGCGATTGCTTATACACCGGGTGCGTGCCCTCGAAGGCCCTGCTCAAGGTCTCCCGGCAGGTGCAACAGGCGCGCACATGCGAAAAACTCGGTATCCGCCGCGTGGATGTCGAGTTCGAATTCGCCGACATCATGGAACGCGTTCAACGCGTGATCGAGCGCATTGAACCGCACGATTCAATCGAGCGCTTTACGGATCTGGGCGTTGAATGCATCCGCGGTCGGGCGCGCCTGATCTCGCCCCATGCGGTCGAGGTCGATGGCCGCGAGTTGAGCGCACGCGCCATTATTCTCGCCACCGGCGCCAGCCCGCTGGTGCCGCCTCTCCCCGGGATCGAGGACGTGGCTTACCTGACGTCGGAAACGGTATGGGCGCTCCGTACCCTGCCCGACCGGCTGCTGGTGTTGGGCGGCGGGCCGATCGGTTGCGAACTCGCGCAGGCATTCGCACGACTGGGAAGCCGCGTAACCGTCGTCGAAAAGGCGGACCGATTACTGCCGCGCGAAGACCCGGAAGTCTCCGAGTTCATGCAGGGCATATTCGAAGAGGAAGGCATTACGCTCAAAATCGGCGCAGCCGCGATTGGCTTTGCGAACGAGGGCGGCAGCCGGCGCGTAAGCTGCGAATCGGAGAACGGTGGCGCCGCAGAACCTTTCGACGTTGAATTCGACGAAGTCATTCTAGCGCTCGGGCGACGAGCTAACGTCACCGGTTACGGATTGGAAGAACTCGGCGTTCCGCTCAGCGAGGATGGCAGCGTTGAGGTCAACGACCATCTGCAGACCGCGCTGCCAACCGTATATGCCTGCGGCGATGTCGCCGGCCCCTACCAATTCACGCACACGGCCTCGCACCAGGCCTGGTATGCGACGGTCAATGCCTTGTTCGGAGGACTCAAGCGGTTCGCCGTCGACTACCGCGTCATACCATGGTGCACGTTTACCGATCCCGAAGTCGCGCACGTCGGCTTGAACGAAACCGAAGCGCGCGAGCGCGGCACCGGATACGAAGTCACGCGCTATGACAT
Source organism: Pseudomonadota bacterium (assembly GCA_036339995.1). Classification (GTDB taxonomy): domain Bacteria; phylum Pseudomonadota; class Gammaproteobacteria; genus JAYYZW01. Next base: position 18,027 of record JAYYZW010000034.1, read on the forward strand.
CGACGAACTCGACCGGGCCATTGCTGACGGATCCAATCGCGGCTTCGTCAAAGTGCTCACGGCGCCGGGCAGCGATCGCATCCTGGGCACCACGATTGTCAGTGAGCACGCGGGTGACTTGATCGCGGAATTCATCCTGGCAATGAAGCACCACCTGGGCCTGAACAAGATCCTGCGAACGATTCACGTCTATCCCACGTTCTCAGAGGCCAACAAGGCCGCAGCAGCGACCTGGCGGCGGACCCACACATCGCACAGGATCCTGTCTTTACTCAAGCGCTACCACCGTTGGCGCCGCGAAGGCAGGCGCAGCGATGACAAGCCCGCGGCTCCCGCCGCAGAGCGCACGGATCCCCAATAAACGCTACGAGGACGCCAGCTTATCGGCCGCGCGGATTGGCTCAGGCAGGCGAAACCGCGGCGCGCAATCCAATACCAGGTTGATCGCACTCGTCAAGCTGACGCAATGGCCACTTGATACGAACACGGGTCTGACTTTAGATCGCGTACGCAAGACGGCGCCGATGCGTTCCGCGCGGTGCGCGAGCGGCGACCAATCACCACGTCGTTCGCCTGGATCGTCGAAACGCCCCACGAGACACGATTTGGCGACCCCCACCGTCGGAATACCCGCAGCGAGGCCGAGATGGCTGGCGCTGCCAATACGCCGCGGATGGGCGAGGCCATGGCCGTCGCAGAAAACGACATCGGGTTCGACCGCGAGATTGGCAAGCGCATCGAGCATCACGGGTACCTCGCGAAACGACAGCAGGCCCGGAACGTAAGGGAAACGCGTCGGTCGTTCGACCACAATTTCCTCGAGCACCTCGAGGTCCGGAAAACTCATGACGACCACGGCCACTCGGGTAAGCGTGCCGCTAGCGGGAAACCCAGCATCGATACCCGCCACGCGGCGGATCGTTCCGAACCGATCGTCGGTGAGCACGCGCGGCGCCAGGTGGCGTTGCAGCGCCACCGCTTCCGTCGGTGTGAGCTGCCATTGCGCGGGATCGTCACTGCGCAAATTCACTGACCTCAGCCATGAGATCCTCGATCAGGGCCGCGAGCAGGCGCTCACCCTTCTCAATCGTCGCCCGCGTCGGATCGCCGTTGACGCCGGTCGGCGAATAATTAGGTGCGTCGGGATCGGTTCGGTTAAACATCCCGCGTTTGACATGTATCTCGGCTGGGCGCGCGCGATCGAGTGCGACGCGGGACGGATCGATCGCGAGCATGAGTGCCGTCTCGACTTCATCGGCATGGCCACCGAAAGCCTGCTCCTCGATTTCATGAACGGCCCGTGCGAAGCGTGGGCCGGCGTAGCAGTTAATCAGTTTCATTGGCGGCCGTGTCTCGCGCACCTCCAGCAATTGCTCGAGCGGGGCAATGGTACTGATCCCGGTATTCAAGACAACGACGCGTGAAGCATCCGCATGGACGATGCCGTCGAGGATCTCGGCGACGATCGCCCGGAAAGTTTCTTCACGCAGCGAGATGCTGCCCGGATACTCTGTGAAGACGGGATAGTAGCCGTAAGTCGCGACGGGCCAGATCAGAAAGTCGAACGTTTCCGCCAGCCGCTCGGCGTAATACGCGGCCTGAATATAGTCGGTCCCATGCGGCAGATGCGGACCATGCTCCTTCGATGCGGCGCCGATCGGCAATAAGGCCACCGCGCCCGCGGCGAGCCGCTGTTCCACTGCGGTCCAGGACAGATCCTGCACCCAATTGCCTTCGTCGAAGCCATGTTCAACCATGGTCGCGTCCGATCCTTTTTTCGCCCTTCACGTTATCATCTCGCACTGCAGCACCTAAGGAACCTCTGAATAAGCTATGGTGCGGATGAATGGTGCATGAAATCGTCCAGGTCAAGGCACGAATAGCACGCAATAGCGCGGACTATTGGCAAGATTCATAACGTAAGGCTCCGAGATTTCAGGCGCCAGGCAAGTCTGCCATAGCTTATTCAGAGGTTCCTACTGCCCGCAAGATGGTCGAAGCGATCAAATCAAAAATCAGGGACATACCGGATTTCCCCGCGCCCGGCGTCGTGTTCAAGGACCTCACGCCGCTCATCGGCGATCACCAGGCACTGAAACTCGCCATCGAGATGCTGATCGACCCCTTCCGGGAAGCGCGCATCACTGCCGTACTCGGCATGGAAGCCCGTGGCTTCATCTTCGGCTCGCTCGCGGCGATGGAACTCGGCGTGGGTTTCGTGCCGCTGCGGAAACCCGGCAAACTTCCCGCGGCGACTTTCGAAGTGAGCTACGAACTCGAATACGGTTCTGCGGAACTCCACATGCACACCGACGCCTTGAACGGTGACGATCGCGTGTTGTTGGTCGACGACCTCATCGCCACCGGCGGCACGGCCGCGGCGAGCCTCGAACTCGCGCGGCGCTCGGGAGCGAACATCGTTGCTTGTGCATTTGTGGTGGAACTCGAATTTCTCAACGGCCGTGCGGCACTCGGCGATTGCAAGGTCCACACTCTGGTGCGCTATTGAGTCTGAAGGAAATCGGCCCGGACTCGATTCTCGAATTCTGGTTCGGGACCTCGCGCGGCAATCTGGAAGCGCTCGCCGCGCGAAACGCGATTTGGTTCACCGCCGATGCAGCCTTTGACCAGAAAGTGCGCGACCGCTTCAGTGCGCACTTGGAACAGGCGGCGTGTGGTGAATACAAGCTCTGGAAACTGACGCCGCGGGGCACGCTCGCTCTGATCATCATTTTCGACCAGTTTCCTCGGAACATCTATCGCAGCACGCCGCAGGCGTTCACCTATGACGAACGCGCGCTCGCGTTGTGCCGCGACGGCGTTGCCATGGGTATCGATCGTGAACTCGACGTCATCGAGCGCACTTTCTTTTACCTGCCACTTGAACACGCCGAGGACCTCAACGCCCAGGACAAAAGCTTGGTCTGCTTCGAAAAACTCGACGCCGACGCCCCGGCTCCGCTCAAAGCGATCACCGCTGATTACCTCCAGTACGCCGCAAGCCATCGCGAGATCGTGCGCCGCTTCGGCCGTTTCCCGCACCGCAACCTGGTGCTGGGACGAACGTCGACGCCGGCAGAAATCGAATGGATAGCCTCCGATAGCAAGACCTTTGAGCAGGGTTGAAGATTCGTGTGTCTGTTGCTCGTAGCGCATGACGCCCACCCCGCTTACCGGCTGATCGTCGCCGCCAACCGCGACGAATACCACGCGCGGCCCTCTCTACCGGCGGACCGCTGGCAGGACAGCCCCGGCATCCTCGGGGGACGCGATCTCGAAAGCGGAGGCACCTGGCTGGCCATTCACGAGAGCGGGCGTTTCGCCGCCGTGACCAACGTTCGAACCGGCCACGTGGTGGGCTCCGGCGCGCGATCGCGCGGCTTGATCGTCACTGATTTCCTTTACGAGAATGCCAGCGCGCCGGCCTTTACCGCGTCGCTGACGTCCAAGGCGCTCGATTACAACGGCTTCAACCTCCTCGCCCACGACGGCACCTACCTGACCTGGTATTCCAACCAGGCCGATGAACCGCACACGCTCGACGCGGGGATTTATACGCTGAGCAATGCTCAGCTCGATACGCGTTGGCCGAAAACTGAATGGCTGCGTACGGGCTTCGATTCCGTCATGAACGACCATGATGGCGACCCGGTTCCCGGCCTGCTCGATCTACTGCGAAAGGCCGAACGCGCGAGCGATGATGTCTTACCTGATACTGGCGTCGGACGCGATATGGAAAGCGTGCTGTCTGCCATTTTTATCGAAGGCAGCCGCTATGGGACGCGCTGTTCGACGGTCGTGACGATCGATCGTGGCAATCATATTCGATTCTGTGAACGCCGGTTCGATTCGAGCGGACATTGCACGGGTGACAGCTGGTTCGCATTTGAACTAGGCGACGCCGCGCTTTAGGATCCGCGAATCCCATTGCGAAATCACCCATGGCGACACCCGTAACAAATCTCAGCCTTCGCATCGGCGAACTTTCGAACGTACGGATCAGTGAACAGTATGCCGCCGTGCGCGCTCTGTCGGAGACCCTGATCGAACCGCTCTCGGCCGAAGATGCCTGCGTGCAATCGATGCCTGATGCCAGCCCCGCGAAGTGGCACCTCGCGCACGTCACCTGGTTTTTTGAGACCTTCGCGCTCGAACCGCACGAAACCAAATTCAAACCGTTCCATCCGGCTTTTCGCGAACTGTTCAATTCGTACTACAACTCGATCGGTGAGCAGTACCCGCGCCCGGATCGCGGCATGATCACGCGCCCATCGCTAGCAGAAGTGATTGACTATCGCCACGCCGTCGACGAACGCGTGCGCGCCGCGATCGAGACTGCTGATCGCTATCTCCTCGGCATTATCGAACTCGGACTGCACCACGAACAGCAACACCAGGAACTGCTGTTAATGGACATCAAGCATCTATTGTCCTTAAGCCCCTTGCATCCATGCTATCGCGATTGCGCGCGGCCCGAATCGCGGCCGCTGGAATCGCGGCGCCCAGCAGCCTTTGATGGCGGAATGGTCGAGATCGGACACGATGGTTTCTCGTTCCGCTACGACAACGAAACGCCGCGCCATAAAGTCTGGCTCGATCCGTTCGAACTGGAGTCGCGGCCGATTACCAACGGCGAATACCTGGAGTTTGTTGAAGCCGGTTGCTACGACCATGCCAGCTTGTGGCTCGCCGACGGCTGGACGAAGATCAACAACGAGGGCTTGCGTTCACCATTGTACTGGCGCCGTCACCATGGCGATTGGTTCGAATTCACGCTCGGCGGCCTTGAGCCGCTCGACCTCAATGCACCTGTTTGCCACGTTAGCCATTACGAAGCGGATGCATTCGCCCGCTGGGCCGGCGCGCGCCTGCCAAGCGCATTCGAATGGGAAGCCGCCACTGCCGACCTAAAGGTCGAGGGAAATACCATGGATTCAGGTTTCCTGCATCCGCGACAGAGCGGCAACGGCGGCGAGAAGCGGCTGCATCAGGTCTTCGGTGACGTGTGGGAGTGGACCCGATCAGCCTACACGCCCTACCCCGGCTTCACGACCGACAAAGGCGCCATCGGAGAGTACAACGGGAAGTTTATGAGCAATCAAATCGTGCTTAAGGGCGGTAGTTTCGCGACGCCCGCCGGCCATTCGCGCGCGAGTTACCGGAATTTCTTCTATCCCCACAACCGTTGGGAATTCGCAGGGATCCGGCTCGGCCACGACGGCTGAACGGGTGTGGGTTGCCTCCCGCCGCAGCGATGCATTGAGCGCCCTATCTGATTTTCTGGCAGTCGTCGGCGTTATCGTCTCGTTTGTATACCTCGCTCACCAAGTTTGCGATGGTAGAAGGTTAGCCCGACAAGCCTCCTACCTGGTGGTTGAGCGATCAGGTAGACTCGACCGTCGCTTCTTGCAGGAAGCGCAAATCCAGGTAGCCCTCGGGACGCCGGTCCAGGTATCCGAGTTCTTTCATAAGTTCAGGCGGGCATGGACACCGCGGGGCCGTCGTAGGTCGCCAGCGGCGGTGCCCATTGCGACTTACTCAGACATCGTCGAATGGCTTGATTAATTTTTTTTGTTCAACCATTTCTCTGAGGGCCGCGGCCGCCTTCGTGCGATAGGCGGGCTAACTACTCAAGCCGCCATTGATCTTTAAGGACTGCCCTGTGATGAACGCAGCCTCATCCGAGCAGAGAAAGACCGCAGCCGCGGCGACATCCGCCGGCGTTCCCAAACGCCGCATAGGCGTCTGCCCGATCACGGCTGCGCGGTAGTCGTCATCCATATCGTTTTCTGCGAACGCTGTCGCAATCCAACCGGGCGCGAGTTCATTCACGCGGATCGCAGGTGCGAGCGAGCGCGCCAACGAACGGGTGAACCCCGTCACGCCCGCTTTAATTGCGGCGAACATCTCGGGGTTGCGCTCGGCCATGCCGGCGAGCGCCATGTCCCAGGACATGTTGAGAATGACGCCCGATGCCTGGGTACGCATGATCTCCGCGACCTTCCATGAGCACAGCATCGTCCCGCGCAAGTCAACGTCGATCAGGCGCGACAGCTTCTCCACGTCTTCGAGTTTCGCGGTCGCGCCAGTAAGGATGTCCGCGCCCGCGATGTTAGCCCAGATGTCGATTCCGCCCAGAAGCCGCTTCGATTCGTGTACGAGGCGGTGGACGTCCTTTACGTTCGACACGTCGGCCTGGATTTTACTGCCAGACCCGCCCCCGGCGGTGATAAGCTTCACCGTCTCGCCTGCCCCTGCAACCGAGCGCGCGTAATTCACTACCACCGAAGCGCCTTCTCGGGCGAAAGCAACGGCGATGGCCCGGCCGATACCGCTGCTCGCACCGGTTATGACCGCGCGTTTATCCCTAAGACGCATTCCGCTTAATGCTTTCGCCTAATTAATGTTCGACGAAGCCTAGCACGACGATCCGGTGGTAAGTAGCGGACATTTTTCAATATTAGCTGACAATAGCGCAGTGGTCGCGTTACGCGAATTGTGTGTAGGTTAAAGGCTTACCCAAGGTATATTCGGAGCCGATGAGTGCGTTGGCCAAAGCAGCCATGCACTCCATCGGCTGGACAGAAAATCAGCGCTGATCAGCGAAATCGTCAATCTTAAGAGGCTGATGAAAAACCAGATTTTTCGCCGAGCTGGCGGCGCGCTGCCGGCGAGTCGCGTCCACCGGTCCGCCGTGGTATGTAAAGGTGAATCTTGTTTGCGCACATTCCAATATTGCTCGACACCTGATTCCCGCGGATGAACGACTGGCATCTCTATCTTGTCCGAACGCGCCTCGGCACCTTGTACACGGGGATTTCGACCGATGTTCCAAGACGGCTGTCCGAACACGAGGGAAATGGATAAGGCGCGAAATACCTGCGAGCCAAAGGCCCACTCGAACGCGCTTACGCAGTAAGAATCGGTGACCGGACACTCGCGTTACGGGCGGAATACGTATTGAAGCAATTGTCGAAAGCGGACAAGGAGAAGATCGTCCGCAGTCGACCCGCGCCCGGGAACCTTTTGGAACTCCTGGGCGTCGCACCTCCAAATCGGCCGGGGTGACGCTTGATCCCGGTCCCGCCCGCTTGAGTATTCGCGAACGCGGCAAAATGATTAAATGAACCGAGACGTATTTATGCCGAACACAACACCCACCCACCTTCAGCCATCCGAGCGTAATAACCCATGAATAAGCTGCTTCGCCCATGGGCCCTTGGTTTATGCCTAATTGGCACCACGTCATCTGCGATCGCCGAAGAGGAATTCAGAAAGGTAGCCGAATGCGCGCACTCGGTGGAATCGGTCCCGATAAACATAAAGGGAATCTTGAGCCCGATTTACCTGGCAACATCCAGCGACAAGAGCCTGGCAGCGGCATCCAAAGAGCTCCATACACTGATGTCGGAAATCAATTTCTGCAGAGTATTCATTCTTTCTGGAGAGACGACGAGCAAAGAGAAACAACACGACGCGATGGAATGGAAGTCCCTCAATCAGTGGTTGATCCGGCTGACTAATTTCACCAGCCTCAATGCAAACGGCGATATGGACCTGGACTGGAAAAAAGAATACGAACTTTTCGTCGAAATCTACGAATTGGAAATCTAAAGAATCTCTGAATAAGTCATGGTGCGTCTGAATTGTTCATGAAATGGCGCAGATCAAGGCGCGAATCGCACGCAATAGCGGGGGCTATTGGCAAGGTTCGTAACGTAAGGCTCCGCGATTTCATGGGCAAGGCAGATGTGCCATGACTTATTCAGAGGTTCCCTAAAGGATTTTCAGGCGTTCGAACGGCATCGACGCAACGGGGGACTGCGGGCCGCCCGGCCTCGACCCAAAATCGACCCATGGTTTCCATAAAGACCTGAGAGCAACACGATGACGATCGAGTGGTATGACTATATCGGCACCAGCGGGGTATTGATGATCCTGCTCGCCTATTTCCTGCTACAGACCGAACGGCTCGCGAGCACTGCGCTCAGTTATTCCGTGCTCAATCTGCTAGGCGGCTTGTTCATCACCGTGTCGCTGTTGTTCGATTTCAACCTGTCGGCGTTCGTCATGGAGGTGTGCTGGGTCGCCATCAGTATTTACGGCATCATGCACTACGCCGGGCACAGGCAAGACGATAGTACCCGCACCGCCGGTTAGCGACGTTTTCCGCTTGCCGGACATTACTTCGTTGGTGACGGCGCGTATCATTTGTCCACGAACGGATACTGAGAACCCGAGCGATGTTGACGTATATCGAACCCGATAAAGAGCACCTCGAAGCGGTACGTGCCCATGGGCACGACGGTCCCGTCGTGATGTTGAATCTACTGCGGTTCGATACCCATAACGACGGCGAGTCGCGG
>JAYYZW010000035.1:0-4929 GCA_036339995.1 Pseudomonadota bacterium
TTGCGTAAGCTCGTTCCCGGCCCGTTCGCGCGGATAATCCGGCTTATCGAAAACTAGAATCAGCTTTATATACTCTATATATATTTATATTTATCAATCGATTATAATTAATATTTAATGAATTATCGAATTCTAGAAACCGGTCGCCAATAGCTCCCAGCTCAGATCCGGGTGTGGACGCGGTCCACGGACGAACGGCCCACCTCAACCACGATACCGCCGCATACCGCCCAGAGGCCGGTCGGCGAATTCCGTCTGACGAAAGCGCTCGAAGTCGCATTCTTTTCTCGTTAATCGCGGACGAGACCGCGTTTGTCCAGGCGCCAATGATAAACTGTAGGCGCGTCGGGACACCGGCGTTCGCAATCGACTTCAGGGAATGTCCGATGGGCCGCCAGATCAATTGGTATTACTACCGCAAGGGCTGAACCAGCTGCGGTAGAGCATCCAAGTTCATGGATGCCAATGGGCTGGTGCCCAAAGAAACGGTGCTCGCATCGCGTAAGCTCGGCCGTGCCGACGCACTCGATCTGGCGTCCGCCGCCAGCAAGGTCTTCGTGTCGAAAGGCAAAAAGGTGTCGATCTTCAAGACCAAGAGCGCGCCGGCGGATGAGGTAGTCGACGCCATGCTCGGGCCGACGGGCAACCTGCGGGCGCCGGTTGTGAAGGTCGGGAAGACGCTCCTGGTCGGCTTCAACGAAGATCAATACCGCGAGGTACTCGTCGGTTAATCCCAGCGTGCGCTTCAAGCGCGCGGATTTCACACGAAGGGTTCGTGCGACGCCCCGGCTAATCGCCGAAACGCCGCTCGATCATGATCAAGAGCGGCGGCAGCACGAAAAAATCGATCAGCAATGCGTAGCTCATGGTGATGGCCATCAAGGTGCCGGTCCGCACCGTTGAGCTGAAGTGGGACGCACTCAACACCGCAAAGCCGCTGACAAGCACGACGGTCGTTACCACCAGGGCGAGGCCGACCGTTTTGAATGCATATCGCAGGCCGTCTTCGACCGTCCCCCCATCGAGTGTGCGCACGCAGCGATATTTACTCAAAAAATGCACGGTGTCGTCGTCGATGCCGAGACTCATGCACATGACGATCGAAGATGGTCTCGAGCCGCTCGAACGCGAGCAATTGCGGATTATCGTCACTGAAGTACGCGCGCATGTCATTGGTGACTGACAGGCCGCTCATGCCTGCGCCGAGGATGACGAATAGCGCGGCAACGACGACCATCGCCAGGCGGTAATGCCGACTCAGCCAGGCGAGGTAGGCGTCGAACAGAGAGTTCACGATCGATTTGGTTCAGAGAGCTTATGCGCCCGCAAGGGGGCTCCTACGGACGTCATCTCGATCGTAGGAGCCCCCTTGCGGGCGAACGCAGGGCACAATGATCGCTTAACGCTCGAATGTCTCCGCCGGGCATACGCCCTGCTCAATCAACACTTTTTCGAGCGAGGTCAGCCAGTGCTCGTAATAACCGGGGGCATCCGGCCGTGGATGCGCCGCCGTTTCCCCCGTAGCATCGATCTCGTGCATCAAATGATCTCGAAACTGGTCCCACGAAAAGTGTCCGTTCTCACATAGTGCGACTGCCAGGGCAAACGCGCGGCGTTCCCATGCGTCGTGAAACACAAGCTCGCCGCTGCGGCGCGGCAGGGCGGCCGTGCTTCCCATCTGGGCGATCTCGGTTCGGCTTTGCAGTGGCACCGTACTCAACCGGTCAGACCGTGACGCGAGTCACGCCGATCATCGCGTCGCGCGAGACCAGCGCGGCGAGTTCGGACTCGTTGAGCGTCTCGGTGCCCGCGGGACGTTCCGGCAATACGACGTAACGCATCTCGGCGCTGCTGTCCCACACTCGGATCTCGACGTTCTCATCGAGATCCAGACCGAATTCCCTGAGCACGCTGCGTGGCTCGATCACGATGCGCGAGCGATACGGTGCGTCTTTGTACCAGACAGGGGGTAATCCGAGCACCGGCCACGGGTAGCAGGAGCACAGCGTGCAGACAACGACGTTGTGTACGTCCGGCGTATTTTCGACAGCGACCATGTGCTCGCCCTGCATGCCGCCGAAGCCGAGCTCGCGAATCGCATCGGTGGCGTTGTCGAGCAGGCGCTGTTTGTAAGTTTCGTCGACCCAGGCGCGCGCGACGACTTTGGCGCCGTTCATCGGTCCCAGATCGTGTTCGTAAATCTCGACCAATCGGTCGAGCGCTTCTTGCGTCACCAGTCCCTTCGAGATGAGTAGTTCCTCGATGGCCGCGGCGCGCTGTTCGAGCTTTGCCGTTTCCTCGCCAGTGCGGCGCTTTTCCAGGTACGGGTTCCTCGGGGCGGAATGAGGGTCGTGTTGTTCGCTCATAATGTCGGGGCTTCCAGATAGCTTTCCCAAAGATCAATGAATAGATGGTCGTGCCGGGGCGCGTCGTCACCCCATAGCTCGTGTGCGGAGAACTTGACCGAGTAGAGTGGCTGCGCATTCTCGCCCCGGTCGTGGGCGTAGGTATCTGGATAGACGTGATTGCCGTGAATCAACGCGATTACTCCCCGGCGTCCGCGCGCGTAGCGCGGCAGGCGTGTATGCCCACTGGGGTTCCAGTTTTTCGCCCTAACTGGATCACCCACTGCAAAACGGGGTGAAAAAGAATCCGTATCACGAGTCGGGTCGACACCCTGGGCGATGACGGCATCGACGATGTCAGGCGTGAGTGGTTCGTCTCCGGCGGTGACCTTGGCCAGGTCGCGATCGGCGACCCGGGTTTCGAGGGCCTCCAGCCAATGTTCGTAGTAGGTTGTCTCGAGATACTGCACCGGATCCATGCGTTCGATGGCGTGGCGAAACGCGTCGACCGGACCCAAACCGCCGCCCAGACTCGCCAGCGTCAGGGCGAAGACGCGGCGTTCCCATTCTTCGTGGAATCTCGGTTCGTCGCCTTCGCGCTCGACCGGGCCGAAGCAGGTCAGTCCGCCGAGGTCATGGATACCATTCATCGCGTCCCTCTCCGCATTGAGGTGCATGTGATCCTAACAGGACTCAAGCCCCCTTTCTCAGGCACTTCGCTGACCGACGGCTGCATGGATTTTCTGAGCAAAGGGGCACTTTGTCGCAGGCCACGAGGATTACCACTTGCCCGCGAGCGGGCGAATCGAACTGCGTTGCGATATTGGGAACGGCTATTCAGCCCAACGCGTTCCCTCTCGAGCAAAAACATTTCATACTCGAGCATCCATCCTAATCGGAGATCCCCGATGGCTTTCAAAGAATACGGCGATTACGACGGTGTCGGACTGGCGGAACTGGTCCGCTCGAAACAGATCAGCGCGCGCGAAGTCGTCGACGCAGCGATCGAGCGCGCCGAGGCCGTTGACCCCCAACTCAATTTCCTGACGCATTGGGCCTATGACGCGGCGCGTGCCGCAGCCGACGATCCCGCCCTGCCCGACGGTCCGCTCATGGGCGTGCCGTGGCTGATGAAAGAACTTGCGAGCGCCTGGGAGGGCCATCCGATCACGAACTGCTGCCCCTACCTCAAGGACATCGTCGCGCCTAGCGATTCGGAACTCATCCGGCGCATGAAGGTGGCCGGGATGCTGCCGTTCGCCAAGACCACCTCGCCCGAACAGGGGTGGGCACTGTCGACCGAGTCAACCCTGCACGGCATTACGCGCAATCCCTGGGATCTCGACCGCACGCCGGGCGGATCGAGCGGCGGCTCAGCGGCGGCGGTGATCGCGCGCGTCGTCCCGATGGCGGAAGCTTCCGACGGAGGCGGATCAATCCGTGTCCCGGCATCGAACTGCGGACTGGTCGGTCTCAAACCCGCGCGTGGGCGCATCACGCTCGCGCCCGCCGTAGTCGATTTCTGGTACGGCGGCGCGACCTTTTTATGCGTCTCGCGCACCGTTCGCGATACGGCCGTGTTGCTCGACGTCACGAGCGGACATCTTCCGGGTGAACCGTATCAAGCGCCCGCACCTGCGCGGCCCTTTGCCGCGGAAGTCGGCACGGATCCCGGCAAGCTTCGGATTGCAATGGTCACGGATACGCCGGATCACGGGTCGCCTGTCGACGGGCAGGTGAAGCAAGCTGTACTCGACGCCGGAATGCTATTGGAAGATCTCGGTCACGCAGTCGAGCCACGTCCGGTGCCCTACGAATACTGGTCGCTTTATAAAACTTACACGTCGATCATCGCTGTGCAGACCGCCGCGTTTTTCGCCGGCATGGCCGAAGCCGTGGGCCGAAACGCGACGGCGGCCGACATGGCGCCGCTGTATTGGACGATGATCGAAAAGGGCCGCCGACTTGCTGGCGTCGATCATTCAAACGACATCGAAACCATGCGCCAGACTTGCCGCGCGTTCCTCGGTGAGATGGCGGCGTATGACGCCTGGCTCATGCCGACCGTGCCGATGCTGCCGCGTACGCACGGCTACTACGACATGTCGCTCGACGTCGAAACTTACGACGACACGCTCATGGGGCCCGACTGCTGCTTCACTGCACCCTTCAACGCCTCAGGCTCGCCCGCGATCTCGGTGCCGATGAACTGGTCGGACGATGGGCTGCCGATCGGTGTGCAGTTCGTCGGTCGCGACTGTGGCGAGGCGACTTTGATCCGGATCGCGGCCCAGATCGAAACGGCGCGCCCGTGGCTGGATCGCAAGCCCGCGGTCTGCACTTGATTTGCAACGTATGCTTGGCGTACCGCCGCGTTTTTTGATTCGCCCGCAAATGGGCCCGTAGCGAATGAACCAATAGATCCTGCTGCCATGTCAACCGTCTCAAGTGAACAAGGCGCATTGACCACAGCACGATTGCGCGCACTGGGCCCGCTTGCACCGAAAATCCGTTTCGGTATCGAACGGCCGCAGGTCGGCATCGGCGTCAGCGGCGAATGCAGCGCCGCACGCATGCACAATCT
>JAYYZW010000036.1:0-21484 GCA_036339995.1 Pseudomonadota bacterium
AGCCGGAACCACCGATACGCCTGAACGGGGTCTTCGTTCGCACCCCTCCCCTTGAGATGACACACTCCGACGCTGTAGGCCGCGGGTAGATGGCCGTCGTCGGCTGCGCGTTTGAACCAGCGATACGCGGTGCGTTGGGATGCGGGCTCGGCCATGACGATGAAGCGACGGGCCAGCCGGTACTGTGCATCGGCATGCCCCGCACTTGCCGCGGCCTCGAGCCAGCGTCGCCCCGCTCTTTCGTCTGCCGGATTCTCGGCGGCTTTCGACAAGAGCTTGCCCAATTGGTACTGCGCTTTGGTATAGCCGGCGCGGGCTGATTTCTCGAGCCAGACCTTCAGCAAACGAGGCGAATGCCGCCAGAATACCGAGCGGATCCATCGATTTCAGATCGTGGGCGGAATGCGTATCAAAAAATTCCTGCATCAAGGCCCGCGATTGAGCGCTGAGGTTGGCGAAGGCCTCGGTGACTCCGCGCGGGCAGGGAAGCGGTCTAGGATGTGGCGTCTTATCGGCCATTTTTATTCAAGTAATTCATGGATATAGTTGAAATGTTGCATTGCAGTAATTAAGCACCAGTAATACGTCTTGTCAAATTGTGGCGCCGCTTCATGTTCGCCTTGGGAGGTAAAGATCCGTGATCGTGCCGCTGTAGGCTTCGGCCGCCATCGCGACCGTCTCGGACAGGGTCGGATGAGGATGTACGGTCAGACCGATGTCTTCCGCGTCGCAACCCATCTCGATCGCGAGCGCCACTTCGGCGATGAGATCGCCCGCATTGGGCCCAACGATACCGGCGCCGATCACGCGACCGTCGTCGGTATCGAAAAGGAGCTTGGTCAAACCGTCATTACGGCCGAGTGAGAGCGAGCGTCCGCTCGCGGCCCACGGAAAGACGCCCTTGCCGACATCGATGCCCTGCGCTTGCGCCTCGGTTTCGGTGAGCCCGGCCCAGGCCACTTCCGGATCGGTATAGGCCACCGAGGGAATGACGCGTGCGTCGAACGCTACCTTGTGCCCCGCCGCCACCTCCGCCGCAACCTTAGCTTCGTGCGTGGCCTTGTGCGCAAGCATGGGCTCCCCGACGATATCGCCGATCGCAAAGATGTGCTGAACGTTCGTCCGCATGGTCTTGTCGACGAGAATGAAACCGCCCTCGTCGAGCGCAACGCCCGCCTCCTCAGCGCCGATGCGATCGCCGTTCGGCCGACGGCCGACCGCAACGAGGATCTGGTCGTAAGACGTTTCCGCCGGCGCGCGCTCGCCCTCGAACGACGCCGTCAACGATTCATCGGTCGCGGTGACGCCAATGACGCGCGTACGGGTGTGTACCGCTTCAAGCCGCTTAGCGAGCCGTCTTTCGAGCGGCTTGACGAGATCCCGGTCAGCGCCGAGCATGAGTTCGTCCATAAGTTCCACGACGGTGACCTGCGATCCAAGCTCCATGAAAACCGTCGCCATTTCCAAACCGATGATGCCGCCCCCGATAACGAGCAGACGCTCCGGAATGCCGGCGAGTTCGAGCGCTCCGGTTGAATCGATCACGCGTGGATCGTCGTAGGGGATTCCCGGCAGCTGCGCGGGCTCCGATCCCGCAGCGATGATCGCTTGCTTGAATTCGATGTTGATCGTAGCGCTACTGCTCACGACTTCGACGCGATTGGGGGAGGTGAAACGGCCGGTGCCGCATACCACTTCGACCTTGCGCTGCTTGGCGAGCCCTTCCAGTCCCTTGGTTAACTGGCCGACGATCTTGTCCTTCCAAGCACGCAGCAGATCAAGATCGATTTCGGGTTCGGCGAAACGGATTCCCTTGGGCGCCATGTCGCGCGCGTCGCTGACCACCTTGGCCGCATGCAGCAGTGCCTTCGAGGGAATACAACCGACGTTCAGGCACACGCCGCCCAGCCTTGCAAAACGTTCGACCAGGACCACATGTAATCCGAGGTCGGCTGCGCGAAACGCTGCGGTATAACCGCCTGGCCCGGATCCCAGGACCACCAGATCGGCGTTCATCGTCCACGCCCTTCGCGTTCGAGATAATGTAATCGCGCCCGCAGGCTGCACTTTCTATTGGCTTTGAGCATAAGGGATTCGCTTCACTTTCGTTCGGCGGCATCATTTCACAAAATAACCGTCAATACTCGTGTGAGAAAAGTGGGTACGAGTCAATTTAATGACAACGCACAGCCTTAGATCATATCGTGTTGTCATTAATCGACTCTGGCCCCGTTATTGATGAGCTGCGATAGCGCCGACATGCACCGTGAGGCACCACCACCCGGTCGTGCGATCGGAGCCGTGCTGGGCAACGTCGTTTCTGGCTGTCGTCTGTCGTTCGGTCGCCGGGTCGCGAGGTCCGAATTTCGCATCTCATTCGGTCACCTGCTGTTCGCCCTGACCTTGAACTGGTGCGCGACCGTGCTCGTACACCGCATCGAGGCCGGCGCCGGATCACTCTTCTGGATATGGGGTTTCATCAGCATTTCGGCGAAACTTCAAGTATGGCTGGCGGCGTTGGCCGTAATCGCCTGGGGATCGGTCGGGACTGGCGCGTTCGTGACCCTCGTTACGGTCATCGTCTACGCGAGCCTGCCGGTGTGGGTCGTCACGTTCGCGCTCCAGGCCGCCGCTGATCTCAATGAGCCGTATCTCACGATATACGCCTATTGCGTGCTGCTTTGGCACCTCGCCATATTCTGGCGAGCGTTTCGCCTTTTGCCGTCCGTCGGCACATCGCGGACCATTGGTGCACTCGCGCTGTATTGCGCCGCGCTCTTCGTCATCACCGATCTTTTGCCGGACTCGCGGATGTTCTATCAGCAGACGGAGTCGGCGCCCGGCCTCGATATTGAATCCGTTTATTATCGGCAGGCCGCGCTGCTCGATCGTGAACTCGATGCGCTTGCACCGGAAATACCCGCGCACGCCGACGTCTATTTCATGGGCGTCGGGGCTTACGCGTCACAGGACGTGTTCATGCGCGAGGTAAAACAGGTTAGAAACCTCTTCGAGGGGCCTTTAGGCCTCGTAGGTCGCGCGGTTTCCCTGGTCAACAACCCGGCGACCGTGTGGGACACGCCCCTGGCCAACCTGCACAATCTCAAACGCGCGACCACACGCTTGAGCGGGATAATGAATGTCGATCAAGACATTCTGTTTCTGTTCGTTACCTCGCACGGTAACGAAGATGGGTCGGTCGCGGTCGGCTTCGGAGACCTCGGGCTGAACGACATTTATGCCAGCGATATTCGCGGCGCGCTGGACGCGGCCGGGATCCGCTGGCGAGTGGTAGTGGTCTCAGCGTGCTATTCAGGCGCCTTTATCGATGAACTGAAGACATCCGACACCCTCGTGATAACCGCCGCGGCCCGGGATCGGGCCTCGTTCGGCTGCAGCCACGAAAATGATTGGACGTATTTCGGGCGGGCTTATTTCGAACAAGCGCTCGTCGAGACGCGGGATTTTGTCGAAGCCTTCGAAGTGGCGCGCACGATTATCTCTAAACGCGAGCGTGATGAAGGCAAGGAAGCTTCGAAGCCTCAGATCTGGACGGGTGAAGCGATCGCGAAACATCTGCAAGCCTGGCAGCCGCTGGCGGATAGGCGTTAACCGCCGCCGTACATCTTCCTCAGATTGTCCATCCCGGCCTGGTAGACATCCAGGATCGCCGACGACGCGTCAATTTCCGAAGCGCCGCTCGGGTCGAACTCGCTCGACCATTCGAGCACGGATTTTCCGGAGCCATCGTCTTTGACGCGCAGGGTAGTAGTGTAGTTTGCCACCGGTAACGGACTGCTGACAATGCTATAGCGGTAGAGACGATCACCCTCCTCGATCTGTTCGAGGCGTTCGACGATCTCGCCGCCGCCGAACAGGGAAAACTGGCGAACTCGGCCATCGTCCTCGAGTTTGCTGCTGCTCACGGCCGGATGCCAGTCGGGCAACGTGTTGAATTGCCCGATGAGTTTCCATAATTCATCCGGGTCCATGTTTATTTCAGATTTCATCGAGACTTTAGCCATGGGCGTTCCCCTTTACCGTTCATCGTTTTCTGCGAAATAGACGCTGCGCCGTCGGTGCGCGCGGTGGCGAAACGCTATGCTTGCCTTATGAATACTATAGAATATGTAGAGGAGAACAGCGTCAATTAGTGAGACCGTAGGCACGCATTGGGTGAGTACGAAAGCTCGGGAAATCAAGATCGTCGACGATGACACATCAGACGTCGGCTGTGACGGCGGCGCGGTTGCCCTCGGCCATCCCTTGGTCTACCTGCCGTTCGACGGCCGCATTTACGTCGATTGCTATTACTGCGGTCAACGCTTCGCGAAATCGGGCTATGAAAAGCTCGATAGCCCGGCCGGCGTCTGAGACCGGCACCTGCGATGCGAGGTTTGCACTACCCGGTCTGCTGGTTGATCAAGTGTTATCGGTGGTTTATCTCACCCGTGCTCGGCCCCCGCTGCCGGCACCTCCCCACCTGTTCCGAATTCGCGCTGGAGGCGCTCGAACGGCACGGCCTCTGGCGTGGTGCCGTCTTGAGCATCGGCCGCATCCTGCGCTGTCATCCATGGGGAACAAACGGCTACGATCCGGTTCCCGAAGTTCGTGAATAGCCTTTCTTCTTTCATTTTTAATTGCTTGTCTGCGCGCTAGTTCGCTCGATCAAAGTCGACCATCTCGCGTTCAATACCGCGTTGTTTGAGCCAGTCCTGTAACGCCTTCCCCGTACCGGCCGTCCATGGCTTGACCTCTTCGACGTGCACCCACTTGTGGTCGGCGATCTCCTCGGTGCAAAGCGTAACTTCCTTCGATTCGACGGTTAAGTGGTAGGCAATGATGAGTTGATTGCGGCGATAGAACTCGTACATGCCGATGTACGATTGCATCTCCGCCTGCAAACCGATCTCCTCTTCGATCTCCCTGGCAATCCCTTCTTCCGGCATTTCCCCGGACTCGAGAAATCCCGTGACGAGCCCATACCAGTGCTGCGGCCATCCGACGTTTCTAACCAACACCACATGGTCGTCGTGTTCAACGATCGCTGCGACAACGGGGACTGGATTATCCCAATGTACGAATCCGCATTGTCCGTCCGGACAGGCCAGGCGTTCACGGCCCGACACGGGCAGGCGCATGAGGGGTGAACCGCAATAGGGACAATATTTCATCAAGGAGTACCTTTTCTAATGGGTGTCCAGTCGGGAAGAATAACTCTCGCCAAGGCGTAAAGATCGCAAAGTGAAACGTGATTGTTATTAGAACCCATCTCAAATTTATTCGGGCCTCTTTGCGCCATTACGAGAGAAATATTGATATTTATGGATGGACATTACTCAAAGGATGGAGAAAAACGCCGCTCACACCAATCCGCTGCGGCACATTTGCAGGCGATGATGCCAAGGATTCGAACTGAATGAAGCTGTCGACGCCGAACCTGACCTCGCCGATTGACGTCAACCGCGGGCTTACGGTACCCGCCCGAACCGATCCGTGCTCGATCGAATGTCGTTTGTCGTCGAGGATCACGGAAAAATCTCCGTAAAAGTCCGCGCCCGTGCTGGCGACATCCACGTGGTAGCTGCCTGGTGCGATACCGATCAGCGGCGCCCGTAGCCACTGTGCGGGCGCGTTGAATTCGATTTCGAGATAACGGCTGCCCGGCCAGGACGCGGTCGCCGGGCGACGTACGACGTGAACGCCGCCGCTCGTACTCAAGCGCCCGAACCCGTCCAGGGCGTGAAAGTTTGTTTGATCGTGAGGCGCTGGGCGGTACGCCACACCAGCGCCAACCATAACCGCGAGCGCCAGTACGAGCGCGACGCCGTTCCAGCGGGCGGTCGCAGGGTTCGCGGCCCTTTTCAAAGCAAACCAGGCCAGCACCACCACCGAACACGCCAGGATCGCGAGCATTACGCGGCTGGTCTGGAACGAGATGGTAAAATAGCCGGGTTCGTATCCGAGTTCGCGCTGAAAGGGAATGGACACGACGCGGAGCGACGCCATCCCGAGCACGAGGACGGCCATGAGGGAAGCCCGAGTTTCGCGCTCAATGCGCCAAGCTGCGAGTGGCAGCAGCGCGAGAAATACATAGTAGTAAATGAAAGGCGAGAACACGGTGAAAACCGCGACCGAGCCAAGCACCACCGTCGCCGCCATGGCATCGCGTCCGCGTACGGCCAGCACGGCCGACACGAGCAGTGCGAGCCCCAGAAACTCCCGCAACGGACCGAACGACGCCGCGTCGTATCGGACAGCCGCAAGCCACGCGGTCATCGCATTCAGAGCGTCACCGGCGCCCCCGAACGATGGCCATACCAACACATTCCAGAAACTCGCGACTTTGAGCAGGCCGATCGAATTGTTGCCGTAGGGGTTGATTCGCAGTTGCAGTACCTCGACGAACTCATACCAAACCGCGGGCCCGAACATGATCAACGAAAGCGCCCCAAAGGCTATTCCGCCCACCGCGCCGGCCGTACATAGTCGCAACAAGCCGCTGCGCAGTTCGGGTTTTCCGAGCGCCAGCACCAGCACCGCGCCGAGTGCGAATACCACCGGGAACCCGCGGCACACCACGGCAATTGCGAGCAGGAAACCAGCCAGCGCGAACCGCTTGACGGCCAGCGCGATCACACTGCCAGCGAGCGCGGCGTACCAGTCGGCGCGAAAGTAACTACCGCCGGTCCAGCCAAGATTGGCGAGCGGATTGGCGAAGTAAAACAGGAGATAGGCAAGCGTGGGTACGAACCCAAAGGCGCGATAGAGCACCAAGGGCAACACGACGACCAGCAAGATCTGGTCAATCAGGGGCAGCCAGATGAGCGCGTCTGCGTTAAGCGGCACCCGGTTGGCAACAAACGACGCGGCGACGTTCCATCCGGGCGGCGAATTATTGCCGAGATCGTTCAACATGGGGCGCCAGGTTTGGTCCCTCGCGTCATGCGCCAGTAGCACAGCGAGGTCGCCCTTGAACCGTGCCCAGCGCGCCGCGTCAAACGAATCCCGGCATTGCGCGGCTTTCGCATCAAGCGCTGGACCGTCGTTGACCTCTGACGGCCGGTCGAGCGATCGCGAGAAGGTGACCAACGGCACGTCGTGGCCCTCGCGTTCGAGTTCGTCCAACGCGGCATGGGTGCAGAGATAAAGCCGCATGTGCCCGACTTCCCGATAGTACTTGGCGCCGACGTAGTAATGATAGAAATCGTGCAGATGTAGCCAGCGTTCGGGTTTCTGCGTGAGCCAAGAATTGAAGTAGACGACCGCCATGACCGCCACGGTAACCGCAGCGCCGGCCTTCAATCCGCGCAGCAGAGGTGCGGAACGCACAGACGGGGTATACAGCACCGCTAGGCAGGCGCCGCCCGCCAAGAACACCAGGGTTTCGCCGTAATAGGGCATCGATAAAAGAGAAAAACGATAAATGAAGTTAGAACAAACTAGTGGCAATGTATTTCGACATGGGTCGGTGAATTGCCATTAGTTTTCTCTGACCGATTTCTCCTTCGATTTCTCGTTGCGGCCGGTCGCGTCAACCCACGCTGATCGCCCAGATGCACGTTGCCAGCCACACCGCGATCGTTACCATTAACTGCCAGTCACCGAGGAGTGCGTCGCTCGGCGATTCCCCAACCTTGCGAACTTCGACCAGCCAGGCGTAACGAAACAGGCCAAAGAGCACGATAGGAATCGTGAACACGAGTTCCGAGCGCGTTGACATCACGAACAAGCTGTAGAAAACAAGCGCACCGGTCGCCGCTGTCTGCGCGTAGCGATCCAGCAGGGGCATTGTGTATTGCTTCAAGACATCTCGTCCCGTGGCCTCATTCAGATTCAGCTCCTGGCGGCGTTTGGTCGTCGCGAGGTAAAGCGCGAGGCACAAGCTTGTGACGAACATCCACGACGAAACGGGTACCGCGATCGCCTGCGCGCCCGCGTACACTCGCATGACGAATCCGATGGATATCGAAAAGATATCGACGACGGGTTGCTTCTGCAGAAACCAGGTATGGGCGATGTTGAGCCCAATATAGCAGAGCACCACCTGCATGAACGCCGGCATCAACACGTAGGCGCCGAGAATAATGCCGTACAAAACGACGAGTACCCACATTGCATCGCGCGTTCCGATGATGCCGGCCGCCAGCGGACGCTTGCGCGCTTTGACAGGGTGCATGCGGTCTTCGTCGACGTCGTGAATATCGTTCAATACGTAAACGGACGAAGAGGCGATGCAAAACAATAGGAACGCCGCAACGGCGCGCATGATCGAAGCAGGGTCGGAGAACGCTCCGGCGAAAACAAGCGGCGCGAGTACGAACGCGTTCTTGACCCACTCGCGAGGCCTCAGTAGCGCGACGAACCCTGAAGCGCGCGATGCAGTATTGAGTTCGGCCACCGACATAAATGCTTGAGCTCGAAGGGACATATCCTACCGGCGGGCGCTATTATAGCTGGTGAAGAAATCAGTCGGGGCCGACCGAAAAAAAGCGATGCAACTAGCCGGTTGGGGACGTTATCCGTCAAGCGAAGTGCGGGTTACCGCGATCAAGACAGAGGACGATCTCGCGCGCACCTTGCGGCAGGCAAATGGTCTGTGCATCGCGCGCGGCATGGGGCGCAGCTACGGTGATTCAAGCCTGGCGCCGCACGTAATCGACTTGAGGCAGCACGATCATTTCCTGGGCTTCGATTCGGATCGCGGCACTGTACGCTGTGATGCGGGCGCAACCCTTGCTGCTATTTTGGAAGTCATCGTGCCGCGCGGCTGGTTCCTGCCCGTCACTCCGGGCACCGGTTTCGTCAGTGTCGGTGGCGCCATCGCCAGCGACGTGCACGGTAAAAATCATCACCGCGACGGTTCTTTTGTGGACTTCGTCGAAAGCTTTCGTGTGATGATACCGAATGGTGAACTCGTCACCTGCTCAGACGAAGAAAATGCCGAGCTATTCCATGCAACAGCAGGTGGCATGGGCCTGTGCGGCATCATCGTCGACGCCGATCTGAAACTCAGACGCATCCAAAGTGGCTTTGTTGACGAGCGTATCGTGAAGACGAACGACCTCTGCGATACCCTCGCCTGTCTCGACGAAAATGATCAAGCGACCTATGTCGTCGCGTGGCTCGACGCGAACAAGCGCGGCACGGCGCGCGGCCGCGCGCTCGTTATGATCGGCGAACACGCTCAAAACGATGACTTCAAGATACACCGCAAGCAACACGCACGTGTGCCCTTCGACCTGCCCTC
The DNA here is from genome assembly GCA_036339995.1 of Pseudomonadota bacterium. Lineage (GTDB taxonomy): Bacteria > Pseudomonadota > Gammaproteobacteria > JAYYZW01. The sequence goes on from JAYYZW010000036.1 coordinate 9,251, forward strand.
GATGTGTTTGAACAGACTCGTAATGCGACTTTTCAACTCGCTCTACTATGAGCGCATTCGTACTCGCACGACCACGCGTCGGACCCATTACGAGCCGTATTTCTACCCGCTCGATCGCCTCCGCGACTGGAATCGGCTGTACGGCCGGGCGGGTCTTCTGCAGCACCAATCCGTGGTCCCGCGCGCGTCGGCTGGGGAAGCCATTGAGGCGCTGCTCTCTTGCCTCGCCGCCAGCCGTCTTGGATCGCCGCTGGCAGTATTAAAGGCCCTTGGTGAGGGCAATGAGAATTATCTTTCCTTTCCCCGTGCAGGCTATACCTTGACAATGGATTTCAAGCGCAGTGACTCCGCCTTGGCGTTGATGGGGCGACTCGACGACATCGTGCTCACACACGGCGGACGAATGTATCTGGCCAAGGACGCCTGCATGAGCGAATCGACCTTCAAGCGCAGCTACCCGGCCTGGGAAGCTTTTCAAGCCGTACGCGAACGACACGGCGCGCTGGGTCGCTTCAGTTCACTGCAGGCGCAACGTTTGGGTCTCTAGTGTGCACCCATACGTATCGTCTTAGACGTTGAATTGGCACGCAGACAAACTACATAGAAAAAAAATAAAACCACGAAGAACACTAAGGTGCAGAAGATCCTAATCATCGGCGCGACCTCCGCTATTGCGGAAGCAACCGCGCGGCTCTACGCGAGCCGCGGCGATACCGTTTACCTCATGGCACGCAACGAAGAGCGGCTGGCGGTGATGTCAAACGACCTCGCAATTCGCGGCGCGCAGAAGGTGATAACCGCCGCGTTCGATATTCTCGAACACGAACAGCACAGATCGCTGCTGGAGAGCGCCGCCGAAACCATGGGCGGGATCGATGTCATTCTCGTGGCCCACGGAATCCTGCCTGATCAGGCGGCCTGCGAAAAGGATCCGGAGCGGATGCGGGACGCGTTCGAGGTCAATGCCCTCGGCACCCTGTCGCTACTGACCCTGATAGCCAATCGGCTCGAAGCGCAGGGATCTGGCACCCTGGCCGTGATCGGTTCAGTGGCGGGAGATCGCGGCCGCAAGAGCAACTATGTCTACGGCGCCTCGAAGGCGGCGCTCCATACCTTCCTGCAAGGCCTCCGCAATCGGCTCGCCGGCAAGGGCATTAATGTAATCACAATTAAGCCCGGCTTCGTCGATACGCCCATGACCGCGGCATTCGAAAAAGGCCCCCTGTGGGCCGCGCCCGAGACGATCGCTGCCGGTATTGTAAAAGCGATAGAGCGGCGTCGAGACGTAGTTTACCTGCCCTGCTTTTGGCGCCTCATCATGTTGGTGGTCAGGACCATCCCCGAGCGACTGTTCAAACGGTTGTCGCTTTGAATATGAAGCTGGATTCTGATTTGCCCGCAAGCTGCCGAAATGCCCAGGAAACGAAAGCTTCCGGCGGAAGGGGTTTGGCGAATAGATAGCCCTGCCCCATGACGCAGCCTTCGCCGATCAGGAATGCGCGCTGTGCTTCCGTCTCGACGCCTTCTGCGATCACCTCGAGACGCAGGCTGTCACCCAGCGCGATCACGGCGCGGGTGATCGCCATGTCATCGGAATCGTCCGGAATGTCGCGCACAAAGGACCGATTGATCTTGTTGATCGGCAGGCGAAACCCACAGAAGTGTCAATCGAAATTACGAAATTTACCAATTGTGGCCGTGACTTACCGGCCGATCGTCGCCTCATTTCGCAGGAGTGTGAAGCGCTCGCGCTATTTTGCCGGCGCTGTCTGCCGCTTTTTTTTCGGAGATTTTTTGCGTGTGCTTCCGGACGCAGACTTCTTGCCGGCCTTCCATTCCGGCAACGCGCGGTAGGCGACGTGATTCGGCGGCAGACGCTTGTGGCCGACGCCGAAGTAGTGTTCCCGTAGCGTCTCTGTTTCGTAATGGGTGCGTACGCGCCCGCGGCGCTGGAGTTCCGGCACGACCAGGTCGACGAAGTCGAAAAATCCGCTCGGTTGGTTGACCGGTACGAGGTTGATGCCGTCACAATCGGTTTCTTCGACCCAGCGCTCGATCTCGTCGGCGACCGTCGCGGGCGAGCCGATGATCTTCGGCATCACACTACCGATCGAGAGAAACTCGCCGATTTCGCCGACCGTCCAGTCACGTTCCGGATCGACCACGGTGAAATAGTTCATCAGGCCCTGGATGGCGTCGGTCCTGACTTCGTCGAGGCGCTGCCCCGGTTCGAACTGCGCCATGTCGACGCCTACCCACCCGCTGAAAAGCGCCAGCGCGCCCTCGGGACTGATATAGCGTTTACAGGTCTCGAGTTTCATTTGAGCTTCTGCATCGGTCGGGGCGACGATCACAGTCATCCCCGGAAACGCGCGCACCTGATCGGGTGCGCGGTTCTCGGCGCGGGCCGCGTTCCGTACCTGCTTGATGCCGTCGCGGCAGGATTCGATCGTCGGCCAGATCCCGAAGACGCCTTCGGCGTGGCGGGCTGCGAATTTGACCCCCCGGCCGGACTGGCCGGCCTGGAATAGCACCGGCGTGCGTTGAATCGAGGGTTCGCACATGTGGGGTCCCGGCACATCGAACCAACGACCGACGTGGTTGATCTCGTGCACCTTGTCCGGATCGTTGTGCACGTCCTTGACTACGTCGCGCGCCGCCGCGTCTTCCTCCCAGGAGTGCTCCCACAGTTTGTAGACCACTTCCATGTATTCCTCGGCGCGCTCATAGCGCTGGTCGTGATCCATCTGCTCGCCGATGCCGAAATTCGCGTTGGCATCGGGCAGGTAGGAGGTGACGACGTTCCAGGCAACGCGGCCCTTAGTCAGGTGATCGAGGGTGGAAAACACCTTTGCCGCCTGGTAGGGCGCGAAATAGGACGTGCTGTAGGTACATGCAAACCCAATGTAGCGCGTGGCGTAGGCCATCGCCGAGATGACCAGAGTCGGATCATTACTCGGAAACTGCACGGTATGACGTACGGCCGCCGCGCGCGAGCCCTTGTAGGTGTTGTAGGTGCCGTGGACGTCGGCCAGAAACAATGCGTCGAAACAGCCGCGCTCGAGATAACGGGCTAAATCGACCCAGTAATTGAGATCCTTGTAGCCGTGCGAGGAGCGGTCGATGGGATGTTTCCACTGCCCTTTCGAATGATGGCAGATGGAGCACTGGCTAAAGGCATTGAGGTGAATTTGCTTGGCCATGGTCGGCGCCTCCCCGCGCCCAGTTTAACCGATTCACGCAGCGGAGATGGGATGGCCCTAGCAGCCTGTCGGACTTAGGGAATCGTAGCGAGGTGGTTGGGAGAGCGGCATTCGAGACTTAAAGCCGCGATGAATTCGATCGGCAGCTTGCGCCTGCAAAATCCATTCATCTACCTTACGCACCGGGCTTCCCATCCGGTTTTGGGTGCGCCGGGGTCGGAGACACGTTACCAGACATCGACGTAATGACGCCGAGGTCCGCGGCGCGGCCCTGCGGAGCGGAGGCCGCGCAGGAGCCACGAGCGGGTTTCCATCGGGTCGATGACCGCATCGATCTCAAAATTCGATGCGACGGACACCGCCTTACCCTTCTCGTACATGCGCGCGACCAGTTCTTCGAAGAGCTGGCGTCGGGACTGTTCGTCTGGCGCGGCTTCGAGCTCCTTGCGAAAGCCGAGATGCACTGCGCCTTCAAGGCCCATCGGCCCCATTTCCGCCGTCGGCCAGGCGATGGTAAAGAACGGTTGATGGAAGCTGCCGCCCGCCATCGCCTGGGCGCCGAGCCCGTAGCCCTTGCGCACGATCACGGTGAACAAGGGCACGCTTAGGTTCGCACTTGCAATGATGAGGCGTGATCCGCGCCGCACCGCCGCCGTCTTTTCACTATCGGGCCCCACCATGAAGCCAGGCGTGTCGCACAAGGAAACGACGGGCAGTCCGTAAACATCACATAATTGCAGAAAGCGGGCGCCTTTCTCGCCGCCGTCACCGTCGATCGCACCGCCGAGGTGCCGAGGATCGTTGGCGATCAATCCGAACGGGCACCCCTCGATACGTATCAACACGGTCAACAGACCGACGCCATAATCACGGCGCAACTCGACGACGGACCCCGTATCGGCCAGGTCATCTATCAATGCCCGTATGTCATAGACACGCAGACGGTCTTCCGGAATTGCATGCCGCAGCAGCCGCTGGTCCGCAGCAGACCATTGTTGCGTCGCGCCTTGAAAATAGGAGAGCGTTTGCCGGGCGATCGCCGTGGCCTCTCGTTCGTCCGCACAGGCGATGTCGACCACGCCATTCTTCACCTGGACGTCGATCGGACCGATGTCCTCCGGGGCAAATTTGCCCAAGCCGCCGCCCTCGATCATGGCGGGTCCGGCAAGTCCTATATTGGAGTTCTGCGTCGCAATGGTGATGTCCGCACAACCGAAGATGACCGCGTTGCCGGCGAAACAGCGCCCGGAATTGATCGCAATGCGCGGTGCATGGCCGCTCAGGCGCGGCCAGGTCGTAAACGTCTTGATGTCGAGCCAACTCATGATCAAATCATCAGTATCAACGTCGCCCGGCCGCCCGCCGCCGCCCTCGGTAAAGAATACGATCGGGGTTTTCCATTCCTCCGCGAGTTCGAACAAGCGGTCTTTTTTCTTGTGGTTCGTGTGGCCCTGTGTTCCAGCGAGCACGGTGTAGTCATAGGCGAAAACCATGCAGCGCGACGCCTCTTCCCCGAATTGGGCTGCGTTGACTGTGCCGAACCCGGCTATCATTCCGTCTGCTGGCGTGTTGTCCATCAAATCGTCGAGCGACCGGCGGCGGCGCTGTGCCGCAATGGCGAGCGCCCCGTATTCAATGAAACTGTCCGGATCGCAAAGATCTTCGACATTTTCGCGCGCCGTCCTGCTCGAAATCTTGCGCCGTTTGGCAACGGCTTGCGGGCGTGCCGCATCCTGGCCGCGGGCGTGGCACGCATTTACGTCGTCAAGATCGGCCCTTGGCGCATCGAGGTCTACGTCGATCGCTTCGTCGTGCTGCTCGGCCGCCTCATCGCTCAACGCCACGATCAACAGTGCATCGTCCTCATCCACAACGTCATCAACCGCGATCGTGATGTCGGTGACTATCCCGCTGGTTTGCGATTCGACGACGTGATGCATTTTCATCGCTTCGAGTACGACCACCGTTTGACCCGGCCTCACGGAAGTGCCGGTCGTCACTTCGATGCTGATGACGCTCGCACGCATCGGCGCCTTGATGATGACGGATCCGGGCGGCGGATCGATCATCCGACCGGTTGCCGATAGCCCGTCTTCGAAACTCGCCATGTAAGGTTTTCTCTAGTGTGCTGTCCCCAGAATTACCGATTAACCATAGAGAACACGGAGTAATTATGGGTATTTCAGTTGTTCATAATACCGATATGTTCGCCTTTTTTCGTCCACGCTGGTCGGTGAACTCTGTGCCCTCTGTGGCTCGGAAAGCATTGCGCTAGATCGTCATCGATCATCGACCACATTCGACTCGTGCGCCAGGTCCGGTTCGCCGCAGTGTTCGAGGATGTAGGCACGCGCGGCGTCGCGCAGCGTGAGGGAGCGTGACCAGGTAGGTCCCCCGGACGGGGGGACGATGGGTGCGCCGACGGCAACGGCGATACAACCGCGCCGCAGAAACCAGGAACGGGCCCGCAGGATCGAGCGGGTCCCGCGAATAGCCACGGGCACAACCGCGACGCCGCCCTCCGCGGCGACGGTAAACGCGCCCATGTGAAAAGGCAGCAACCCGGGCATGCGTTTGAACGTGCCTTCGACAAAAACCGTCAACGCCGCCCCGACTTCGAGTGAGTTTGCGGCTTCACGCATGCCGCCGATACCGGCCGCGGCGTCGAATCGTTCGACGAAAAGCGCGCCCAGGCGCGCGAGCGGTCTGCCCAGTGCAGGAGAACGTTTGAGTTCACTCTTGATCAAGAAATTCGGCGGACGGGGAAGCAGGGCCAATAACACGATACCGTCGAGATAGCTCTGATGATTCGACACGATGACACAGGGCTCGCCCGCCGGCGGCAGATGTTCGAACCCGCTGAACTCCACGCGCGTGCCGGTCACCATGCCGGCCGCACGCGCGAGGTTTCGTTCGCAACGCCAGATCGCCGCCCGCGGCAGCGGCAGCCAGGTGATGATCCAGGCCGGAAGTGCCAGGAGTCCAAACGCGAACCATGCCCAGCCGGCGTAAGCCCATGCGCGCGCCGCCCGTGCGGCGCGCCGAAGCTGGGGCAGGATGCCCGCCGACACCAACCGGAACACCTGCACCCATACCGCACCCGCCGGTTTGCCGATGCGCCCCCGTTCGTAAAGCGACCGTGTGGCTGTACGGCGAATCTTGCCACTCGAGGTACGCAGGACGGCATTCGGCGGCGCGAGGACCACCTCGTCGGGGGGTGTGCCCATGAGATCGGCGGCTCTTGCGTTGATGGCGGTACGCAGTTCGGTTTTCGCCGCATCACTTTTCTTGCGCGTCTCTGCGAGCACCACGATCCGCTCGGTGCCCGAAGTGCGATCCATCGAGCCAAATACGGCGACGTGGCCTTTACGTATACCGTCCAGATCGCCGATCGCGTCTTCCAGTTCCGCGGGATAAATGTTTCGTCCCGCGCGAATGATGATGTCCTTGCTGCGTCCGGTGAGATAGAGATCGCCGGCGGCGATGTAGGCACGGTCACCGGTTTCGAGCCAGTCGTCATCAAACAGTTGTGTCGTCGCCTGCGGACGCTGGTAGTAACCTGAAGTCGCCGACGGTCCCCGAAACTGCAGGCGGCCCTCGACCCGTTCCGGCAGCTCACGGCCGGCTGGGTCGACCACGCGGATTTCGTGCCGGGGGACCGGCTGCCCGCAGGCGACGACGCGAAGCACGTCCGTACCCGATTGGGCGGCCGCGACCGGCACGGCACGTCCTGTGCGCGCCAGCACGTCCCGATCGACGGTGTCGATCAGCGGACCCCGCCCGAGCGGCGTGAAGGTGAGACCGACCGCACATTCAGCAAGCCCGTAGACCGGACACATGGATTCCCGACGGAATCCGAAGAGTGCGAACCGTTCGCAGAAGGCTTCGAGCGTATGCACACTGATTGCTTCCGCGCCGTTGGCGGCGACGCGCCAGTGACTCAGATCGATCCCTTCGATGTCTTCGTCCCTGACACGCTTGAGACATAATTCAAACGCGAAATTCGGCGCGGCCGAGAGCGTTCCACGATAACGATGCAGCGCCCACAGCCACCGCTGGGGTTTCGCGAGAAAGCTCAGCGGTGGCATGATCACGAGGTGGACGGCGTGATAGAGGCTGCCGAACCACGCACCGATGAGACCCATATCGTGATACAGCGGCAACCAGCTGACGAAAACATCGTTCGGATTCACCCCCACGGCATGCCCGTCCGCGCGCATGTTGGCGAGGAGATTGGCGTGGGACAGAACGACGCCCTTGGGATCACCCGTGCTGCCCGAGGTGTACTGCAGGAACGCCGTATCATCCGCCGTGCGCCGCACCCATTCGAAGGTGTCGCGGTGGTCAGCAAGCTGCTTTACGGTCACGACATGACCCAGGGTGTCGACTGCAGCGGTCAATAGGCGCGCGACCTGGATCGCGTCGTTGGTCGCGACCAGCATCGACGCGCGGCAATTGACGAGAATACGGCTCTGGCGACGCAGGTGATCTTCGAGCTGCGCGCGGCGCACGGGCGGGTAAATCGGGACCGGAACGCCGCCGGCAAGCACGACGCCATAGAACGCGAAGAAATAGTCGCGGCTGGTCGGCAACATCAATGCAACAGTCTGCCCCGGTTCCAGGCCGCGACCCTGCAGCCCCGCAGCGACGGCGGTCGCGCCGTCCCACAGTTCACGGTAAGTCAGGATCTCGCCATCAGTGTAATCGTCATAGAACTGAATGTGCGGCCGATCCCCGTGCTCGCCGACGTGCCACGCCAGCAGTTCCCCCAATGTCTCGACGTTTTCGGGTGCAGCCTGCGCCTGCCCGCTACGCACATCCGCGATGACGGCCGACGCTTTCAACGGCGCGCTGCCCGCCGTGCGCAACACGGCCCGCAACAAGTCGCGCGGGGTGTCGGCTTCGAACAGCGCCGCCTCGGACAGCGTAACGTTGAAGGTCCGTTCGATACGCGCACCCAGTTCGATCCGCGCCAGGCTGTCGAGCGCAAAATCGTCGGCGAGCGAGCTGTCGAGCCGCACGCCCGGCAGTGCAGCGTTGCCCGCATGCAATTCGCGTGCGACTTCCCCCACGACCACAAGCAAATTCTCTGCGGTCCGCTCTAAATCGGCCGCTTCGAAACGGGTCGGCTTTAATGTCACCATAGGATCACTATAGTCGGTCGTCCGGCAGCGGTTGTGCCGTGGCTGTCTCTGAAGGGGGTCTCGACCGGTGAGATGCAATCGGCACTGGTGGTGGACGTCAATACCCGCGGCGAGAAGCATTTTCCGGCGATCGAGGAGGGCGAGCGGGAATCGACGCAGAGTTGACGGGAGGTGTTGTTGGATTTGCGAGCACGGGGCTTGAACGCGCTGGAGTTGGCGGTCGGCGATGGCGCCATGAGCTGCCAGGGCGCGCGGATGCCGAGCGGGCGTTCGACCAGTTCATCGAGACCTGCGAGGCCAAATATCTGAAGGCGGCGAGGTCCCTGGTCAAAGACCGCGAAGCGTCGATGACATTCTATGCTTACCCGGCCACGCATTGGCGGCATTTACGGACAACCAATCCGATCGAATCGATGTTCGCCACGATCCAGCATCGCACGGCACCGGCGAAAGGCTGGGTGACACGCGCTAGCCGGGCCAGTGTGCGGAGAAGAACTGGCGAAAACTACGCGACTTCGCTGACCTCGCCAAGGTGATTAAGGATGTGCAATTCATTAGCGGAGAAGAGGAGTCACAAGCTGACCAGGCCGCCGACTGATTGCACGCTGTACACTGGATTTGACTACGGCTCATCCCCGTTTCATGATCGTGAAACGGTTGCCGGCATACATGGAGCCCCCCACAGGAGACCGACCGCGCATCCGCAAACGATTAACCGAGGGAATCGCCACGAACAATCAGCGACAATCAGGTTTCTCCCTCATCGAATTACTGATCACGATCGCGGTTGCGGCAATCGTACTTGGCGTCGGCGTTCCAAACTTCGTCAGCCTAGTTCGGAGTAACCGTACGGTGACGGAGGTCAACAACCTTGTTGCCGCAATCCATCTTGCGCGGAGCGAAGCCGTCGGACGTGGCATTGAGGTCAGGATTGCCCCGCAGGACCCGGTCGCCGCTACGGGCGCATGTGTTGATCCATGTATTAGCGGCTGGGTCAGCGGATGGATCGTCGGCATAGACTTGAACGGCAACCGTAACTTTACCGATCCCGGCGACACCGTGCTACGCATCTTCGAGGCGGTCGATTCATTACAGTTTACCGACTCACCCGCTAGCATCGAATTCACCCCGCTTGGAGGAGTCGCAGCACTCGCGAGTTTCACCATAGTTCCGGCCCACTGTAATGACACCAACAACCGCCAGCGGGTGCTGAACGTTGCCCTGGCGGGTACTGTCGACCTTCTACGTAGGGACTGCCCCGGCGGATCGTAGCGACCGATGAGACCACCTCAAAAAAAGCAGACCGGGTTTTCGATGATTGAAACCATGGTCGCGTTGTTCATACTCGCCGTCGGGATCCTCGGCTTGTCGGCCCTGCACACCACGAGCCTACGCGGCGGATCGAGTGCGCATTTTCGATCACAGGCCGTCCTGCTCGCGTATGACATGATGGATCGCATGCGCAGTGCTCGCACCGAAGCACTCGCCGGCGGCTACAACATTGCGCTCACGGGCAACCCGGCCGGCTCTATGACGCCCGGCGGCCCCCCAGTGGCCGATGACGATCTTTTCGACTGGTTCACTGTGTACCTCACGTTGCTGCCCAACGGAGATGCGATCATCGCCTGCGACAATGCGGGTATTTGCACAGTCACCATACAGTGGGACGACAGTCGCGCGGATACCAATGCGAATATGCAGCAGTTCAGCTTTACAAGCGAAATCTGAGCACGGGAAGACTCATGCGCGTCTCGATTGGAACGCAACGCGGCGTGACCTTGATCGAACTCATGGTCGCGATGACCCTGGGTGTACTTATTCTCGGCTCGTCCTTGGCGATGTTCAGCGCGAACAAGCAAAGTTTCCGTTTCAGCAAGGCATTGGCGAGGGTTCAGGATAACGGGCGTTTCGCGATCCAATCGATGGCGCGCGATATCCGCATGGCCGGCTACATTGGCTGCAGCAGCCGCCAGCAAGTGACCATCGACACCACACCGGCCGCTATACCAGCGGCCAACCTCAACCTCGCCAACGCGCTGTTTGGTTTTGATAATGGCCTAACCGTTCCGGCGGGACCAAGCTGGTGGGGGGGAACCGCTCTGACGGATCACCTGAGGCAGACTCTCACGAGGTGTGAGGCTCTGGCTGGCGCCACCATAGTGGCGGATGCCACCTGCCAAATCAGTGATGCGCTGAGTGTGTGGCGCGGCTCTGAAACCGCCATCGATTTAGCGCAAGCTTCTGTCGCTGGCACCAATGGCACCCTCGTCGTGACCGATGCTAATTTCGACACCCTGGACCCCCCTATTGCAACTGGTGGAAACCCACGGACCCTAACCATCGCCAACACTTTGACCGCGGCCGGTGAAGACCTTGTCCTGGTGACCGATTGCTCGAACGCCGATGTTTTCAGGGTGGGCGTAGTCACTACGGATGGCACCCTGCGGACGTTGAATTACTTCACTGAGGTTCAGAATAGCTATCCGGCGGGCGCGCTCGTAATGCCCTTGGTCATGGCGACCTATTTCGTTGCCCACGATGGCGCGGATGAGGACGGTGACGGCAACGTAGATCCAGTCCCTGCACTCTATCGCATCGGCCTCTTGGACACCGTCGCTAATAACGAGCCTGTCGCCATCCCCATTGCCAAGGGCGTCGAAATGATGAACGTCCAATACGGTGTCGACACCCAAGGCGACGCGTTCGCTGACTTGTACGTGGCTACTGCGGCCGAGGTCGCCGACTGGTCGCGCGTCGTGAGCGTCCGGATTGCCATCCTGATCAAGAGCAAGGACGATTACATCACTGACGGTCCGGTCCCCGTGACGTTCGTCGAAGGCACCGTAGTCAACGATCCCACCGTTCCCGGCGCCATTACAGACAGCCGGCTTCGGCTCGTATTTTCGACGACCGTGGGATTGCGGAACCGCGTGCCGTGACGGGGACACTGACGATGAGATCGAAACAGTCCGGCGCTACCTTGATCATCACGCTTATCATGTTACTCATCATGACCATGCTGGGCGTCACCACCATCAAGACCACGGTGATCGGCGAGCGCATGACCGGGCACTTTTTCAACAAACAGCTCTCTTTCGACGCCGCCGAAGCGGCCCTGCGCGTGGGTGAAAATGCTGCGGACGCGTTTCCCATCACTGCGCCGACGGACGGCACCAACGGGCTCCACGTGCCAAATCCGACCGGCATTGCGATATGGCTTGATCCGGCGATCCCGCGGGCGTCGCCAACGGCTGGCAATCCCGGTTGGCAGGACCGTGCCGGCATACTCGCAAGCGGCAACCCGCTCGCAGCCCAACCGCAATATATCGCGGAGTACCTGGGCGGCGTGCCGCGCGACGAAAACTGCGCGCTCGATGCCGACAGCAGTACGAACCAGGACTGATGGCGCCATGCTTACCGCGTCTCTGCTCAGGGCTGGGGTAAGAATGTCAACGCCCAATCGACGACTCAATCCACTTTCCTGTCACGAAAATGAGCGGACGAAGTCCGTGGGTTTGCGGATAAGTACCAGGGACAGGCTGTTATGCAATCGCAATGCAACGTGCACCAATTGCCTGGTGCTCAGTGACGCGGCTTGTGAAAAAGACGATTCGCTCGCGTCTCTGCTCGGGGCTGGGGTAAGAATATCAACGCCCAATCGTTGACTCAATCCACTTTCCTGTCACGAAAATAAGCGGGCGACGTCCATGGGTTTGCGAATAGACACAAGGGACAAGCTGTTATGCAATCGCAAATCAACGTGAAGACGTCTAACGCGGCTGGATGGCGGGCCCTGGTGGTTGGTTTTCTGCTGGGAAACTGCATCAGCGCGAACGCGGTTCTGAACATACCGAATCTACCGATATTCATCGCCAACGACGTCCAGG
>JAYYZW010000037.1:0-17518 GCA_036339995.1 Pseudomonadota bacterium
AAACAATACGATAGAGTATATCAATACTAGAACCCATCTCAAAATTATTCGCATACACCTCGCCAGCTATTTTCGCAGAGTATCAAGGTGCGAGGCGTGTGGTTTAGTACCGCTATATAAGCGACGAGCAACGCTGAAATACGCGAAAATAGCTGCCGGCCCTTCGGGTTGCCCGCTGAAAACGGCGCCGACTGCGTTGCAGCGCTTGAACATAGATGAACTCAGCCCTGCGCGCCGCGCCTTGCCATCGCCATTTTCAGGGGGTAACGCGTATGCGAATAATTTTGAGATGGGTTCTAATCTTCCCCCTGTGTTCGTTGTGTTCTCCGTGGTTTTAATTTGTCGCGCCATAGTATGTCTACGTATCAGTAGCGACAATTCAATATGACTGAACTACGGATACCGCGCTGAGCACAAGCGCTCGAAGGAGAATTCGATAGTGATCGCGTGTGGGCCAAGCTCGAAGCCGCCGGATATTCGGTGTGCGCCTATACCTATCCTCCCGGCACTTGTTTTCCGGCGCACACACATACCGTGGACAAATACGACGCAGTCGTGAGCGGACGCTTCGAGATAACTTGCGGTGCTGAATCCGTGATCCTTGAGGCGGGCGACATGGTGTTCATTCCGGCGGGAACCGAACACGCGGCCGAAGTAGTCGGTGACGAAGCAGTCATCAACCTGGACGGCATCGTGCCGGACGAATGACCGATGAAGCGCCGCGCCCCTTCGAAGCCCCGGCTGCTGTATGACGGCGATTGTCGTTTTTGCGCCTACTGGGTGCGCTACTGGCAGCGCCTGACCGGATCGAAAGTCGAATACCGTCCCTATCAAGAAGTACTGTCTGAGTATCCCGGTCTGACGGCACAAGAATGCCGGCGCGCGGTGCAGTTGATCGAGCCCAACGGGTATTATTCCGCCGGCGCCGTCGCAAGTTTTCGCATTCTTGCTTATGGCCGTTACGGAATCTATGCCGCGATACTTCGTCGAAGCCGTCTTGTCACACGCATTGCGGAATGGGGATACACCTTCGTCTCCCGCCGTCGCGATTACGCGGGCTCAGCCGCGCGGATGTTTTGGGGGAGCGAGCGGTATCCCGCGCAATACGATAAGGCATCGTCGATTTTCGTGCGCGCGATCGCCCTCGTCTACTTCGCAGCCTTCGTTTCGCTCGCGCTCCAGATCACTGCTTTGATCGGTAGCGGCGGCATATTGCCGGTCGAGCGATATTTCAATGCGATCACCTTAACCGTGCCATCCGGAGCCTGGTGGCGATATCCGTCGCTTTTCTGGGTCGCCAACGGCGATCCGCGTCTCGTTGCCGGCTGCCTGACAGGCGCCGCGGCGGCGCTGGTCGTAGCGGCGGGTTTTCTGCAAATCCCGCTTTTGATCGCGTGTTACCTCCTTTATTTGTCTCTGTTTACGGCCGGCCAGGTGTTCATGGGCTACCAATGGGATCTGCTGCTGCTCGAAGCGGGGTTTCTCGCCGTCTTTCTGCCGTTGAGAACCGCGATCGTGCCGTGGTTGTTTCGGTTGTTGCTGTTTCGATTCATGATCTTGTCGGGTTGCGTGAAACTGCTAAGCGGCGATCCGAGCTGGGCGGCGTTGTCTGCGCTTGATTTTCACTACGAAACCCAGCCGTTACCGACACCCCTAGCCTGGTATGCGCACCAATTACCCGCCTTGTTTGATCGCTTGTGCATCACCGCGACCTTCGTCATCGAACTCGCCTTCCCTTTTCTGATCTTTACGGCACGCCGGCCGCGCATGCTCGCCGCAGTCGGCTTCGTTCTACTCGAAATCGGCATTCTGCTGACTGGAAATTACAATTTCTTCAATATCCTGACGATCGCTTTGTGTTTGTTCCTGATAGACGATCAGCAGTTCCGCCGATCGCAGGATTTCACGGTGCGGCGGTCTCATCGCTCAGCCATGCCCGTACGGATGCTGGTGACGGCCACGGCCTTCGTCATCGTGCTGCACAATATTTATTTTTTGGCGCGTCCATTCGTACGTTCCGACATGCCGAAACTGATGACCCAGATTCTCTCGCCGTTCATCCCGTTTCGCATCGTCAACGGCTACGGGCTTTTTGCAGTCATGACCACGACACGGCCGGAAATCATCGTGCAGGGATCGAATAACGGACGCGACTGGGCTGTCTACGAGTTCCGCTATAAGCCCGGCGATCCCTCGTACGCACTGCGCTGGAATATTCCGCATCAACCAAGGCTCGACTGGCAGATGTGGTTTGCAGCACTGTCGACGGCCGATCGCGCGCCCTGGTTCAGTAATTTTCTACTGCGCTTGCTGCAGAATTCATCCGATGTCACCGCGTTACTTCGACATAATCCGTTCGCCGAAAAACCGCCGCGCTACGTACGTGCTTTGTTGTACGATTACCGCTATTCGACAGTCGAAGAACGCAAACGCACGGGTGAAATCTGGCAGCGCCGAGCGCTGGGGATGTATTACCCGGCCGTAAATCTGCCATGGATCGACTAAATCTTTACGTATTGATGCTGGCGCTGATCGTACTCGGCGGTTGCTCGGGTGAAGACTTAAGCCTGCCACGCCTCGACGCTGGCGCCGTCATTCTCGCCTTTGGTGACAGCCTGACCCGGGGTACTGGTGCGAATGCCAAAAACAGCTATCCTGCCCTGCTCGCCGATCTGATCGGGCGCGAGGTCGTCAACGCCGGCATCCCGGGAGAGCTGTCCGCGGCTGGTCTGGCCCGTCTGGGCGGTGTGCTAGACGCGGTAGAACCACAGTTGCTCATACTATGCCACGGCGGCAACGATATGCTTCGCAAGAAGGGTTTGAGTCTGGCACGTGGCAACCTCGAGCATATGATCCTGCTGGCGCGCGAACGTGGCATTTCCGTGCTGCTGCTCGGTGTGCCCAAACCTGGTCTGTGGCTGAGTCCCGCCGAATTCTACGTCGAATTGGCGGAAGCCCTGAGCGTCCCGATCGAAGCGGATGCGCTCGCAGACATCCTTGGCGACAACGGTCTCAAGGCGGACGCCGTCCATCCAAACGCGGCGGGTTATCGCGATCTCGCGCATCGTATACGGGACAAACTTCAAGCGCTGGGCGCGCTCTGAGAAGATAATGAAATGGCAAAAACCATGAAGGAATGGCCATGAGAAAATATCTGCTTTGCTTCTGTTTCTCGTTGGCGGTTGCCGATGCGCTGGCGGTGGGTACGTCTTTAGAAACGGACGCGGAAAAATACAGTTACGCAATCGGAATCAATTTCGCCCAAAGCCTGATGCGCCAGGGTGCACCATTGGATCCAGACTCCGTATATATGGCAATGCGTGATGCTCTTGAGGGGGCACAACCGAGGCTGCCCGCCGAGGAAATGTCCGCGGCTTTGCGCAAGGAATCGCAAAAAGCGGGCGAGCTCAAGCGTGAACTGGCTGGACAGAACCTGCATAAAGGCAAGGAATACATGGCCAAAAACAAGAACAAAGACGGCGTTACGACCATGGCTAACGGTATTCAGTACGAGGTTCTGCGTAAGGGCGACGGCGTTCAGCCGTCGCCGAAGGACAAGGTCAAAGTTCATTATTCCGGCGCCTTGATCGACGGGCGCGAATTCGACAATTCGAAGAATCGAGGTGAACCCGCCACCTTCGGACTGGACGGAGTGATCCGCGGATGGCGAGAGGTCCTACCGCTGATGCGGGTCGGGTCGCGGTGGTTGGTCACCATTCCGCCGGACCTGGCCTACGGCATCAACGGCGCGGGTTCGGCGATTGGGCCTAACGAGACCCTCGTATTCGAGATTGAACTCCTCGACGTGCTCAAATGACATGCGGCCAACTCCCGCGACGCCCGGGCGCTTGATGGCGGGAACACATTTTTTGCCCTCCTGTTAAACTCCAAACAATCGGAATCTCGAATCGCGCGCCATGATTGCAGTCAAACAAAATCCTGACGAACAGGACCCGATGGTGTTCAACGTAGTGGTCTCCGACTCCGCAGGAGAAACGCAACACCGTGTCACACTGAAAGACGATACCTACCGCCGGCTGACCGACAGCAAGATCACGCCTGTTGAATGCGTCGAAGCCGCATTCAGGTTCCTACTCGAGCGGGAAGCCAAGTCCGACATCCTGCCGAGCTTCGATATCAACGTCATACAGATGTCTTTCGCGAACTTCGAAAAGGAATTTTCGAACTACCTCTGATTCCCGGCGCGAAACCACATCCGGCGCGCGAAACTCTTACGGCTGCGAAGGTTTCGGTTGCGCCTCGTTCGCGCACGATAATCTATTTGATGTCAATCCACCGAGGGTTGCGACCGTAGCGCCCAAAGAGAACGCTTTCTCCAACACAGGCCCGGTCATGATCTTCACCTCCGGGCTCGCCAGCGAACCCTGCAGGGTGACGACGTCGCCCGCAGCCAGACTGCTCAGATTAACGCCCTGGCGCGCCTCCGGCTTGAATACGATGTGCAGGGTTTCCTCAGCGAGATCGATACGCCCGCCTCCGACTACATTAATCCCCTGGGTTTGCAACTCGAATCCATGTTCGAATTCGCCGGCACCGTTGGTGATGTGCAGCTCGATGGCGAGGCATTCAACCGGCGTTGCCGAGTTTTTTGTTCCGAAACGGATTTAACACGGCCAACAATTCCACAAGAGGATTCCCTTTTGCGCCGACGAATTTTTTAATGGCGCCGTCGGCCGTGCTCCTCAGCTTTAGATGTCCTGCGTCCGACGCTGCGATCTCACGCGCACTGCCGCCCATACCCTCGAGATAAAATGCGATATCTACCGGCACGCCGTCAACGTATTCGTCTAAGGCGTCGATTCGGCCGAGGTGGATATCGCGTCCTCGTCCGCTTGGATACGTATGCCCTTCAGGATCGTGCCGAAACGCCACTTTCAGATCGCCGTCACCCAGTTTTAGACGCGAACCTCGAGATGTAACCATCCCTCGATCAAACGACAAGGGAAGCTCTACGTCGGTGACTACGACGCCATGAGACTCAATAGACTCCGCCGAAATTGCGATTTCGGCCACGACCCACCCGAGCCATGCCGGCGCGATTGGGTCATCGCTGAAAATCGGCGCAAGCTCAATGCCCAATGCCCAATACCCAATTCCGCCATCGGGGCAACGAGCAATATCGCGGCCGCCGACCGCCTTCGTGAATTATGCGGGCTGGGCCTGAGTTCATGTAGCACATCACTCATGGAATATTCCGGACGTCATCTCGAGGACCGCCGCGATCGCGTCGCCCGCAACTTCCCCGCGCCAGCCATTGGCAATGCGATCGGGCATTTCACTGCCGACTAGCCGTTCCATTTCTCTACGGGTCATGATGAGCGACGGCGCGATTCCGAGTGTCTGTCCAATTTCGCCAATCTGGGCGCCTAGCAATTTGAGTGCTTTTTTCCCGACGTCAGAGTATTGGCGCGTACTCGGCCGCAAGACGGTGCTAGTAGCGTGCGAGGCATTGACTATCGCGATCAGTTCAGCACCGTAACGGCGCGTGGCGGGCGGGCTCAGTGCACATTGCATCTGAAGATCCTGCAAGTTAGCCGGTCGAATGGCGGCTATGTGGATGAGTTCACCGTCCTTGATAACCCACCTTCGGGGCAGGTTTCGCTTGCGCGCCGTCGTTTCGCGCCAACTGGCCAGTGCGACACCGAGGCCGAATGCGTCGTTCGAGAGGCGCCCCATGCCCTTGACCCGTTGCCACGCATCTTCGACGGGAATCTCGTAGCTTTCATGTCGAGTCAAGGACAAACAATCCTCTTCGAGCCAGGCGTGTCGATCCAACTCGATGAGGCGAGATTGCAGGCGCTCCATAATCGGTTTCAGGTAGCGGACATCGTCAATCGCGTATTCGATCTGCGCTGCGCTTAACGGGCGCTTCCGCCAGTCCGTCCGCGTTTGCGACTTATCAAGCGTGATTCCAAGCAACTCGGCCGTTAGGTCGGCGTATCCAATCTGCTCGGAGTAACCGGCGAGGCCGGCAGCAATTTGCGTATCGAACAGCGGTTTGAACAACGCACCGCCGGTCTGGGCCAGGACTTCTAAATCCTGGCGGGCGGCATGCAGAATTTTCGGGGCGGCGGTTTCGTCAAGCGCTTCGACGAGCGGCTCGATCGTTCCAATTGCAATCGGATCGACACAAACCATCTGGTCGTCGACGGCTAGTTGCACCAGACACAATTCCGCGAAATACGTTCGACGACGTTCGAATTCCGTGTCAATTCCGATGAAGGCCGCCGTACTCAACCGTTCCCGCAGCGCTTCGAGGCCATCGCGGGTGTTGATGAACCATGGCTCATCGGAATGAATCTCATACATTTCGGATACCGCGGCGAACATTGAGCCGGCGACTAAAAGACGGCTTGATCATCGTTCAAGCAACTAGCGATCGACGATTGCGCATTGCAGCGAATAGATTTCAAAAGGCCTCGAATTTCCGTTTCTAACCGTTTCGATCGTCAAGAATTGTAAAGTCCCAAAGAGTTATTATGTCGCGTCGACCGGCGGGAAACTCAATCAAGGCGATTTACGCTACACTAGCCTAGGATGTTTGGAACGATTCAATCCCGATCATACGTGATGAAGACGTGCATGCCACGATCAATCAACGCCCTGTTTGTGGTTTTCGTTGCTTTTTGGCTGGGGGCCGCGGACGCAACTGCACCGATCGTTCCGCTCGAAGATTTGAAACCCCGGCCGGAACACCGACGAGCTACCCGGCTGATCACTCATGTAATCTCCAACTACCATTATAAGAACGCGGTTTTGGACGATGAACTTTCGGCCATCATTCTCGAACGGTATATCGACACTTTGGATCCGATGCGCAGTTATTTTTTGCAATCGGATATCGATGAATTCGACCGCCATGCTTCGCGCGTCGACGATTACCTACGAAGTTCCAGTCTCAATCCGCTATTCGACATTTTCATTCGATTCCGCGAACGACTGCAACAGCGGGTCGAGTACGCCGTGCAAATTCTGGATATGAATTTCGATTTCGAACGGAACGAAAAAATCAATTTCGATCGCAAAGACTCTCCCTGGCCCGCCGATCGCACCGAACTCGACGAAATTTGGAGAAAACGTGTCAAAAACGATGTGCTGTCACTGCATCTGGCAGACAAAGAACCGGAGGAACTCGTGGACACCCTCCGAAAGCGCTACACAGGTTTGTTTCGCCGGACCGCGCAGCTTAACAACGAGGACGTATTCCAGACTCTGATCAACGCGTATACCACGGCCATCGATCCACACACGGCCTATTTTTCGCCGCGCACCTCGGAGAACTTCAAGATTCGCATGAGCTTGTCACTCGAAGGGATCGGTGCGGTTCTGCAGAATGAAAACGGGCTGACTCTCGTTCGCGAAATCGTCCCCGGAGGACCTGCGGATCTGAGCGACAAACTCCACGTCGACTACCGCATCGTAGGTATCGGGCAAGACAGCGACGGTCCTGTCATCGACGTAATCGGGTGGCGTCTGGACGACGTCGTCGACCTGATTCGCGGACCCAAAAAATCGGTCGTCCGGCTCGAAATACTGCCTAAGGGTGTGGGACTCGACGGTCCCACCGACATCATCTCGATAACCCGTAATACCATCAAACTCGAAGAGCAGGCGGCCAAGGGGTCGACCCTCGAATTTCCAGATATCGTTGGTGAGATCCGGATCGGCGTGATCAACGTCCCCACGTTTTATATGGACTTCGAAGCACGAAGCACCGGCGACAAGAATTATCGCAGCACCACGCGCGATGCCCGCAAGATCATCAAGGATCTTAAACAGCAGGATATCGCGGGCCTTGTTGTCGATTTGCGCGGTAACGGCGGCGGTTCACTGGGCGAGGCAACTGAACTCACCGGCCTGTTTATCGATCGTGGGCCGGTCGTCCAGGTACGTGATTCGCAGGGGCGCATACAAGTCGAGCGGGATCGTGACCGCGGATCTTCTTACGATGGACCCTTACTCGTTCTGGTCGACCGCAACAGTGCCTCCGCGACGGAAATTTTTGCAGGCGCCATCCAGGATTATCGACGCGGAATCATCGTCGGTGAACCGACTTTCGGCAAGGGAACGGTGCAAAGCCTGGTCGATCTAAACCGTTACGACCAGTCGATGAAAGGCAAACTTGGCCAATTGAAAGCGACGATTGCCCAATTCTTTCGCATCGATGGTGGCAGCACGCAGCACCGCGGCGTACTTCCTGATATCGTCTTGCCGACCATCATCAGCCTACAGGATCATGGCGAACGCTCGCTCGATAACGCGCTGCCGTGGGCATCGATCGAACCGGCAAAATACAAGCCAGTAAAAGTCGTCCACAATACCTTGAATGATGTACGCGATCTTCACGAGCAACGCATTCTGGAAGACCCCGCGTTCCAAGCGCTTCTGGCCACCGAATGGGCGATCAAGGAAGCGCAGGCGAAGAAGGAGTTGTCGTTGGTGGAAGCAGAGCGCCGTAGAGATTATCGCAAGGCACGAGTCGAGCAGAGAGCGCGTGAGAACCAGATCAGGATCGCTCGCGGGCTCGATCCCCTGACTGAGAATCCTGGCGATGATGGCTCCGACGACGAAGCGGCGAAGGGAGACGACGATGATTTCGACGTGGTTCTCTCGGAAGCTGGCCGTATTCTGCGCGATTGGATTGCAACGCAGACACCGGACAAGCGGTTGGTGGACATCGAAGGCATAGCCAAGAGCACGACCGATCCGCGCATTGCGCCCGCGACACCAAGCCAAGCCGTCGAAACCCGAATACACTGAGTGCTACCCGGCGCGGTGCCGTCGAAGGCCGCAAGCGGCGGTACCCATTACGATTTGCGCGAACATCGTCGAATAGCCTGATCGGCCCTGTTTGCTCGACAACTTCTCTAAACGCCGCAGCCGCCTTCGTGCAATATGCGGGCTAAGCCGCAACTTTTACCAGGCTTTTACTGCGGAAGGCCCGACGATGCCGCCGTCTCGTCGCGCAGATCGGCGAGGTCGTTGTAGCTCCCAATGATGTATTCCAGTGAAAATGCCGCGTTTGCCGGACTTGGGTTCGGCGAAACGAAACAAGCGGCCCGGCAGATCCGAAACGGCTGAAGGCCCCACAGCGGCACCGTATTGCATTGCACGGCGCGTTTCAGGAATTCCCTTGCGGCTGTCTTTCCATGGAACCATAGGATAGCTGGGTTGAAACGATCGATTTTCGTGAGCAGAGTGGGTGCCCAGCGCGCGAAATCAGCGGAGCGTAAATCTTTAATACCACGCGTCGGTCTTTTGACGATGTCAGTGAAACCCATGCCATACCGGCGCGCCAGGATACGCATGGCGTGAACACTCGGTGTCAGTTCCTTATCGATTAAACGTGAGGCATTGAGCGCAGGCCAAAAACGATTGCTCTCGAACGCGAATGGATAACCGGCACGAACGGCGTGCAACGACGGATTAATACCTACTGAAAGGATTTGGAGCGGTTCTTCGATGAAATCAGGCAGAGTTTTCACAGGGACCGTCTGCAGAGGTTTCTTAGATGGTGGACTTCGATTGCGATCATGCACGGCGAACTCCCGGGCGTCCACGTTGGAGAAGATTTTCTCAGTTGCGCGGTGCGCACTGGCTACACCGAGATCAGGTAGGCGATTTAGGGAACCCAGGCGTTCTCAAATGAATAGTCCTAGAACTCGGTGACCGGGAGCTAGTGTGACAACAGGATTCATATACGACGAGCGATTTCTGTCTCATGACACTGGACCCGGGCACCCGGAACGCCCCGCGCGTATGACCGCCGTCATGTCGACGCTGGGTAAGTTACCCTGGTACGGATCACTCGAACGCCTGGAAGCGCAAGCGGCCGACGTCGAGCTTATTGAAGCCGTGCATAGTTTGACCTACATCAAGCGGGCCGCTCAGGCATGCGAAACCGGCGCGCCTTTCCTGGACACGACCGATGTAACAATCTCGGAGAAATCTTGCGACGTTGCCTACCTGGCGGCGGGTGCACCGCTGGTTCTGGCCGACGCCGTAGTAGCAGGCACTATTGATAACGGATTCGCCTTGCTACGGCCGCCGGGACATCATGCCGAACGTGAGGGGGCCATGGGTTTCTGCCTATTCAACAACGTCGCAATCCTAGCCAGATTTCTGCAAAAACGGCATGGTTTCGACAAGATCGCCATCGTCGACTTTGACGTGCACCACGGCAACGGCACTCAACACAGTTTTGAAGCCGATCCGTCGGTGCTGTACGTGAGCACGCACCAGTATCCTTATTATCCCGGTACAGGCTCGGCGTCAGAGACGGGAGTCGGCCGCGGCAAGGGCGCGACGCTCAACTGTCCGATGCCGGCGGGCGCGACGAATGCCGATTACGAGCGCGCTTTCGTCGAGCAGATCATTCCCAAGTTGGACGGGTTCGCTCCTAAATGCGTGATCGTCTCCGCAGGGTTCGATGCACACGGCGACGATCCCTTGGCCGATGTACGGTTAACGACGGAGTGTTTCGGGTGGATGTCCGATCGGCTTATGGAAGTCGCCGACAGGCATGCGGGCGGTCGACTTCTATCCGTGCTCGAAGGCGGCTATCATCTTGAACGTCTCAGTGAATGCGTGACGGTGCATCTAGAGAGCTTGAACCAGGCGGTATAACAAGCCGGCCGGGTATGCAGTCCGGCTCTTAGCGAACCTCTAAATAATTCGTCTCGGCACAGAATTCGAATTCGTCTTGCGCGATTTCTGCCTGCGCATCGCTGGCAAGGAATGCTTCCAATTCGTTCATGTTCGCGAATGACCAGGCCGCGCTGCCGTCATTACAGTTACCGACTTCGTCGAATAAGCCGTCTTCGCGTCGACCGACATTATGAAACTGCGCGTAACGTTTGACGCCTCCATTCGTCTGCAGCAATTGAACCCGTTCCGCATGGCCGCCGCCCCAACGCTGGAGGAATTCCGCGCGCGATATTTCGGGTTTGCACGTGTGCAGCTTCAACAGGATGATGGGGTCGCGGCGCCCGTCGCCGATGTGCTCTTCGGCCAGGTGAAATGCAAAACCGCGGATGAATACCGCCTTATCCGGTACGATCTTGTCGCTATATTTTCCCGGTCCGATGTCGAAAAACACCTTGACGTCATCTTTTGTGTGAAAGGCCAATTGAGCTACGCCATCGAAAGGTGGGCGTTGATACGCTGCAACCTGCGCCGACGGATCAGGAACGAGATGGCCATCCGTCCCCGTTTTCGCGAGATAAGTCGGTGCGTAGCTTGAGGCCGGGCCGCCAGGAAGGCGGTGCTGCTGCAGATAATACTTTAGCAGTTGAGTGATCTTATCCTTACCTTCCGGTCCCTCCTCGAAAAGGATCTTCGGGCCGTGCACCTTGCGCCAGTATTCGTCGAACGCCTCCCATTCGAGTTGGGGTACGCCCGTCATTGCAAACACGCGGTCGGTGACACCAGGATCCTCGATCCCCTCCCCCGATGCGTTGACTTTGTACCTAACACGCGATCGCCTTACGTCGACTGCGGGAAGCGAGTCGCCCCGCTATACCAGTGCCATCAGTACGATCAGCGGCTTTTTCGAAGCTGCCATTTCTTTCTCCCATCCCTCACCATTTTCTCCAAGGCAAAACGGGCACCTGGAAAAGCCGTAGGTCAGCGGCGCTTGCCGCGTTTCTCGAAAAATCGATCGATATAGACCTGCGGCTCATCGCCGGCATAGGCCTCGACGAGGGCGTCGACGCCCAGTTCGATCGCCTGCGTAAGGCTACAGTCCTCCCATTTGGACAGTAGGCGTTTTTGCGCGGCTATAGCCCCCGGCGCGCCGGCGACGATGTCCTGTACGATGTCATCGACGCGTTCGTCAAGTTTCTCGGGGTCGACGAGGTGTTGCAACAGGCCCACTGCTTTTGCTTCCTCGGCGTCAATAATATTGCCGCGGAAAAGCAGTTCCCGGGCTTTGCCCCAACCGATGAGATTCGGCAGCAACGCGGCCTCGATGACCGATGGTACACCGACTCGAACTTCCGGCATCCCACAACGCACGGACCGATCACCCACGCGAATATCGCAAGCCGCTGCAATCTCGAGTCCGGCACCGAGACAGTAACCGCGCATCGCGGCGATTACAGGTACCGGCGCGCGGCGAAGCGTGTCGCAGAAATCGTGAATCGATCGAATAAAGGCTTCAGCCGAATTCTGATCGAGGCTGCGCAGCGCGTGGAGATTGGCGCCGCCGATGAAATTCCGGTCGTCGCGTCCCGACAGTACCAGGCACCGCACCCCCGGTTGCTGCAAGGCCTCCCCGAGCGCCTCCGCTGCGCGGTTCAAAATTTCCGCGTCTACTACGTTGAGAGCGGCGACGCCCTGCAGGGCCGCGTAAGTCACGGCGCTCTGAGGTGTCCCCCGCTTATCGATAGTCAACGCCTTCGGTATAGCCATGCGCTACTAGAACCTATCTCAAAATTATTAGCATACGCGCCGGCAGCTATTTTCGCAGAGTATCAAGGCGCGAGGCGTGTTGTTTAACATCGCTAAATGAGCAACGAGCAACGCCGAAATGCGCGGAAATAGCTACCGGCCCGAAGGGTTGCCCCCTGAAAACGGCGCTGACTGCGTTGCAGCGCTTGAACATAGATGAACTCAGCCCTGCGCGCGGCGCCTTGTCATCGCCGTTTTCAGGGGGCAACGCGTATGCGAATAATTTTGAGATAGGTTCTAGTAAGCAGGTTTGATCGCCTTGAAACGCAGGCGCACGTAATCGACGAACCAATTCCCATCGTCGTCTCGCAGGATAGTTTCCAGCTGGGCTTTGACGGCGGAATAAAATCCCTCGTGTTCGCTCTCCTCGATGTCCGCGACAAAGGACTGCGTAAAAAGTTTCAGCCAATGCACGATATCGCCGTCGAGCGGCGTTGGACGCGGAAACAGTTGCATGAATTCGACGTCAAAACCCTGATCTTCAAGCAGCTTGCGATAGGCCGCTTCATCCGGGAAGAACCACGGATTGTATGCCGCGGCGTCAACGCCCCGCTCGCCGAGAATTTTGGTAACGGCATCGACCACCGCCTGTATGTTTCGCGCCCCGCCCATTTCGCCGACGAATCGTCCCGCCGGACGCAATGCCCGCCATACGCCATCGATCACAGCCCCGGACCGTTTCATCCAATGCAGGGCCGCGTTGCTGAGGACGCCCTCGAAAGCGGCGTCATAAGTCATGGCCTCAGCGTTCACGACTTGTGCGTCGAGATTGCGCGCCGCCGCGGCAGCAATCTGTTCGGCGCTGCTATCGATGGCGAGGACGTGGCAACCGCGCGATAGAAGTTTCTCGGTCAGCGCCCCATCCCCGCAGCCGAGATCGAGGATTGTTTCACCCCGTGCCGGGGCGAGCATCTCAATCAAATCGTCTCCGAGTTCGGCTACGAATCCGGCGTGTCGTGCGTATTTGTCAGGATTCCAAATTTGTTCCGGCATCATTTTTCGTCGCTTTATCGAACTTGCGACGGTTCATTGCGTCAGGCACCGCTGTCCAATCGAAAACGAAGCAAATGGCAGTTTCGTCGATTCGCATGAAAGCGTCTAGTGTGCCGTCGGTTAAAAAAATTGCGTAAGTCGAGCCGGATATTTTCGTTCCTGGCAAGGCAGGAGGACGCCGCGTAGTGGGCTCGACGCAAGGACGAGCAAAGTCGCCAAGGACGAAAAAGGCCAGCGCATTATGAATAATTTTTCGCGGGACGGCGCACTAGAGATCCATCTGGACAAGAACCGCAAACGACGTTAGCGTGAGCTTCATGGAACTCTCCATGATTGTTAACGACAATGCCGTGTCCGTGGAAGTTGATCCCGACATGCCTCTCTTGTGGGTATTGCGCGACGTACTGGGTTTGACTGGAACCAAATTCGGATGCGGGGTTGCTGCCTGCGGTGCATGTACTGTACACGTCGGGGATCGCGCGGTTCGCACCTGCAAACTGCCGGTCGCGGTGGTTGCTGGGAAGTCGATTACGACGATCGAGGGACTGGCGAGGGAACGCTTGCACCCGATCCAGCAGGCGTGGATTACCGAGCAAGTTCCACAATGCGGGTATTGCCAGGCCGGTATGATCATGACCGCTGCGGCGCTACTAAACGAAAAGCCATCTCCTAGCGATAAAGACATCGATCGGACGATGACGAATATCTGCCGCTGCGGCACCTACCAGCGGGTACGCCGCGCGATCCATCGGGCAAGCACGATGGCAAATCAGCAAGACCTATGAGATTTTCACAGGGCCGCCGCCGCTTCCTGCTAACCGGCGCGGTCGCCGGCGGCGGGTTGTTGGTCGGGTACGGCCTGTTCAAACCCCGTGATCTTCTGGGTGATCCTGAGGTCTTGCCGGTGGGCGAAGGCGAAGTTGCTCTGAATGCGTGGCTCAAGATCGGCGGGGACGGCGTCGTCACCGTCGCGGTCCCGCGCGCCGAGATGGGCCAGGGTGTCTATACTTCGCTGCCGATGCTGGTCGCCGAAGAACTCGATGTCTCATGGAGCGCGATTCGAGTCGAACAGGCACCGATCGATTCTGTATACGGCAACATCGTCGTGATGATCAACAGTGTTCCCTTCGATCCGAAGGACAAAGGCTGGCTGCCGTCAACGGCACGTTGGACCTTTGCACGGGTCGGACGCATGCTAGCGGTACAAGTAACGGGGGGGAGTACCAGTGTGCGCGATGCCTGGCTGCCGATGCGCGCGGCGGGCGCGGCGGCGCGTGACATGCTGGTGCGTGCCGCGGCAGCACGACTCGAAGTCCATCCCAACGACCTTGCAACGGAAGAAGGCGTAGTTACCCACCCGGCAACGGGCCGTTCCTTAAGGTACGGCGCTCTAGCGCTGGAAGCAGCGCGTCTCGACCCCGTGCCCGACGTCGCGTTGAAGCCGGGGCCCGATTATCGCTACCTTGGAAAACCGGTTCCGCGGACCGACGTTCCGGCAAAAGTCGTGGGCGGTGCCGAGTTCGGCATCGATTTCACCACCGATGATCTTCTCGTCGCAGCAGTCAAGACGTCCCCCGTTTTCGGCGGTTCACTGGTGAAGGTAGACGCGCACAAAACCGCATCGATGCCGGGCATTGTCGCGGTTGTCGAGCTAGAGGATGCGGTAGCTGTCGTTGCCGACAATTACTGGCACGCACAGCAGGCGCTCGACGCGCTCGAAGTTGAATTCGCGCCCGGGCCGCATGCCGCGGTCTCGTCATCAAGCATGCTTGAAGCGTTCGAACAGGCGCTCGACGATGGGGATTTCATTACCTACGAAAGTAAAGGCGACACCGTCGAGCAACTGGCCGGAGCCGAGCTTATCGTCGCGGAGTATCGGGCCCCCCTTCTCGCCCATGCGTGTATGGAGCCGATGAACTGTTCGGTTCGAATCACCGGTGACCGCGCTGATATCTGGCAGGGGAATCAAGCGCCGGACCTGCTGCGAATGATTGCGGCCCGGCGACTCGGCCTACCTGCCGAGGACGTTCACATCCACACCCCACTGCTGGGTGGCGGCTTTGGTCGTCGCGCAGAGCCCGATGTCATGCTCCGCGCGATCAGCATTGCCGAACGCTTGTCGGGCACCTCGGTGAAACTCGTCTATTCCCGCGAAGAGGATATTCAACACGACACCTATCGCCCACCGGCCCTGTCGAGGTTCAGGGCGCGCCTGGACGATGGTGGGCGCATCCTCGCCTGGCACAATCAGATTGCTTCGCCGTCGGTCGGCCAGGCGGTTCTCGGCCGCGCGTTTCCGAAGCTTCCACTCGGAGGCCCCGATCGCACTAATGCCGAAGGAGCAGCTTTCCTGTCCTATGCAACACCCCATCGACTGGTCGAACATACAGCCGTAGAGGTTCCCGTCCCAATCGGTTTTTGGCGCAGTGTCGGGCATTCATTCAATGCTTTTTTTACTGAGTGTTTCATGGACGAATTGGCTGCCGCGGCGGAGGCGGATCCGATCGATTTCCGGCTCTCTCACCTTGAGAACCACCCGCGCGAAACCCGCGTACTCGAGCTGCTGCGCGATTCGGTAGGCTGGCGCGCGGCGCCTGCCGCCGGCCGCGCGCGGGGCGTTGCCCTGCACGAATCTTTTGGTTCGATCGTGGGGCAGATGGCTGAAGTGTCCATCGATAAGGGGCAGATTCGGGTACATCGTGTGGTCTGCGTCATCGACTGCGGGCGCGTCGTCAATCCGGATATCGTCATCGCACAGATGGAAAGCGGCATCGTTTTCGGGCTGACGGCGGCCTTGTACGGCGAGGTTCGGGTCGAGGGTGGGCGCATCATGCAGTGGAATTTCCCGGATTACCGCATGCTTTCCTTGAAGGAAATGCCGCGCATAGAGACCTATGTGATCGAAAGCGGGGCGGAACCCGGCGGCGTCGGCGAACCAGGCACCCCGCCTATCGCGCCGGCAGTCGCCAACGCGGTATCGATTTTGACTGCTAAACGGATCAACTCGCTGCCCATCCGCGTGTCCGCGGCAAGCTGACCTTGCGCGTCACTTATTGACGACATTTCGCGCCCTCCGGCAGGCCCCGCTCGCCCGCCGGCCATCGAACTGTCGACGACGTCACAAAAGGTTCCTCGTGGAGTCCACAAGCTCCTCCGTGACGTGGCTCACAAGCCACTGGCCGGTTTGGGGAACGCGTCACAGAATTGCCCGTATCGCGTGTGATTGTCGTCACACGTTCGCAGTGACCGCCCTATCTTCCGCATTTCTGGCACCTGAATTGCTCGATCGAGACAAAATCGAGCTATTTGGATACAACGATGTACGCAAAATGGGAAAAACTGGTCAGATATATTTTGGCC
Organism: Pseudomonadota bacterium; assembly: GCA_036339995.1. GTDB lineage: Bacteria > Pseudomonadota > Gammaproteobacteria > JAYYZW01. The sequence goes on from JAYYZW010000037.1 coordinate 16,825, forward strand.
CTCATGTTGATGGGTGGGGCGCTCGCGACCCACGCGGCCACCCAATCGATCCGGTTCTCCAATACCAACGAGATGGACTACGGATTCTTCTTCTCCGACGATGTTGCCGAACTGCAGTTTACGAGTCTCCGCTTCGGCGGACAGATGAACACCTGGAATAACGACGTTCTAACACCTGCCGAGATCGTGTATTCGGGTCCGACCGTGCTGCCCGGGCGCCGACGATTACAACTCACATTCGATTACCTGATCCCGCAGGTTAGTTTCCAATGGGCGACGGTGCTGTTCGACGGCGTGAACTACGCCATCCAGGGTTCCGGCACCTTCACGTTCGATTCCACACAACGGCCGCGCAACGCCTGGTCGAGTACGGCCGCATTCTCCGCCGCCAACACCTTGTTGATTGACAACTATTTCAATAATCCGGGCGCCGCAACCGTGCCACTACCGAAGTCCGTGGTGCTGATGTTGTCGGCGATGGCCTTCGCCGGTTTCACGCGTCGCGGAAACGGTCCCGTCCCCGAATCGATTCAAGCCCGGGAGCATCATGAAAATGTCTAAAGCGGTCAAGGGTACGAATTCAATGACGCCGAGCAGAGAAACGTCTCTGCTCGGTGTGGTGTCCGCGGTCTTGCCGGCACCGGAAATTAAAGGCACCGATGCCGAGCCCGGCGCCGGTTCGAACCGGCGCACA
>JAYYZW010000038.1:0-39129 GCA_036339995.1 Pseudomonadota bacterium
AGACCAGCGAGTTATGAAAGTTTTTCACGGGACGGCGCACTAGTGGTTCATTTTGATTGTATTTGGACTGGGGCTTAAGAACTGACCTATGACGCCTTGCCATGCACCGCGAATGGCAAGCGCTGATCGGGAGGATGGACCCGCAATTTGAGCGCAGTTGCGATAAAACCGGTTATAACGCCAGACGACCGTCTGGGCTTGACCATCTGCCTCGCCATCATCGTGCATGCCATGGTCGTGTTGGGCGTTAGCTTCGCCCCCGAATCAGTGCCCGAAGCACGCTACGAATCGCTGGAAATCATCCTCGTGTCCGAGAAATCCGACCGCGCGCCCGAGGATGCGGACATGCTGGCGCAGGCCAACCTCATCGGTGGCGGCGACGCCCAGCAAAGCGATCCGCCGGCGGCTCCCGTCAAGGCGCCGATTCCCGCCCAGACGCCCGACATTACGTCGACGCCGGCGCCTCCGGTCGAGCCGGTGCCCGCCTCATTGGCGGAGCAGGCTGCCCTTGCCGAACCGGCTGAGGCATCGCCCGATGAGCCCGCCGATGCCGCGGCAGAAGTGGAACAACACCTGGTCGAGACAGCAACCGATGCCGATCTCGCAATACCCGAGCGGCTGGAAGAAGCAGCGCCCGCGGCGATCGAAAGCACGCAGGCCGATGCGGAAAAGCCGCCGCGTCCACGGCTTAAATCACTGCCGCTGCCCACAGCCGCACAGTTGCTGACTCGTTCGTTCGCCCTCGCAAGTCTCAATGCAGAATTGCAACAACGGCTCGATTCCCGAGCTAAGCGTCCGCGGCGTAAATACATTTCGGCCAACACGCGCGAATATCGTTATGCCGCCTACATGGAAGCCTGGCGCGCCAAGGTGGAGCGTATCGGCAACATCAACTATCCCGACGAGGCCCGGCGCCGGCGCTTGTCGGGGAACCTACTGCTCGACGTCGCGCTCAATCCGGACGGCTCGGTCCAGGAAATCACCGTGAGGCGCTCGTCCGGGCACAAGGTTCTAGACGCCGCCGCCGTTCGGATCGTTGAACTTGCGTCACCATTTGCGCCTTTTCCGCCGGATATTCGCAGGGAAGTGGACATTCTGCACGTCACCAGAACCTGGAAATTCCTCAACAGCAACAAGTTCTCCACGCGCTGACAGGCTTAGGGAACCTCTGAATAAGTCATGGCACATCTGCCTTGCCCATGAAATCGCGGAGCCTTACGTTACGAACCTTGCCCATAGTCCCCGCTATAGCCTGCGATTCGTGCCTTGATCTGCACAATTTCATGAACAATTCAGACGCACCTTGACTTATTCAGAGGTTCCTTAGGGCAGATTGCGCCCGCGTCTTGAATGTCGGCGTCCCGGGAGGAATACTAGGTGCTGGTATGCATGACCTCGACCTTACAAACCACTTTTTGATCGCGATGCCGACCTTGGCCGATCCGAATTTTCATCACACCGTGACCTATATATGCGCTCACAGCGAGGAAGGCGCGATGGGGATCGTGATCAACCGGCCGCTCGAAATCGAACTTGGCGAAGTTCTTTCGCAGATGGAATTAAACATCGACGATCCGGAAGTGGCCTTGCGTCCGGTCTACCAGGGCGGACCCGTGCACCAGGATCGCGGCTTCGTGATTCACCGGCCCGCCCGGGAGTGGAGCTCGACCATCACCATCAACCGGGAAGTCGGCGTATCGACCTCGCGCGATATCCTGGAAGCCATCTCCACAGGCGAGGGCCCGGACGATACGCTGGTGGCCCTCGGCTATGCCGGCTGGGGCGCGGGACAGATCGAACAGGAAATGGCGCAGAACGCGTGGCTCAGTGGGCCTGCCGATCTAGAGATCATTTTTGCAACGCCGGTCGACAAGCGCTGGCAGTGCGCAGCCCATCTCATCGGAATCGATCTGGCCTCGATCTCGAGCGATGTCGGTCATTCCTGAGCAGTGAGGGGAAATACTTATCTAGCTTTCGATTTCGGCATGCGGCGTATCGGAGTGGCAGTCGGGCAAGATGTCAGCCGCACTGCCAGCGCGCTCGACACAGTCCATGTCAGAAACGGCCATCCCGACTGGGACGCACTGGCCGCGCTTATCGAACAGTGGGCTCCCGAGCGATTGGTTCTCGGAAAGCCGGTGACGACCGACGGCAAGGATCACCCCCTGGCGGCAGCGATTGACCGTTTCGCGCGGCGCTTGGAGGGACGCTTTGGAATTCCGGTTTTGTTCGTCGACGAAACCTTGTCGACCTATGCTGCCGAACGAGATCCGGACTCATCGCGGAGCGGTGTCGACGCAGTCGCTGCCCGTGTCATACTCGAATCCTGGTTTTTGGAAAATTAATCGATCGAACGACAGCATGTCAGGGTTTGAAGATATCAACGTCGAAGCCTTGATCGACGATATCGGCGAGCGGCTCGCGCAGCGCATTCACGACCTCAAGCTCGATAACCCGGCGCTCATCGGCATCCGTACGGGCGGTGTGTGGCTGGCCGAACGCCTGCTCACCGCGCTGGACCTGAAAGAGCCGCTGGGCGAACTCAACATCGCTTTTTATCGTGACGATTTCAGCCGCATTGGAATACACCCGACCGTCGAGCCTTCGCAGTTACCGTTTGACGTCACCGATCGCCATTTGCTTTTGGTCGACGACATCCTCTTCACCGGGCGCACGGTACGCGCCGCAATGAACGAGATCTTCGACTACGGTCGTCCTCGTTCCATTTCGCTGGTGGTTCTGGTTGACCGCAGCGGCCGCGAATTGCCCATCGATGCAAACGTCTATGGAACCCGAATCACGCTAAGCGCCGGAGAGCATGCTAAACTCCTCGGGCCTGACCCCCTGCGACTCGAGATTTGCGCGACCAAGGCCTGAAAGCTCCCGCTATTGCGGCCGGCCGCTCCGGCACCGGACTGACGTTTTTTATCATCGAAATCCTCCGCGTCGTCATCCGCTGATGCCGCACCAGACCATTCAACTCGATAGTCAAGGCCGCCTAAAACATTTTCTGACGATCGAGCATTTACCGCGGGCCCTGCTCGTAGAGATCCTCGACAATGCCGAGCGCTTCACCGTCGTCGGCGACCGGACGGTAAAAAAGGTCCCTCTGTTGCGCGGCAAGACCGTGGTCAACCTCTTTTTTGAGCCGAGCACCCGCACGCGCACGACCTTTGACCTAGCAGCGAAGCGTCTTTCGGCCGACGTGATGAACCTGAACATCGAGGCGAGTGCTACCAGTAAAGGAGAGTCCCTGGCCGACACGCTGCGCACGCTCGAGGCCATGCAGACGGACATGTTCATCGTACGCCATCACAACAGCGGTGCAGCGGAGTTCATCGCTCGCCAGATCGCACCCGGTGTTAGCGTCATTAACGCCGGTGACGGACGTCATGCGCATCCGACGCAGGCGATGCTGGACATGTTCACCATCCGGCGACACAAGGCGAATTTCGAAAATCTCATCGTGGCCATTGTTGGTGATGTCGCTCATTCACGTGTCGCGCGTTCAGAGATTCACGCGCTGGCGACCTTGGGCGTGCCCGAGACCAGGGTGGTCGGGCCGAAGACCTTGATCCCCGCACAGATCGAGAAGCTCGGCGTTCAAGTGCACCACGATCTAGAACGCGGCATCGACCAGGCCGATGTCGTCATCATGCTGCGCTTGCAGCAGGAACGCATGAAAAGCGCGCTCCTGCCGAGCGGTCATGAATACTTCCGCACTTATGGGCTTACGCCGGCGCGGCTGAAACGGGCAGCGGCCGATGCCATTGTGATGCACCCGGGTCCGATCAACCGCGGGGTGGAAATTGATTCCACCGTAGCCGACGGCGAGCACTCGGTCATTCTGCAACAGGTCACTCACGGTATCGCCGTGCGCATGGCGGTAATGTCGATGGCCGTGGGGACGCAGGCAACCGCGAATGAAACTTGAAATCAGTCGCGGCCGCATTGTCGACCCGGGGAACAACCGTGACGAGACTGCTGATCTTTTCGTCGACGGGGGCATCGTAGTCGGCATCGGCCGCACCCCGTCCGGCTTCAAGGCGGCGCGTAAAATCGACGCAACCGGCTTGATCGTCTGTCCGGGCTTTACGGAAATCGGGGCAGCGCTGCGCGAACCCGGCGCCGAGCACAAGGCGACGATCGCGAGCGAGCTGACCGCCGCGGCTGCCGGCGGCTTCACGACGGTATGCTGCATGCCGGACACCACGCCCGTGATCGACACACCCGCGGTGGTTGAGCTCATCAATCAGCGCGCCAAGGGTGTGCGCGGTGCCCGTGTACGCTGTATCGGCGCGTTAACAAGCGGTCTCGGCGGTGAAATCCTGGCGGAAATGCATGCACTAAAAGACATCGGCTGCGTTGGCGTCGCTAACGCCGGGCGTGTGATACGGGATTCCAACGTACTCAAAAACGCGATGGCCTACGCCTCGACGCTCGACATGACCGTCTTTCTCAATGCGGAAGATCCCTGGCTCGGTGCGCCGGGCTCGATGCACGAGGGCGCCGTCAGTACGCGTCTTGGTATTCGCGGCATTCCGGCCGCAGCCGAGTTGATCGGTCTCGGACGCGATCTTCAGCTGGTCGAAGAAGAGGGCGTGCGCGCCCACTTCCGCACGCTGTCCTGCGGGCGCTCGACGAAGTTCTTGAAGGATGCACGGAAAGCCGGTCTCGCAGTCACCAGCGACGTTGGCATCGCACACCTCTTTCTGTGTGACGAAGACATTGGCAGCTTCGATGCCGCCTACCACGTACGGCCGCCGTTTCGATCGCGCCGCGACCGCGCGCAGTTGCGCAAAAGCTTGCGCGAAGGACAGATCGAGGCACTGAGCGCTCATCACGAACCCCACGACAGCGATGCCAAGGCGGCGCCGTTCAGCGCGACGGAACCGGGCATCTCCGGATTTGATTCGTTTTTGCCCCTGATGCTCGAACTGGTCGACGACGGCGTGATGGATCTCAAACGCGCGATTACTACAGCCGCGGTCGAACCGGCCCGGATCCTGGGCCTAAGAAGCGGCGTGATCGGTGTCGGGGACGCCGCCGACATCTGCATCTTTGACCCCGCGCTCAAATGGCGCCTGAGTGAAGAAACGATGTTGAGCAGTGGCAAAAACACGCCATTCATAGGGCGCGGGTTGCGCGGCAAGGTCGTGATGACGCTCGTCGACGGGCGCACGGTGTTCGAGGCGAAGAACTGACGTGGCAGCCGCCATCGACGCCGCTCCAGCGCCCGACACCTCGCGGGCCCACCGCGGGACAATTCTGCTCGAGGACGCCGAAGTTCTGACCAAGGAGCAATACGAGGGTGCGCAATTTGTCTTGCGCCTCGAGTCCCCCCAGATTGCCGCGCGCGCCCGGCCGGGCAGTTTCGTTCACATGCGCTGTGCGGAAGAGCTGCCCATGCGGCGACCGATGTCGGTGATGCGGGCATCGCCCGAACAGGGATGGATCGACATATTGTTTAAGGTGCACGGCCGCGGCACAACGCTTCTGGCCGAGCGAAAAGTCGGCGAGTACTTAAGCTTACTCGGCCCAATCGGTAAACCCTTCCGTCTGCGGGGCTACCGCGCACAGCCGCTCTTGATCGGTGGCGGCGTCGGTATTCCGCCGATGATCTTTCTCGCCGAACACATGCGCGCGACGGGTGCAAACGTCGAACCAATGGTGTTAATGGGCTCGGAAATCCCATTTCCCTTTCGCGCGCGACCGTCGCAGATCATCGCCGGTGGCATACCCGATGGGGTCATCGCTGCCATGCCGCTGCTGGACGATTGGGGGATTGCCTCGCGCCTGGCGAGCCAGCAGGCCTACCCGGGCTGCTACGACGGTTTCGTCACCGATCTAGCGCGCGCCTGGGTCGAACACGCCGGCGTGGAGCGCGGGGACATCGAGATCTTCGCCTGCGGGCCCACGCCGATGTTGCGTGCAGTTGCTGCACTCGCCCGTGAATTTGACCTCGGTTGCGAAATTTCGCTTGAAGAATTCATGGCCTGTGCTGTCGGCGGCTGCGCCGGATGCACGGTCAGAATCAATACTCTTGAGGGCCCGGCGATGAAACGTGTGTGCGTCGACGGGCCGGTATTCGATGCGGCGACGGTCGTCTTCTCGGACTGACGGTTATGCGGCGCCGGTCGTGGGCGATCGGAACTGGATTCGCCCGTTTGCGACCAGGGCCTGCTCGAGTTCGTCGCGGCTGAAACCGACCAGAATGTCTTCGCCAATCTTCAACACGGGGATCATCTTGATGCTCATCGCCGCAAACTGGCGCCGTCCTTCGGGGGTTGTCTCAACGTCGAATTCGCAGTGGACGATCCCTTCGTCCTGTAGATAAGCCCGTGCTTTTCTACAATACCGACACCACGAGGCGCTCAACATGACGACCGTCCCCGCGTCGGGAATGACGTCCCTGCCACATACGATGGGCGGGCCCGCGGAGGGAGACATCGAGGCATTCCAAGCGATCCATGCGAGGATGATCACGCCCAGGAGAATGGCCGAACCCTTATTCCTCACTATTCCTCACTTTTTCGCCGCCCGTGGACAACTCAATTCCCCTTCACCGGTAATCCCACTCAAACTCTCCGAGATCGATCCACTCGAAACCGTCAAATCGGACGCCCTCGACAGCGAGGCGGTCGTACTGCTCGCCAGCCGCGCCGTCCCGCCCCCTAGCAGAGATCGTGCCTTTCACGTTGACCACCCGGTGCCACGGGACGTCGTTCCCCGGACCGAGCGCAGACAGCGCATAACCCACCTGGCGCGCGCCCGTCGGACCTTCAATTCCGGCCAGTGCAGCGATCTGTTTATAGGTGGCGACGCGCCCGCTGGGAATGCAAGACACCACATTCCAGACGCGCTGGTTACGCCCCTCAGCTTCGTTCATGCTCGTGCTGCCACGATAGACGGCGGGTGAACGTTTATGCCTAGCACTGATCCACGGTCGCTATACGAAGCGGCTCCCCGATTTCGATACGCAGCCCGCGATCGGGAAGATCCGTCGCGCGCAGGCACATCAGAACCTTTCCCGCGCTGGTCCAGCGTACGGCGACATTCTTCGCGGTGAACGGCACGCCGTCATTGGCGAGCTTTTCATCCAGGATCTTGGGGCCTGCCGTCTCGCCGCGCTTGATCAGATAGGCGCCGACGTGAAATTGGCCGTGAGGCATGCGCGATTCAGCAACGGTCACGCGCAAGGTCCAGGCACCATCAGGCGATTCGTACTCATCGAATACGCGCTCGTCGCCGGCGCCGCATGCCGTCAATAGCACAAAGGCGGCGCACCAGGTCCAATGGGTTTGTCTGCCGATAAGAACGCTCAATTCCCTTCTTCTGCACGCACGTAGCGCGGGCCCTGATCCAATCGAATGGTTCGAGGTCTCCATGCGTTTAACCGAAATCCTCGGGATAGGCCTCGAATTGCGGTACATCGTCGTAAATTTCGTACCAGGGCGCCTTCGAGCCGACGAAAATATGATGGTCGGGCTTCACGCCCGGATCGTCATCCAGCGCACCGGCCGCGACCCAGATCCTCTTCGGCATGCTTTTGATGGTAAACGTGAGTTTCGTTCCGCATCGCGAGCAAAACGCACGCTCCGCGAAATCCGAGGATACGTAGCGTTGGATGCTGTTCGCGCCTTTCACGATGCGCAAACTCGAAGCCGGAACCTCGCAATAGGTCGAGAAAGCCGTCCCGTGCTGCTTGCGGCACATGCGGCAATGACAATGACCCATACTGACGACGGGCGCAGTGATCTTCAGGGCTACCGCACCGCAAAGGCAGCTGCCGTGAATCACCTTACCGCAAGCGCTCATACGTTTCGCCAATGCAATCGACCCACGCCCGCCACCGACCCTCGTCGGACGGGAATTTCGGATGATTGAACCGCGCGACGGCGACGTGACCACCCTCCGTGCGGAAGGTTTGCGCCTCGACGAATTCGAGCCCATCCTTGTAGCCCTGTCGCTGCTCGTCCGCCACGTTCTTTTCCAAATCATCTGACCACAGGCCCGCAGCGCGAAAAAATGCGAGCAGGCGTAAAGCATCCGTCGCGTCACCGCCGCGCGGCGTACACAAGTAAAGGCTGCTGTTCAGTTTGTCACCCGCATTGAACATCAGGTCATAGCCATCGACGAGGGTAGCGTTGTTGAATTCGGCGGGTAGCGCTTCGTCATTCATCATCAGAGCTTCAATTCGACCTCGATGAATGAGAACTCGAAATCATTCGCATTAATCACGTTGTGTTCGACGCCCTCGCTGCGGGCATAAGATTGGCCGGCCTTGAGTTCGGCAGTTTTCTCACCCTCTGCTGATTCGAGCATCAGCGAGCCGGTGGTCAGGGGAATTACGATGTAATCGTACCCGTGCCGATGCCATCCGGTTTCCGCGCCCGGCGGAAACCGCCATTGGGTCACGATCACGCGATCGGTCTCGAATTGCTTCGAGGGCTTGGCTCGTAGTCGCGGGGCGGCCATGGTGCACTCCCGGGGAATGGCCTTTTTATGTTACGCGATCCGTTGCGGTTTATGGACCTTGTGCGTGGTTCATACCGCCTTCGAACCGATCCATCCCTCGGAAAAGCTCCTCACTGATGAAAAGCATCTAGCATGTAAAGACCACTAAAACCTATCCCGAGGTTATTCGCATACACGTCGTTAGCGGGAAGGTAATTCATACGCCGATACGCCAGAGCCAGTAAAGACCGAGTGCAAAACCGAGCGCCTCGCCGCCCGCTGCAATACGCGGAACGATGCCGGGCTTCCCGTCGAGAGCGAGGCTGACCATCCGTCCGAACAGCAAGCCGCCCATGAGCACGACCGCCAATAGCAGGGCGGAGAACACGAGCGGCGGAATGAATGCCGCAGCGATGAACACTGCCGCGCAGGCGATGGTGACGCCGCCCGCCCCCGAGCGCAGATAATTCTTCGCGTCGACACTGTCCGCGTTCAACGAGTACGGGAAGGCGATGGTTTCTATGGGCTTGAACAACGCCCCCAGGCCGAAGAACAGAAAAATAGAACCGGTAACGAGCAGGTACGCGGTCATCGCCCCGCATTCACAACCTTCAATCGTTTGCTATGTTCGACATCCGTCATGGGCTCACCTCGCTGGTCATGAATTCAATCGTCGGCGCCAGACTCGGCAGGTATCTGAAAGTGGGGCTGGCGGATACGCCCCGGAATAAATTATCGGCCTTATCCGAAGTTGATCGTCGCTTCGAGGTTGGTCCTCGAATCGGCGTTCCCGAGAGCCTCGTCCAGCTCGATGCGCTCTTCCTTCAAAAGGGTGTGCAGGGCCATGTCGAAGGTCTGCATGCCGCGCATACCGCTGCCTTCCATCGCTTCCTTGAGTTCGTGTATCTCGCCCTTGAGGATCAGATCCGCGATGTGCGGCGTGTTGACGAGAATTTCGGTCGCCGCGATGCGCTTGCCGTCCATGCCCTTGACCAGGCGTTGGGAGACCACCGCGCGCAGGTTCAGCGAAAGATCCATGAAAAGCTGCTTATGCAGGTTTTGTGGAAACAGGTTGATGACGCGCTCTATCGCCTGGTTGGCATTGTTGGCGTGGAGGGTCGATATTGCGAGGTGGCCGGTATTGCAGAGTTTGAGCGCAGCCTCCATGGTTTCACGATCGCGGATCTCGCCGATCAGGATGACGTCCGGCGCTTCGCGCATTGATGCCTTGAGCGCATTCCGGTAGTTCAGCGTATCCACGCCTACTTCGCGCTGATTGACGATGGATTTGAGATTCGGGTGAGAGAATTCGACCGGGTCCTCAATGCTCAAGATATGTCCCGTCATCTCCTTATTGCGCTCGTTGATCATGGCGGCAAGGGTCGTTGATTTGCCCGAACCGGTCGCGCCGACCATCAGGATCAGGCCGTGTTTGTGCTTCACGAGTTCCTTCAGGATCTCCGGCAAACCCAGTTCGTCGATGTTCGGGATCTCGGCGGGTATGCGCCGGAGCACCATGGCTACTTCACCGCGTTGACGGAATATATTGACTCGAAACCGCGCTGATTTGTCCGGCAACGCGATTGCGAAATCGCATTCCATCGTGTCCTCGAATCCCTTGATCTGCTTCTCGTTCATGATGCCGTAGGCCGCTGCCTGAACGAGATCACCCGTGAGCATGGTCTTGCCGACCGAATTGATCGCGCCTTCGATTTTGATCTTTACCGGCGCGCCGACCGTGAAGAAGAGATCCGAACCGTTTTTGTCCCGAAGCAGGTGTAGATAAGGTGTAATGTCCATGACAGTTCCTGATGAGTAGGCAGCGACTAGCGCATCATGCCGCTTTCTTCTTCCGACTAGTCGATTTGATAGCGTCGGGTCGGTTCATTTTTTTTCCGCTTCGGCTTTCATCGCTTCAGCTTCGGCCATCAGCGTGCGTGCCTGCTCGATCGTAATCGTCCCTTTTTCTACCTCCGCCGACAGTGATGAGGCGCGGGCATCGCGAAACCGTCGATGACGGTCATGCGCCTCAAGCGACGCCTCGCTCGCCGCTTTTTTCGGGCTTGGCTTCGCCGCCACGGTGCGTTCGCGCACGTCTTCCTCGAGTTCTAGACCGATCACGGTTTCCAGCGGATTCCCGCCCTTGGCGGCCTTGCCCTCAAGCTTGATCCTGAGTCTGAGCTCGTTCATGGAGTCGGCGTTACGCAGCGCATCTTCGAAAGTAATCTGGTCATCTTCGTACAGGTCGAACAGCGCCTGGTCGAAGGTCTTCATGCCCATTTCGTTCGATTTCGACATGATCTCCTTGATGTCGTGCACTGCGCCCTTGAGGATGAGGTCGGCGATCAACGGCGAATTCAGCAGGACCTCGACGGCCGCCACGCGCCCCTTGCTGTCTACCTTTTTCAACAGGCGCTGCGAGATCACGGCTTTGAGGTTCAGCGACAGATCCATCAGCAGCTGCATGCGGCGTTCTTCCGGGAAGAAATTGATAATGCGGTCCAGTGCCTGATTGGAGCTGTTGGCATGCAGGGTGGCAACGGCGAGGTGGCCGGTCTCCGCGAACGCAATACCGAACTCCATGGTCTCGCGGTCGCGGATCTCGCCGAGCATAATCACGTCCGGCGCCTGGCGCAGGGTGTTCTTTAGCGCGATCTCCCAGTCGTCCGTGTCGACGCCGATCTCGCGCTGCATGATGATACAGTTCTTGTGCCGGTGTACGTACTCGATCGGATCCTCAATAGTGATGATGTGTCCGAAAGAATTCTGGTTGCGGTGATCGATCATCGCCGCCAGCGACGTCGACTTTCCTGAGCCCGTGCCCCCGACCATGATGACCAGGCCGTTCTTGGTCATGATGATTTCCTTCATCACCTCGGGCAGGCCCAGCTTGTCGAGATTAGGGACCTCGGTTTCTATGGTCCTCAGTACCAGTCCGCAGGCGCTCTGCTGAATGAAAGCGTTGCAGCGGAAACGGCCAATACCGGTCGGCGCAATCGCAAAGTTACATTCCTTGGTTGCTTCGAATTCCTTGATCTGGTGATCATTCATGATCGCGTAGCACAGGGCCCTGGTGTTTTCGTCGGTGAGTTTGGTCTTCGACACGGGCGTGATTTTCCCGTCGACTTTGATCGCGGGCGGGAACCCAATGGTGATAAACAGGTCCGACGCCTTCTTTTCGACCAACAGGGCCAGCAAGTCGCGCATATATTTGATCGCTTGCTCTCGTTCCATCTCGAACCTCCGAAATTACCGGCGAAGACCCGCATTTACCGGCCTCGCGCTTGTACCTCGATTGCCGCGTCAGGGCCTGACTAAAAGGCGTCCTTGTTAGCCGCTTTCAGGCCGGCTTCCTCGCGCGTCACCACGTTTTTCTCAAGGAGTCTCTTTAAGTCCTGATCCAGCGTCTGCATGCCGAACTGGTGACCGGTTTGAATCGCGGAAAACATCTGCGCAATCTTGTTTTCACGAATGAGATTTCGAATGGCTGGCGTGCCGATCATGATCTCATGCGCGGCAACTCGGCCGCCGCCCCGTTTCTTCATCAAGGTCTGCGAAATGACCGCGCGCAGAGACTCGGACATCATCGACCGCACCATGTCCTTTTCTGCCGCTGGGAACACGTCGACCACGCGGTCGATGGTCTTGGCGGCCGAACTCGTGTGCAGCGTACCGAAGACGAGGTGGCCGGTCTCGGCGGCGGACAGTGCGAGCCGGATCGTTTCGAGATCTCGCATCTCGCCGACCAGGATGGTGTCGGGATCTTCACGTAGCGCCGAACGCAGCGCTTCGTTGAACCCCAGTGTGTCGCGATGGACCTCACGCTGATTAATCAGGCACTTCTTGCTCTGATGCACGAATTCGATGGGGTCTTCGATCGTCAGGATATGGCCGTATTCCGTTTCGTTTTTGTGATTCACCATCGCGGCGAGCGTGGTGGATTTGCCGGAGCCCGTAGGACCGGTCACGAGGACGACGCCGCGCGGATAGTCGGAAATCTCCTTGAATATATCGGGGGCCTTGAGATCTTCGAGGGTCAGGATCTCCGAGGGGATGGTCCGGAACACGGCGCCGGCGCCGCGATTCTGGTTGAAGGCGTTGACGCGGAAGCGGGCGAGCCCGGGGATCTCGAAGGAGAAGTCGCATTCGAGGAACTCCTCGAAATCCTTCTGCTGCTTGTCGTTCATGATGTCGTAGACGAGATCATGAACCTCTGTTTGATCCATCGCCGGGACGTTGATGCGCCGGACGTCGCCGTCCACGCGTATCATGGGTGGCAGGCCGGCGGAGAGGTGCAAATCGGAAGCGCCGTTTTTCACGCCGAACGCGAGTAGCTCACCGATGTCCATAGGCTATCCTCGAAGCAGGTTGCAATTCTGACGGCGGCAGTACCGCATCGCCAATGCGGCCTGAAACTTTATCAAGTTACGCTTTTACACGCCATGAATTATGACAGCTTCCGCCCGCTCGTAGAATCTCAATGAGCACGGTCCGCGAACGCCTGGAGCGTCTCAAGGAGACCATCCGCATTTGTGAGTCGCGCCACCGTCGAGAACCCGGCAGCGTGGCGCTAGTGGCTGTCAGTAAGCGCCAGCCCGTCGAGGCTGTCCGCGAAGCGTTAGCCGCGGGGCAACGCGCCTTTGGCGAAAATTACCTGAAAGAGGCGAAAACCAAAATCGAGACACTGGCCGAACCCGCAGCCGTTTGGCATTTCATCGGCACCGTCCAGAGCAATAAGACCGCCGAGATCACTGCGCTGTTTGACTGGGTCCATACCGTCGATCGAGAGAAACTCGCGCGTCGCTTGAGTGAGCAGCGTCCGGCCGGCCGCCCACCCCTGAACGTATGCTTACAGGTCAATACCAGCGGTGAAGAAAGCAAGGGTGGGATCGCCCCGAGTGCACTGCCGGACTTGATCGAAGCCGTCGCCGAGTTGCCGCGGCTTAAACTCCGGGGCTTGATGTCGCTGCCGGCGCCCGAAATCGTATTCGAACGCCAGCGTCGGGCATTCGCGCAGCTGGCCAGACTTGCCGCGGAGAGTGCGGCGCCGTTCGATACCCTGTCGATCGGCACCTCGGGTGACTTCGAAGCAGCCATCGCTGAAGGGTCGACCATGGTTCGGATCGGAACGGCAGTGTTCGGTCCGCGCGCCTGAGGTGGCGTGATAAACTTCGCGCAATCAGGACCCTATTTTTTAAATGAAACTTTCCTACGCCTTCATCGGCGCCGGTAATATGGGTCGCGCGCTCATGAGCGGCTTGATCACTGCCGGTCATTCGGCTTCTCAAATACGGGCGGCCGATCCGGTCAGAGACAGTAGGGATCGCTGCACTTCGGAAATCGGAATCGACGTCTTTGAGCACAACGGCGACGCCGCCCGCGGCGCCGATGTCGTCGTCCTTGCCGTCAAGCCACAGCAGATCCGCGAAGTCGCGCTCGATCTGGCAGCCCATGGAGACAGCCAGCCGCTCTATCTTTCCATCGCCGCCGGCGTCACGGTCGGCCAACTCGGTGCATGGCTGGGCGGCAACCTCGCCATCGTGCGCTGCATGCCGAACACGCCCGCGCTCGTCGGCGCAGGCGCGGCGGCGCTATTCGCCAACGCGAACGTATCTCAAGAGCAAAGAGGGCTCGCGAGCGGCTTGCTGGAAGCCGTCGGCATCGCGGTGTGGTTGGACGATGAAGATCTGATGGATGCGGTAACTGCCCTGTCGGGCAGCGGCCCCGCCTACTTTTTCCTCTTACTCGAACTGCTCGAACGCGCAGCCGCTGGACTGGGACTGCCGGCAGAACTCGCCCGGCGCCTCGTGATCCAAACCGCCTATGGCGCCGCGCTCCTGGCACGTGAATCCGATCTCGATCCGGCGACTTTGCGCCAGCAGGTCACGTCCCCCGGCGGAACGACCGAATATGCGATTAAGGCCTTCGCAGCGGCGGGGCTGGACAGTATCGTTACAGACGCCTTATGCGCGGCGCGTGATCGTTCGGTCGAACTCGCACGGTCGGTGGATACCTGATGGGCGGTGGTGCTTATTTTTCCAACGCCGGCGTGTTCTTGATCAACGCCGTATTTGGGCTCTACATCCTCGCGGTCCTGCTGAGATTCTTGTTTCAGCTGGTGCGCGCCGATTTCTACAACCCCTTGTGCCAGGCCATCGTCACAGTAACCAACCCGCCGCTGCGACCCATGCGTCGATACATTCCCACTCTCGGCGGGCTTGATACCTCGTCGATCATCCTTTTGCTAGTGCTGCAGATGGTTAACACCTGGCTCGTCGCTATCGTCCTCGGCGCCAACCCGGCAGTACCCGGTCTCATCGTCGTCGCCCTGGCCGAGATTCTGAGCAAGACGGTGTGGACCTTCTTCGGGGCCATCATCATCCAGGTGATCCTGAGTTGGGTCGCGGCGGGCGCCTATAACCCCGTCATCTCGATCATTTATTCGCTGACTGACCCCCTGCTGCGGCCTGTGCGTAGTGTGATGCCGCCGTTGGGTGGTCTGGATCTCTCGCCACTGGTCGTTATCTTCGGGCTGAATCTCGTGCTGATTGTCGGCGTAGCACCGGTCCGCGACCTCGGTTACAGCCTGCTCTGAGCGTCGCGCGGGCCGGCCGGCGTTGCGAGCTTTGCGCGCAGTTATTAGACTCGAACGCAAATCACTCCTAACAGGCTATTGAAAAACGACGACATATCGTCGTTCGACATCCTGCTAAAAGCAACAGGCGACACGACCCATGCCCGAGACGATACCTGCCGATAGCGTCGGCCTAGTGTCTCCCAAGACCCAGCACTTCGATACGCCGCTCGCGTTGGACAGCGGCGCTTCGCTCGACAGTTATGAACTCTGCTACGAGACCTATGGCGAACTCAACGCGGCACGCGACAATGCAGTATTGATCTGCCACGCACTCAGCGGCGATCACCACGCGGCCGGTTATCACAACAAAAGCGATCAGAAATCTGGCTGGTGGGACAATTGCATAGGCCCAGGGAAACCGGTCGATACCGATCGCTTTTTCGTTGTTTGTCCGAACAACTTGGGCGGTTGCGGTGGTTCCACTGGGCCCTTGTCGATCCGCCCGGACACCGGAAATCCATACGGTCCCGACTTTCCCATCGTGACGGTGCGCGATTGGGTAGAAAGTCAGTCGCGCCTGGCGGATGTTTTTGGGATAGAACGGTGGGCGGCCGTGATGGGCGGCAGCCTGGGTGGTATGCAGGCGCTCCAATGGGCCATCCAATATCCCGATCGGATCCGTCACGCTCTCCTGATTGCGGCGGCGCCCAAGCTCTCGACACAGAATATCGCCTTCAACGAAATTGCCCGCCACGCGATTCGCTCGGACCCTGATTTCCACGAAGGCCATTATTACGAGCACAAAGTCGTTCCCGAACGTGGGTTGATGCTGGCGCGCATGGTCGGTCACATTACCTATCTGTCCGACGACGTGCTGCATGCGAAATTCGGTCGCGAACTGCATGACGGAAAGATCAATTTCGACTTTGGCATCGATTTTCAAATTGAAAGTTACTTGAGGTACCAGGGCGAATCCTTCGTCGGCCGCTTCGATGCCAATACCTATCTTTTGATGACCAAATCGCTCGACTACTTCGATCCTGCCCAGGCTCACGGCGACAGCCTCACTGCCGCGGTTGCAAACTGTAAATCGAAGTTTCTGGTAATTTCGTTCAGTAGCGACTGGCGCTTTTCGCCCGCACGCTCGCGGACCCTCGTACGGGCACTGCTCGACGGCGATCACGACGTGAGTTATGTCAACGTCGAGTCGGAACTGGGGCACGATTCCTTTCTGCTGCCGATCCCGCAGTATCACAAGCTTCTGCGCGCCTATTTCGCGCGCATCCAGACCGCCGCTTGAACATCAAATCATTGCGCGCCGAGCAGATTTTGATTGCGGACTGGATCGCCGAGGACAGCCGTGTGCTCGATCTGGGTTGCGGCGACGGCGCGCTGCTTGCCCAATTGCACGCGAGCAAGCATGTCACGGGCTACGGTATCGAGATCGATCCCCGCAACATCGTCGCCTGCATCGAGCGCGGGGTGAACGTCATCCACTCGAATTTGGATGAAGGTCTTTCTGATTTTGACGAAGACTCTTTCGATTACGTCATCATGACGCAAACCGTGCAAGCAATGCGGTTTCCGCACCTATTGATCGACGAGATCCTGCGCATCGGCCGCGAAGGGATCGTGACCTTCCCGAACATGGGCCACTGGAAGTGCCGTGCGCAGTTCATGCTGGGCAGGATGCCGGTTACGCGCCATCTTCCGAACACCTGGTATGACACGCCCAATATTCATATGTGCACCGTCAGGGATTTCGATGAATTGTGCAAGTCCGAACACATCGAGGTGCTGGAACGCGCCGCCGTGGATTCGCAGCACCGCGCCGTGCTCGGGATGCGCTTGTTGCCGAACCTGCTCGCCGAGATCGCGATCTACCGGATACAGCGCAGGGCTTGATCGCTTTTCAGAGCCCGCGCTGGGCATATCGGGCTTATGGATTCTTCAAGAGGCAGGCGGGAAAGCGATCAGAAGTCGGTAATCTTGCACGCGTAATCCATGATCAGAGGCGCGTGATCCGAGAACCGGGCGCGCTTGTAAATCGCGGCCTTCTCGACGACCGGCGCAAGCCCGGGCGTGATCACCTGGTAGTCGAGGCGCCACCCGACGTTTTTATCCCAGGATTGACCGCGATTAGACCACCAGGTGTATTGTTCGGCATCCTGATTGACCACGCGGAATGCATCGACGAAGCCTACTTCGCCGAAGAGTTCGTCCATCCAGGCGCGCTCTTCGGGTAGGAATCCCGAATTTTTTTGATTCGATCGCCAGTTCTTTAAATCGATCTTGCGGTGGGCTATGTTCCAGTCACCGCACAGGATATATTCGCGGTTCTCTTTTCGCCGCTCCTTGAGCCAGGGCATGAACTTGTCGAGAAAGAGGAACTTCATCTGCTGGCGTTCATCGCCGGACGATCCGGACGGCAGGTAGACCGATGCGATCGAGAGCCCGCCGAAATCGACTTGCACGTAGCGGCCTTCTGCGTCGAATTCGTCCCACCCCAGCCCGCAGACGACCTTATCGGGCTCGATCCGCGCGAACAAAGCGACCCCGCTATAACCTTTCTTCTTGGCGTCGACGAAGTAGGTATGCCAACGCCCGGGCGAGCGAATCTCATCGACTAGTTGCTGGGCCTGCGCTTTCGTTTCCTGCACGCAGACGACATCGGCGCGCTGGCGCGACAGCCATTGGTAAAATCCCTTGGCGTGCGCCGAGCGGATACCGTTCATGTTGATTGATATGACTCGCATAAATCTCTGCAGACGGTGTTGCAGGACCGGGTTCCAGTGCCATGGGGAGTGACGGCGCGTATCATACCCCGCGGAACGAGGAACCATATCGCTGCGGAACATAGGAATGGAAGGCTACCAGCGCGAGTTTATACGGTTCGCTATCGCCGAAGGCGCGCTCCGTTTCGGGAAGTTCACGCTCAAATCGGGACGCGTCAGTCCGTACTTTTTCAATACCGGCGCGTTCGATTCCGGCGCGGCCCTGAGCCGGCTCGGCGCATACTATGCTGCGGCGATCGCTGCGGGCGGCATCGAGTTCGACGTGTTGTTCGGGCCAGCGTACAAAGGCATCCCGCTCGGAGCGGCCATCGCAATAGCCTTTTATCGCGACCTTGGCCGCGACCTACCGTTCTGTTTCAACCGCAAGGAGCGGAAAGATCATGGCGAGGGCGGCGAGACGCTGGGCGCGCCCCTGGTCGGACGCATTCTGATTGTCGACGACGTAATTTCGGCGGGGACTTCCATCAAGCAGTCCATGGGGACCATCGAGCGCGCGGGTGCGCGCGCGGCGGGCGTGGTGATCTCGCTGGATCGCGAGGAGCGGGGCAGCGGTGCGCTGTCGGCCGCGCAGCAGGTCGAACGCGAGCATGGCATTCCGGTCGGTAGTATCGTCGCGCTCTGCACCGTGTTGGACTATCTGCGCGAACAAAGGGAATACGAGCGGGAAGTGGCTGCCGTAGAAGCCTATCTTGCTGAATACGGCGTTTAACCCATCCTTAGCAGCCCGTCGGACTTAAGGTTGAACCAGTTGAATTTATTCGACCTTATCGAACCAATCGACTTGTAGTCGAGGGTCGTTCAGTTCCCCGCCCAGCCGGCGAAAGCACGTGAGCTTGCACCCGCCAGACTGGGGATTCCTGGTGAGCGTACTGGCTCGGCTGATCTTGATGCGGGTCTTCTGACGGATGAACTGACCCGCCGAAAGAGCGAGGGTGGCTCCATCGCTAAAGGCATCGCGCAGTCGCGTGTAACCGGCGATCTCGAAGGTGCGCTTTAATCCTGGAATGAGTGAAGACTTGAGCCTTTCGTCTCCAAGCAGGTGCGCGTGCCGGACTAAGGAAAGGCCGGCATCGTCGGCTCCACGCCGTGGTCCTCGGCGGCCGGGAAATGCCCTTTGATCAGCGTACGAATCTCATCGACCCGGTCCTTTGGAATATCGAGGATCAGAACGATCCGACCCTGTTCGAAATCCTTATCGAATTCCTTGAGATGGACGTTCGGTGTACTCGAACCTATGAGTGGTCCGGAAACGAATACACCCAGCACGGCGCCGAACGCCGCGAGCAGCAGAATTGCGCCCGGATTGACCGGAATTCCGATGAGGTCCGGGTATGCGTAGAGTCCAGTTCCCAAGATCGCACCCGTCACAACGCCAGCAACGAGCCCGACGTACATCCCATGCCGCAGATCCGACTTCTGCGCATTACTGGGTTCAGGGAGATCCTTGAGATCTGTGCCGCGCCGCCCAAGGAAGTGCATGCGCCGTTCTTCGATGCGTGCCAACAGCAGATCGTGTTCGACCTGTTGGGCTGTTTCGACATCGGGAAGGACGAAATACATCCGTCTGTTCATCCGCCCGCATGCGGGCGTACGAACGGCTAGAAGTCAGGGTCTTTTTCGAAGCCCTTCAGACCGCCACCGCGTTAAGCCAGTGCCGGCTCCTGGGCGTCCAGCACTGAGAGTCCGGGTTCATTTTGGACGGATCGTCCAGTGTGCAACTCGAGCGATCCGATCGATAGCATCACAAGTCGGAGTAGGTCGAGTTAATTTGTCCCGGCTAATCCGTTTTGCTTTTTCTTTCCCAGGTGAAAATGTAGACAGGAGACTGCAACAGAATCAACAACACCAGGGTCTACTGATTTCCGTCTAATGTGTTGTTCCCTCTTCCATCACCAGGATGCCGGACCCTTCGTCGAGGTATATGTCCCGCGTCGTGTTGATGTAGCCTGCCTCGGACGACATCAGGCCGATCAGCACCAGCAAAGCGGCTGTCGGTATCAGAAGGGCACACGTCAGGGCCATTCGCTCATAGTACAAATGCATGAAGATGGCGACGATAAACCCGGCTTTCAAAAACATGAAAATAAGGATCAGGGACCACCTGAGAAGGCCTTGAAACTGCAAGTAGTCAACCATGTAGGACAGGGTACTTAGAACAAACAGCGCCCCCCAGACCCAGAAATAAATAGCAATCGGATGCTGTTGCTCTTCTCCTTGTGCTTCACTCATATCTGCCCCCTACCAGAGATAAAAAAGTGCAAAGATAAAAACCCACACCAGATCGACGAAATGCCAGTACAGGCCCATGATTTCAACCACCTCGTAGCCTCCCCGGCGGCTGGTGAAAAAGCCTGGCTTCATCTCATCGAGATGTCCCTTCCAGGTTTTTCTGGCCACGATGAGCAGAAAAATCACGCCGATTGTCACGTGGGTGCCATGAAAGCCGGTAATCATGAAAAAGCTCGCGCCAAACTGGGCTGCACCCATCGGATTACCCCAAGGACGTACGCCTTCTTCGATCAGCTTGGTCCATTCGAAGGCCTGCATCCCGACGAACGATGCGCCGAACATGGCGGTCACGACCAACAGGATAGTGGTCATTTTCTTGTTTTTTTCATAACCGAACTTAACGGCCATGGCCATGGTGCCGCTACTGCTGATGAGTATGAACGTCATGATGGCGATCAGGATCAACGGGATATGCTGGCCAAAGATTGTTAAGGCGAACACTTCGCTGGGGTTGGGCCAGGGTACGGTGGTGGACATGCGTACCGACATGTAGCTGACCAGAAAGCAGGCGAAGATAAAAGTGTCACTGAGCAGGAAGATCCACATCATCGCCTTGCCCCAGGGCACCCGCTTGAAGGCGCGCTGATCGGAAGACCAATCGGCGACAACGCCCTGCAGGCCTTCTACCATTGCTATCGAGCGCCCCGTCTCATCTACCACTGCTTCGTTCGCCATAGTTTTAACTTTCTTCTAAGTTGATAACATCAAACCAAACAAAATCACCCACACTACGAGCAGGAAGTGCCAGTACACCGCGCACAGCTCTATGCTCAAACGCAGCCGGGCCACTTCAGTCCCGCGCAATAGCTTTATAGTCGTCATGCTCCAGGCCACCAGGCCACCCAAGACGTGTAGAGCGTGCAGCCCCGTAATGAGGTAAAAGAAGGCATTGGCCGGGTTGGAATGCGCATAATAGCCCGCATCGACCAGTTGTCGCCAAGCCAGCAGCTGCCCCCCCATAAAGGCAAATGCGAAAAAACCGCCGGCAAGCAAACCGTTACGCACACTGTCGATCTGGTCCCGATTGGCGGCAACTCGCGCCCACTGCAAGGCGATACTGCTCAGGATCAACACACCCGTGTTCAGCCACAACAGGTCCGGGTCGTGCAACGGGCGCCAGTCGCCCAGTTTCATGCGCATGGTGTACGCGCTGATAAACAGTGCAAACAATGAAGTGACGACGGCAAGAAAAACTAACAGGCCGAGCTTGGCATCGGGCTGGGGAAATGAGCGGCCGCTGAAGTCTTCGCTCGAAGCATAGTGAGCTTTCGATTCCCAAGGCCTGGTATTGGCCGATTGCTTCAGCAACCACCAGGCGACCACGCCCATTAACGCGGCCATGAATAGTAAAGAAATCGTCACGAGTCAGTTCACTGCGTGCTTATTGATTATCCCGCGTCGATGATCTTCTACACGGCGGATGGCGCTACATTTTGCGGGATGAAGTCTTTTTCGGCACCCGGTACGCTGTAATCGTACGCCCAGCGGTAGACCAGGGGCAGTTCCTTGCCGAAATTGCCGTGTTTCGGCGGGGTGTCGGCGGTTTGCCACTCGAGCGTCGTGGCTTCCCACGGATTGCCACCCGCTTCCTTGCCGCGGAAATAACTGACGATCAGGTTATAGATAAACACCAGCTGGACAGCGCCGGCAACGAAGGCCGCAATGGAGATGGCCACGTTCAGGTCCATGGCGGATTGCGGGATGAAATCAGTCCCCTCTATGGAGTAATACCGGCGCGGTACGCCTAAAAACCCCAGGTAATGCATCGGATAGTAGATGGCATAGGTGGAAAGCAAGGTGACCCAAAAGTGAACTCTGCCCAGGGTTTCGTCCATCATGCGCCCAGTGACCTTGGGATACCAATGGTAGATCGCGCCAAACACCACCAGCACGGGCGATACCGCCATGACCATGTGGAAGTGGGCGACCACGAACATCGTGTCTGAAAGCGGCAGATCGAGGGTCGCGTTACCGAGAAACAGTCCGGTCAGGCCGCCGTTGACGAAGGTGAAGATAAAGCCGATGTCGAACAGCATCGTTGTGTTGAGGCGGATGTTGCCTCGCCACAGCGTTAGTGTCCAGTTATAGACCTTGATGGCCGTGGGCACGGCGATGATCAGTGTGGTGACGGCGAAAAAGAAGCCAAAATACGGGTTCATGCCGCTGACGTACATATGATGCGCCCAGACGACAAAACTGAGCGCGCCGATTGCGACGATTGCCCATACCATCATGCGGTAGCCGAAGATATTTTTCCTGGCGTTAACAGCGAGCAGGTCGGAGACGATGCCGAAGGCCGGCAAGGCGACGATATAGACCTCGGGATGGCCGAAAAACCAGAACAGGTGCTGGAACAGGACCGGACTGCCGCCGGTGTGGTCCAGGTGCTGCCCCATTGAGACGATGGCGGGCATGAAAAAACTGGTGCCCAGGGTCATGTCCAGTAACATCATGAGCGCACTGACGAACAGGGCCGGAAAGGCCAGTAGCGCGAGCACGGTGGCCATGAAGATGCCCCATATCGTCAACGGCATGCGCATCAGCGTCATGCCGCGGGTGCGCGCCTGCAACACCGTGACCACGTAGTTCAGGCCGCCCATGGTAAAGCCGATGATGAAGAAGGCCAGCGAGACGAGCATTAATATGATCCCCCAGCCCGCGCCGCCCGGTGTGCCGGGCAGGATGGACTGTGGCGGATACAGCGTCCAACCGGCGCCGGTAGACCCGCCGGGTACGAAGAGACTCGCTACCAGTATCAGGACGGCGACAAAGTAAATCCAGAAACTGAGCATATTGACATAGGGAAATACCATGTCGCGTGAACCGATCATCAGTGGGATCAGGTAGTTGCCGAAGCCACCCAGAAACAGTGCGGTGAGCAGGTAGATGACCATGATCATGCCGTGCATGGTGACCAGTTGGATGTAGACCGAAGCGTCGATGAAGGAAAAAGAGCCCGGAAAGCCCAGTTGTAGCCGCATCAGCATGGACATCACCAGCGCCACAAGGCCAATTCCCATCGCGGTACAGGCATACTGGACGCCAATCACCTTGGCGTCCTGGCTGAAGACATACCTGCCTAGCCAGGTTTTCGCGTGGTAGAGCTCCATCTCCGGGATTTCGGCAGGTGCTACAAAATCATCTACGTCGTTTGCAACAGTAGACATCAGAGTATTCTCCTGGTGGTTATTTCAAATTGGCCCGTTGATCTCATCATTCAGAATCTTCGCTCAGGCCATCTCTGATATAGGTAATTAGCGCCTCCAATTCTTCATCCGTGTAACTGCCCGGTGGCATGGCCGGCGCATAGCCCTCCACTATTTTGGCGTTCGGATTGAGAATGGATTCTTTCAGGTAATCTGCATCGACCACAACGGTAGTGCCGTCCGTAAACGTTTCGGTCTTGCCAAACAGGCCTTGCCAGGTGGGTCCGATACCGGTGCTGCCGTCTATCGTATGACAGACTAGACAGGCACGTGAGTCTGCCAGCATACGACCTTGTTCGACCAGGCTGAGCCCGGCTGTTGCAGCCGCAGCGCCGGTACCCGAGACGGTTTCCGCATAGGTCGGGTGCGTGTCTAGCCACGCCTTGAAGTCGGCTTCTTCGTCAACCACCACGTGGCCACGCATCATGTAGTGGCCTACGCCGCATAATTCTTCACACAAGACGTCGTATTTCCCTAACTTGGTGGGGGTAAACCACATCTCGGTAACCAGGCCCGGCACCATATCCATCTTGACCCGGAACTGCGCCACCGCGAAGTCGTGCAGCACATCATCGGAACGCAACAGGGCGTTGACCGGTCGGTCAATCGGCAAGTGCACCTCGTTGCTGGAGACGAGTATATCGTCCTGCCCGTTGGGGTCGTCCGGATTTATACCGAACGGGTTATCCGATGAGATATGACGGGTGTCGACCGTACCGAGAGCGCCGTCTTCGCCGGGGAAACGGTAGCTCCACGACCATTGCTTGCCGACAACTTCAAATACATCGGCGTCTTCCGGTGGATTGACGAACTTGGCCCAGACATAGAGACCGGGGGTCAACATGGCGACAATGCCGATCGAGGTGACGATCGTGAGCCAGATTTCCAGCTTCTTGTTCTCGGGTTCGTAGTGCGCCCGGCGGCCCTTTGAGTATCGAAATTTTACGATGCAATAGATCAGGAACAGGTTAACCAAAATAAACACCACCCCTGTGACCCAGAAGGTGATGTCGAGGGCGTTGTCGATGGCGCTCCAGTTGGACGCGAGCGGGGTGAAATACCAGGGACTGAGAAAGTGAAAGAGAATAGAACCAACGGTCAGTAGAAACAGAATTATAGCCAACGCCATATTTATCATCCTCTGCCCGCTCAGACCGCAGGTTCTAGAGTAAGACTAAGGTCTAGGATTCTTCGAACTGTTAATGATATCGAAAAATTCTGGCTTGGGCCACGATTTTTCGGAGAGAATTAATCCGGATTTCAATTAGATGACGTGGGCCTCGTCGGGTGGACAGCCGATCGCCGACGCTAGGAGCAGGGGATAACAAAGAGGAAACGACGCAATCATTCGGTGAGCTTCAAAGCGAAGGTCGTTCTGGTGGCCGTTCGAGGGGACCGCATCGTGGCTGAACCCGTGGAGCAGTTCGATGTCGATCCCAAGCAGGTCCCGGAGTGGAAGAAGAAGCTGTTCGCCACTGCCGAGGAGATCTTCAGGATCGTCTGCTGGACATGACCAGCATGGTAATCACGATTCCCGTCACGGATATCAACATTAGATAGAGCCCGGTTTCCTCGGGCAGATAGGTATCTTGAATGAAGCCTGCGCTGACACCCGGAACAGCCCACAGGTCGCCGCTGCCTTTACCAACTTTTAGCTGGGCCTTCATACCCTTTTCCATATGCTGGGCCATATCGCAGTGTACGAGGTAGGTTTTATCATCGCCCGGCACGATGAAGGTGCCGGTTTGGGAATGTCCGCCTGCAGCTTCAAGATGGAACATGCCGCCGGGATAAAGATACCTGGGCAATCCGTGGATCATCCACTGGTGGCGTACTTCGTCCTCGTTCACAAACGTAACCGTAATGCGGCTGCAAGGCTCAGCCTTGTATTCGTGCTGGCTCATACCGAATACCGTGCCGGGGTAGTCGGCCGCGAATTTCGTACCGGCGTAAACCTTGATGTAGTGATCGCGGCCCAGCTTTTCGCAGTCCTGAGGCAGACGGTGATCGTTACTGTTCATCACCATACCGCTGCTGTCGAGGGTCATATCGTGATGCCGGTGCTTAGCGTGTTGGTCCTGCGATTCAGCTTGGGCGGTATGGTTGAAATTCGCCGCAAGGACGCAGATAACGCAAAGGATTTTTATAAATAGCATTCAATTATTCGAATATGACGCAGGCCGGATTGGTGCAACACGATCCGACAGCGCCCTTAACAAACAGCAGGAGCGGAATTTATTCGGCGAACCATTCACGCTTTTCCATTCTAAGACCTGCGGTTATTGATGGCGTTAATCACCAGCGCCACCATGACTCCCAGCGAAAGCCCCAAGCCCAACCAGCGTATCAACATCCAAAAATCAATGCCCATGTCTGAAAATGTCCCGTTACCGAGGCTGTCCCAGACCGGGACTTCTTTCCGATAATAGGCTTCAGTGAAAAACCGGTTCAGATCCACACCCTGCGTTCTGGGCCAACCGTTTTCCTGCAAATAATCTTCGTAAACAATGGCGCTGATGTTACCGCCCGGCCCCATACCATCGTTGGTGACGCCCCTTTCCTGGTGATCATGCAGCAACCAGATTCCACTCCCGTAGGAATGCAATCCGTCATCGGTGGTCTCCAGATCCAGGTCTACTCGCTGGGCGCTGGAAATCCATATCACGTCGCGAATGATTCGTGCCGCAGGTTTGACGGCTATGCCGTCGTAATGGGTGGGAGTGACTTTGTGTCCGTGGGTGTGCAGCGAAACGCCGGTACTGCCACCGTTAACAATTCGTAATTTAATCCGCTCATCGGGTTTTGTTACCACCAGCGATTCACGAAACGTATAGGGAAATGAGCGACCGTTAAGAGTAAAGAAATCGCTTTTTGCGTCGGTGATATCGTAGCGGCGGTGCATCTCCCGCGTTATCAGGCGCGGGTCATTGAAGCCTTGAATTCGGTTGTTCAAATCGATATCGACATCGAGATACTGCAAGTCGTATTCACGGTCGAACCGTTCCGTCGTTGCGACCGACGGCACGCGTACGTGACCGGCGCCAACGTTGAGGGTTTGCAGCCAGTTGTTCGGCCGGTTTTCCTCGACGACGAACAGGCCCTGCAGTCCCATCATGATGTGTACGTGGGGTTGGACATGGCAATGATAAAACATGGTGCCGCTCTGGCGCGGTTGCAGGTCATAGGTACGTGCGCTACCGGGCAGCACCGGTTTCTCACTGGTCAGCGGGACACCGTCGTTGCCTTCGCCATCCGCATCGACGAATGGATGATCCACACCGTGGAAGTGAATGGTGTGCGGCATGTAATGACTGTTTTCCAAAGTGATTTTTACGCGGTCACCCTGTTCAACGCGAATCGCCGGTGAAGGCAGGCGCAACATCGTACGTGCCTTGAGCGACTCGAAGTTCTCGGTTGCCATGCCAAACATCTTGGGTACAAAAACCCAGAATCCCGGCCTGATCCCGGGCGCGATGGCATAGCGGGTCGTAGGTACATTGCCTTCCGGTGAACCGCCGTTGAGTTCGGCGACCTCCAGGCGGATGTGGATTTCGTCCGGGTCACCGTCGCCATCCAGGTCACGTCCTTTTTCCACCGTATCCGGGGTCAGGCCACTGGCCATAAGAACCTGCTGAGAGACATTGTTCGTGCCACGCACGAAAGCCGCTACTGCATGAGGATTGTCGGCAATACAGGTGGGAGAACGGCGAATATCGACACCGGCAATGGTTTGCGCATCCCGCCAGTTCAACAGGTCTTCAGGGCAGGGGTTTTCTCCCGTTATATCAGCGACAGTTTTCCCTGCAGGCAGTGCACGATAGTTATCGGCGCCGAACCACTGACCCAACTGCATGCGCAATGCCGTCGGATACCACTGAGGCGGAAAACACAATAGTGCTACAAGGATTGAGACCAACAACAGCCAGCGTGTGTGCATGGTTACATCCTACAGCCATCGTGGAATATTATTTTGTCAACAGAATGTCTTGTTGTCCCGGTACCGCAGGTCGGATTAGCCCACCACATTTTCAGACAGCCTATTTAACGGAAACTCTGTTACTGAGCCAGTAGAGCGCCTGCGCAAAAATCACCAGTGCGACAAAGAGTGGCACATACCCATAGTCGGTCCCGCCCACCTGAAAATAAAATACCGCATGATAGGTTTTTTCCTTTTCGGGATGAACGGCTGTCACAATGCCGATATAGCCCCCGGCCTGCTGAAAATCGTAATTGACGGTGAGCACACCGTCCGGCCGCTTCATCGGTGGTAGATAAAAAACCGTATCCTGCTCGATATCTTCGAGACCGGTGATGTCATCCCAGTTGGCGAAAATACCGAAATTATTGACGTCCTTGATAATACGAAAATCGACTGGCATCTCCTTGAGGAAATCGTGCAGGTAATCGATCACGAATATGCTGCTGGCCACTTCGGGAATGTCTTCGCAAAACTCCTGTGTCCCGTTGGTTTTTGGTTGATAGCCGGTAAAATGTGCTTTCAGAAACCCGATTTTGATCACACACAGATCGTCTTCCATACTAACGCCGCCGTGTGCAGTTGCATCCTGGCACCCCGTCATCAGGTATCCCAGTGTCAGTTGCAACAGTAAAATTCTGGATATCGTCATCTTTCATCTCAAGTTGTTGTCAAGGCTCCGAAATTGTTCCAGCGCTCGCTTAAAAAGTGATCCACCTCTCAAGCCGTTCTTGCAAATCGCCCGCGCGGCGAGCTGGGGAATCGTACAGTCCGGTCCGTCGGTGATAGGAAATGCATCCCCCTAGCAGCCCGTCGGACTTAGGATGAACCGAGAGGTCGTGGAGGGGTGGATGCTGAGCTGATGGATCACCATTCGAGTGCTCATGATGCTTATCGGCGTCGCAAGTTCATAACAGATTCAAGACCCCGTCGACGTTTCTTACCCCCTCAACACCGCCATCCGGCGTTGGAGCAAGTACGCCCCGCCACAGCGAGCGGATCGGCACCTGCAGGAGGGTAGTGAGAAGTGCGGGCTGGCGTTCAGTCGTCGTTCAGCGTGCGGTACTATACTCGCCGAAAACAGCGAATCCACCGGAAAGACGCGACGGGTGCGATTATGAAAGCGAAACGCAAACGACTGATGACGAGATGGATCATGACCATCGCGCTATTAGCTTTGTTCGCTACGCTTCATGCCGAGGCGGCGATCAAATGCTGGAAGAACAGCGAAGGCGTCCGTGAATGCGGCAATTCAGTACCGCCGGAATACGCCCAGCAGGAGCACGAAACCAAGGACAGCCGCGGCATGACGGTCAAAACTCACGGCCGTGCGAAATCCGTGGAAGAGCTTGTAGCCGAGCGCGAGCAGGCAAAAATAGAGGAGCAAAAGGCCCTCGAAGATAAGAAGCGTGCGGATCTTGACCGCGTCTTGCTACTCACATTTGCATCCGAGGATGATTTGATCCTAACTCGCGACGGTCAGATCACCCACCTGGAATCGCAAATTCGGCTGACGCGGGGCCATATCGACAAACTCGAAAAGAACCTCGACCAGATGATCGAACGCACAGCCGACGTTGAGCGGCGCGGCGAGATGCCTAGCGAAGAAATGGTTTCAAATATCAAAAGCGTACGCGGTCAGATCTCCGAAAACGAAGAATTCATCGACACTAAGCGCCAGGAACAGGAAGACATCCGCCAGCGATTCGCAACTGATATCGAGCGCTTTAAGGAACTGAAAGGTCTGAACTAGAAGGCGGACTCAATTCGCCCGCAAGCGGGCTCCTACGGTGCCGTATCGAAACCCCCGTAGGAGCCCGCTTGTGGGCGAATAAAGCGCGAATCGCTTGATCAACGAAAAACCCGATTCAGCGTACTGTTCACATAACGCCAAACTTTATCCCTCCTGGAACAACCCCGCGCACAGCAACTGCCACTGCGTAGCCCAGCCCCGCGCCGGCAGGGCTTCGAAATCTGTGCGGACGAATTGATCGAGCCGCCCGGCGACCACGCACAGTAGCAGGTTCGCCATCGCGGCGACGGTACTGCTGTCTCGTGCTCGACCATCGGTCAGGGCGGCTTCGCGAAACACCTGCTTGAATTGGGTTTCGACGCGTGCAAAAAACCGGGAAACGCGGACGCGCAAGCGTTCGTGCTCGCCGACGAGGATGTCGCCGACCAATACTCTGGCGATCCCGGGATTTCGTTCGGCGAACTCAAGCAGTGCCGTCGACAGATGCAGACAGCGCGTGCGCGCGTCTTTCTGCTCCTCCATCACCTGATTGAACAGGCTGAAGATCGAATCCTCCGCAAACTCGATCAAGGCCTCGAACATCTTCGCTTTGCTGGCGAAATGGCGGTACAGCGCAGCCTCGGAGACACCTACCGCTAAAGCCAGCGTTGCCGTCGTGACCCGCGAGCCCGGCTTGGTTTCGAGTTCGCTTGCGAGTACCTCGAGGATCTGACGCCGGCGGTTCGTTTTCACACGCTACTCGATAAGGGTTCCGACACCTTCGTCGGTAAATAACTCTAACAGGAGTGCATGCTCCACTCGCCCGTCGATGATGTGCGCGCGTTTAACGCCGTTGTTGACGGCGTCGAGTGCGGCCGTGATTTTCGGTAGCATGCCGCCGGATATCGTGCCGTCTTTGATCAATTTGCGAACGGTGCCGGCCTTGAGGCCCGTCAACACGTGTCCGTCCTCGCCGAGCAGTCCGGGCGTATTCGTCAATAAGATGAGTTTCTCGGCCTGCATGATGGACGCCACTTTGCCGGCGACGAGATCGGCGTTGATGTTGTAGGAAGCGCCATCCTCGCCAACGCCGATCGGCGCGATCACTGGAATAAAGTCGCCACCGCTGAAAAAAGTGAGCACTTCCCGGTCGACGGCGCTGACTTCGCCGACGTGGCCAAGATCGATGATCTCGGGGGCATCGGCCGAATCCTTGTCCGGGTTGTAGTTCAACTTGCGCGCGTAAATCAACGGGCCGTCCTTGCCGGTCAGTCCGATCGCGCGCCCGCCGCCGGAGTTGATAAGATTGACGATCTCCTTGTTGACGAGTCCGCCCAGCACCATTTCTACGATGTCCATGGTCTCTGCATCGGTCACGCGCATGCCGTCGATGAACTTGGACTCCTTGCCGATTCGTTCGAGCACCTGCCCGATTTGAGGTCCCCCGCCATGGACTACGATCGGATCGATTCCGACGAACTTCATCAGCACGACGTCCCGGGCAAAACTCACCTTCAGGCGATCGTCCACCATGGCGTTCCCACCGTATTTGATTACGATCGTCTTGCGCTGATAGCGCTGAATGTAGGGCAGCGCTTCCGTCAGTACATGGGCGGTATTCAAGGCGTCGGTGACATTTAACGTCATGGCAAATTCCGAAACCGGCACGTGCACGCGCCGCAGGATGCGGATCTTAGGCCTTCAAAATGGCAGTGACAGACCAGCGTCGATACCGGTCAGCAAATCGCGAAAGCGTTTCTTCACGTTTTCGAGCGCCGCTTCATCGTCCCCCTCGAATCTCAAGATGAGGCAAGGCATGGTATTCGACGCTCGAATCAGGCCCCAGGAATCACTGAAATCAGCCCGCAGACCGTCCACTGTGCTTATTTCGGCGTCATCGAAACTGGCGCCGCTCGCCAGCACCTTCTGCATGAATTCGGCATGGTGTTCTTCGGGCATGTCGAGGCGCAGTTCGGGCGTCGCCACACCACCCGGGAGGCCCGCAAAAACCTCCGCCGGCGACTCGCTGCTGTTCACCAGGATCTCAAGTAATCTTGCCGCCGCATAGAGCGCGTCGTCGAATCCGTACCAGCGTTCCTTGAAAAAGATATGCCCGCTCATCTCGCCAGCCAACAGCGCACCGGTTTCGGCCATTTTCGCTTTGATCAGCGAATGGCCGGTTTTCGACATGATCGGTTCCCCGCCGCGTGCGGTGATCTCGGTTGCAAGCAGGCGCGAGCATTTTACGTCGAAAATAATCTTCGCCCCGGTATTGCGGCTCAGAATGTCACGAGCAAACAGGATCATCTGTCGATCCGGCCAGATGATATTGCCTTCGCCATCGATCACCCCAAGACGATCCCCGTCGCCGTCAAAAGCCAAACCAAGATCGGCGCTCTCGTCGGCGACCGCGTCGCTCAGCGATCGCAGGTTCTCGGGTTGCGATGGATCGGGGTGGTGATTGGGAAAATCGCCGTCCACTTCGCAGAAAAGCTCGATCACATCGTGCCCGATGGCCCGCAGTATGGTCGGCGCTACGATCCCGGGAACGCTATTGCCGCAATCGACGACCACTTTGAGCGCATTGCCAAGCGTAACGGGGATCTCTTCGCTAATCCGCCGAATATAGTCCGGCACGATTTCAACCGACTGCATGGAGCCCGTACCGTCGACGAATTCCTGGGCCTCGATGCGGCGACGGATCGCCTGGATCGCGTCGCCAGCCAAGGTTTCACCGTCGAGCACTATCTTGAGGCCGTTGTACTGGGAAGGATTGTGGCTGCCGGTGATCATGACTCCGCTGTGCGCATCGAGATAATGGGTCGCGAAATAAAGCATCGGCGTCGGTGTCAAGCCGATGTCGAGCACGTCGCGCCCCGATTCGAGCAGTCCTTTCGTCAATGCATCTTTCAACAGCTCACTCGAATGCCGACCGTCGCGCGCGACAACGATCGTTTTTTGGCCGCGAACGTCGGCTTCGGCGCCGAGCGCCCGGCCGATAAAATACACACCCTCCTCAGTCAGGGTTTCGTCGACGATTCCGCGGATATCGTAGGCACGGAATATCGAGGATGGAATGTCGGCGGCGTCTTTGGTCTCGTGCGGCGTTTCGGCTGCGGCTTTGACGTCATCGCGCGGCGGCACGTCGTCGCCCGTTCGGGGTACGGTCGGATCTTCGTCGGGAACGCCCGCGCTTTTGAATTCGGTCGCGTCCTCAAGCGCGGCGCGCTCAGCAAGGGCTTCGAAATCCAGGCTAGCGCCGCTGCCCGCTGCACCGGGAAGCAATTCGAGGCCAGGATGAGCGCCGTCTAGGATCGCCTTGATGGCGCCCTGGAATATCACGCTGTCGCTCGGCAAGCTGCCGACGGTGACACCCGTACCGCGCCGCGACAGGTAGATCCATAAGCCTGCGGCGCACGCACCGAACAGCGCGAAGCCCATTAATATCGAACCGTCGGCGGATTCGGAGGCGCTGCCGCTCTCCACCAGACCCGTCGCCTTCAATATGACAGCCATGCGGGTGCCCTTGACGTCCGTGCTCGTCGAGGGCGAATCGCTTTCGGGTTGGATGCCGCTCGACGCAATGGCGACACCGGGTCCCTGGCGAATTTCAACAAATACGTCGGCCGGCGGATTGGCCGTAAGAGTCCGGCGCACGACGTCGGGATCGACGCTCAAGTGAAGAAAACCATCGAATTCGAAATCGTCGGCTGTTTCTTGCAGCGCTTCGATCCGCTTGAGGAAGACGACTTGTTCGTAATCGGTCCCCGCGAGGTGCACTTCCGTCGGCACATCGTGACCCGTGTCGCGCGCTTTCTTGATCATCGATATCGACGCGAAAGTCAGCGGCGGAACTGCGCCGGGCTCCGGATCGCGCCAGCTGGGCAGCAGTATGCGAAGCTTGAGTACGCCGTCGAGTGGGGGGGCGAGCTGTCTACCGAAGGCGCTCAACGCATCCGCGTCACCGGCTGAGAGTGCGGCCCTAACATCGGCATTGGCGGCGATCTCCTCAAGGGCCAGTTCATACGGATCGAGAGCAACCGCGATTTCGCTGGCGAGGCCACGGGCGAGTTCCTGATAGGCGGAAGCTACCGCTTTGCTAGTCGATCCGCTCTTGGTGCTATAGAGGAAATTGACCACGATGCCGCCGCCGATCAGCAGTGTCATGCCGGCGATGGTGGCGATCAAAATCTGCCGCGGAACGCGCTCCACGAGCTTGGACAAATCGACCGCGCTGACGAAAGTTTTCTTCATTTTTTCCAATGCTTAAGCGTATCTATTGCAGCTGCGGACTGGCCCGGCAAGTGTACAAGCTCACCTCCGCGAATACATCACCGCGATCCGGTGAATTCAGTTTTTACCAGATTGATCGATGCGTTCAGAGATCAGGTCCACGAGGCTACGGGCGATTCGCCCCTTGGACGCGCGCGGCAAATTCTGCATTCCGTCCCGCCAGATGACCAGCAGCTCGTTTTCATCGGCATTAAATCCGGTCTCCGG
This sequence comes from Pseudomonadota bacterium, assembly GCA_036339995.1. Lineage (GTDB taxonomy): Bacteria > Pseudomonadota > Gammaproteobacteria > JAYYZW01. The sequence continues at coordinate 33,533 of JAYYZW010000038.1, forward strand.
CCCGCCCACCAAGTTGGCCGCGATCATGTCCAGGGACTTCGACGCCAGCTTGGATCGGGCATTGTGTTCGACATTTTCGGTTTCGGCGGCAAAGCCGACGGTAAACGGTGGATGCGGGGAATGAGCAACCGTGTGAAGAATGTCCTCGTTCGGAACGAGATTGAGCGCCATCGGTGAATCGCTGCGTTTGACCTTGCGTGATTGCGTTGTATCCGGCCGGTAATCCGCGACCGCTGCTGTCGCGATGAAGATGTCACTGTTCGCCACACGACTCATCACGGCCTCGCACATCTCCTGCGCCGTCGATACCGCTACGGTGGTAGCGGCGGCGGGTGGTTTAAGGCCGGTCGGCCCGCTGACAAGCGTGACGACGCCGCCGGCGGCTAGCGCGGCTTCGGCCACCGCGTAACCCATCTTTCCGGAACTGTGATTGGTGATGTAGCGAACCGGATCGATCGGTTCGTAGGTGGGTCCGGCCGTGATCAAAACGCGCCGTCCCGCAAGCCGCTGGTTCTTGAACAGCGCGGCGGCGGCGCTGACGATGTCCGGCGCCTCTAGCATACGTCCGGGTCCGACTTCCCCGCATGCTTGGTCGCCCTCGGCGGGCCCCGCGAGCACGACCCCACGTGCAGATAGTTGAGCGAGATTCTCAACCGTTGCCGGATGCTGCCACATCTGCTGATTCATGGCTGGCGCGGCCAGGACGGGCGCTTCCGTGGCAAGGCACAGTGCGCTGGCCAATTCATCCGCCCGACCGAATCGCAGTCGGGCGAGAAAGTCGGCGCTCGCGGGCGCGATGACGATGATGTCGGCCCAGCGCGCGAGTTCGATATGGCCCATTGCCGCCTCAGCCGCGCTGTCGAAAAGTTGCGTACGGACCAGTGAACCGGATACCGCCTGCAAGGTCAGCGGGGTTATGAACTTCGTAGCGGCGGGCGTCATGACGACGCGGACCTCGGCGCCCGCTTCTCGCAGCCGCCGTACCACGTCTGGCGCCTTGTAGGCGGCTATTCCTCCCGTCACGATCAGGATGACGCGCTTGGCGTTGAGAGTGTTCATATCCGGGTGCCGTCCGTTTTGCCGGATTTTACCCGATGGCCGCGAATCCACATACTTTCGCAACCGCCTCGACCCTGTCCCATGGAGGGGATTAGCAATGAAGATCAAGGATTGGCCGATCGGCGAAAGGCCCCGCGAGAAGCTGCTTTCAGACGGTGCCCGAACCCTGTCCGATGCCGAACTTGTTGCGATTCTGTTGCGCCATGGAACCCCCAGGAACGACGCCGTTAGCCTCGCGCGGGGCCTTTTGAGCTCATCAGGCGGCTTGCGTGAACTGCTCGAAGCCGATTTCCTGACCTTTTGCGGCCTGCCCCGCTGTGGACCAGCGGGGTTCGCCACCCTCAAGGCTGCGCTCGAACTCAGCCAACGTTACGTATACGCCACGCTCAAGCGCGACGGGCCACTGCAAAACCCCTCGCACGCCGGTACCTATCTGATTTCGCGAATGAAGGCGTACTGTCGCGAGGTTTTCGCCTGCCTCTTTCTCGACACCCGCCACCGCGTGATCGCGTTTCGGGAGTTGTTCTTCGGCTCGGTGGACAGCGCCCATGTCCACCCGCGCGAAATCATCCGGGCGTGTCTGGAACTCAACTGCGCCGCCGTCATTCTCGCCCACAATCACCCGTCCGGCGTTGCAGAGCCGAGCGCGACGTCATATCCATGGCTGAATTAGGTCTATTTTGATTACTGCAGGCCGTTTTCCCGCAGTTCTACGCACGGCTTGGCCCTCGTGCTTAAGTCGGCTAGAATTGCGCGCCTTCCCTCGAGCCCGTCAGGAAATCGTCATGTCTCGCGTATGCCAAGTTACGGGCAAACGGCCGCAAGCGGGTAATAACGTCTCACACGCGCACAACCGGACACGGCGGCGTTTCCTGCCCAATCTCCATTCGCACCGCTTCTGGGTCGAAAGTGAGAAGCGCTGGGTTCGTCTACGAGTCAGCCGCAAAGGCATGCGTATTATCGACAAGCTTGGCATCGAGAGTGTATTGAAAAAGATCCGTGCGCGCGGCGAAAAAATCTAGCACCTTGGGAGTTCGTCATGCAGGATAAAATCAAGCTCGTATCCAGTGCCGGCACCGGGCATTACTACACCACGACCAAGAACAAGCGGACGCATCCGGATAAGCTCGAACGCATGAAGTACGACCCCGTGGTACGCAAACACGTGATGTACAAGGAAGCGAAGATCAAATAATCGTATTTCTAGGTGGGCTGCGGAGTATAGCCGCGCAGGGTCTCCGCGAAATCTTCCAGCGCTTTGATCCCGGTGGCCTCGGCACGCTGGCACCATTCCTGCAGGGAGTCGAGCAAGCTTTCACGGCTGGCGGTGCGCTGCTTATAGATCTCCTGCAGCTGAAGCCTGAAACGGTAAACGACTTCGAGCGGCTTGCTGTGCGCCAATGCAATCCTCAAGGTGCCGCGATCGAGATCGTTCAAGCGTTCTTCCGCGCACAACATGAGCGGCCGCAGCGGTTTAAGCACCCGGCGGATGTCGGCCGCCGCATTACGCAGCTCTTCTTTGTGCACCCGATTGACCACCATGCGGCCGTAGTCGGCCATCACGTGCAGTCGGTTGCCCACCACGGCCTTGAGGGTTTCGAAATCCGGTACGGGTTTTGCTCGATCGACCGCTGGACGCGCGGGCGCCAACATACGGATTTCGGCCAGGCCACAAGATTGCATCAATCGCACGTAGAACCACCCGAGATCGAACTCCCAGGGCCTTTCTGAAAATTTCGCCGAGTTGGCGAACGCGTGGTGGTTGTTGTGCAGCTCTTCGCCGCCGATCAAGATTCCCCAGGGTACGATGTTGGTCGAGGCGTCTGCGGTCTCGAAGTTGCGATAACCCCGCCAGTGCCCGGCGCCGTTGATGATGCCGGCCGCGAATATCGGAATCCACATCATCTGCACCGCCCAGATCGTAATTCCAATGGGGCCGAACACGACGACGTTCACTGCGAACATCAGGGCGATCCCCAAGAATGAATGCGGAGAGTAGAGGTGCCGCTCGATCCAGTCGTCGGGGGTACCGAAGCCGTACTGCTCCAAGAGCACCCGGTTGGCGGCACTCTCCTTGTACAACTCCGCACCTTTCAACATGACTTTGCGGATCCCATGCACTTGCGGACTATGGGGATCTTCCTCGGTCTCCACCGCCGCGTGATGCTTGCGATGCACCGCGGTCCACTCGCGGGTGTTCATACCACTGGTCAACCATAACCACGCTCGGAAAAAATGAGAAATCAGCGGATTCAGTTCGAGCGCGCGATGCGCCTGACATCGGTGCAAAAATATCGTGACCGCTGCGATCGTGATATGGGTGAACACCAAGGCGACCACGACGATTCCCCACCACGGCAATTGCACCATTCCTTCCAGCATGAGATTCCCCGACTTCATATTTCAGCGTCCAACTCTAACCCCAATCAGCACCGAAAACGGCAAGCAAATCGTTAATATTTATTAAGATCATGGCAATCATACTTCATGCTGTGGATTACCTCTTCCCCTCCTTGGTGGCAGGGACTTCTGCCGGCTAGTCCCGCGGCGGCTTTAAAGAGTAATCGGCCTCGTCTTTGTTCGCCTTGACAGGATTCCTGCGCCGAGGACACCGGCAGCGCGTGTTCGCTATCGCGTGGCGTTCTTGGCACAGCGAGTGGCCTCGCCAATAATACGGGCCATGGTCGAAGAGGTCCTGCTGTCGGCACGCGGATTGAACCGTTTTTACGGTAGGCACCAAGCCCTCCATGCGGTCGATGTCACCCTGCGGCGTGGCGAGGTTTTGGGTTTCCTCGGGCCCAATGGCGCCGGCAAGTCGACGACCATGAAGATTCTCGCCGGGGTCCTGCGCCCCCATGGCGGGCAGGTCGAGATCTGCGGCCGCGCCCTGTCCGACGACCCAATCGGCGCTAAAAGGAGCGTCGGTTACCTGCCCGAGGTCCCGCCGCTGCATGACGACGCAACCGTAGACGCTTACCTCGGCTGGTGCTCCCGTTTGCACGGACTCCCGGCCGTCGCGGCGAGCGAAGCCAGCGCCAAGGCCCGTGCTCGCTGCGGCCTTGAGGACGTCGGCCCGCGATTGATCGGAAATCTGTCCAGGGGCTACCGGCAGCGTATCGGATTAGCCCAGGCAATTGTGCACGATCCAAGCGTATTGATACTCGACGAGCCGACGTCCAGTCTCGACCCCGCGCAGATTCGTGAAGTACGCGAATTGATCCGAACCCTCGCCGCCGACCGCACCGTCATCGTCTCAACTCACATCCTGCCGGAAGTACAGAAGCTCGCGACCCGTATCATGATTCTTCATCACGGGCGTATCGCCCATGATGCGCCAGCGGTTTCCGACACCCGCGTCTTGCGGGTGCGGTTTCGCGAAGTCGTCGACGCCGGGTTGCTGACAGGCATCAAGGGCGTTCGAAATGCATCAGCTGAGGATCACGGCGCGTGGCGCCTCGAGGTCGACGATTGCGAAAACGCGGCCATCTCGATAGCGGAGCGGGCTGTCGAAGAAGGCTGGGGCGTCATCGAACTACAGCCGGAATTCGACGTCCTCGAGCATCTGTTCATGCGTCTGACCACGGGCGATGCGCCGGCGGAAAAATACGTATGACCCAGGCGATGCGCGCGATCGCCAGATTCGAAATTACGCGCAGCTTACGGCGACCGTTCTCGTGGGTCGTGCTGGCGCTGGCGCAGGGCTTCATGGCTGTTCTATTTCTGCTAATGACCGTGCAATTCCTCGGTTTGAACGCCCAGTTACAGGCGCAGGGCGTCTCCCGCGCAATTATGATTCCATATTTTCGTGCCGCGGCGCTGCTCATCGTCGTCGTCACCCCGATGCTGACCATGGGCGTGCTCAGTGGTGATCGACGCGACGGAAAGCTCGATTTCCTGTTTTCAGCACCGGTTTCCTCTTTCGACATCGTCGCCGGAAAATTGCTCGCGGTCCTATCGTGCGCCGGTGCCCTGTGGTTTCTGGCAAGTCTCATTCCCTTGACGCTGTTATGGGGCGCGCCGATTGACCTCGGGATCTACTTTACCAACCTGCTGGGCCTCGCGCTGTTTCTCCTGCTCCATTGCTGCATCGGCATCGCGGCCTCGGCGATCACGCGCCAACCGGTTCTTGCCGGCTTCGCGGCGCTGATCGTGTCGCTGTCACTGTGGTTCGCCGATTGGGCTAACCGGCTCGACCCCGCTTCGTCCTCGCTCGGCACTGTGTCGACCCTGGGGCGTCTGCGCGGCTTCACGATCGGCTTCATTAATTCCGCTGATATTGCTTACTTCATCATCGTCGCCGTCTTGTTCTTCACCTTCGCCGTGTGGTCGGTTGAAAGCGAACGCCAGTGGGCCTGAGATGGCCTTGAAAAAATTCTTACGACTCTTGATGCCGGCTGCGTCGCTGGCCATCACCGTCGGACTGGTGAGCTTCGCCGATGAGCACCGCTGGATCCGGGACTTGACCCGCAACGCAAGCAACTCTCTTCACATAAAGAGTATCGAGGTGCTGAGCCTGCTGCCGAATCCTCTCGTAGTGA
>JAYYZW010000039.1:0-128625 GCA_036339995.1 Pseudomonadota bacterium
GCGGGCGAGAATGCCGTGATCAAGCATGGGCACCGCATCCCCCCTTATAAGGAAACGCAGACTTATGTGCGCCGCGTGCTCAAGTACTACAACGATTACAAAAAGCAGATGTAAATACTAGAACCCATCTCAAAATTATTCGGGCCTACGCTGGCGGCCCACTTCGTACAGCTCAAGGCGCGAGACGTGTTGCAAAGCATTAACTAAATGAGCGACGAGCAACGCGGAGATGTGCGAAATGAGCCACCAGCCCTTCGGGTTGCCGCCTGAAAACCGCGTTTGCTACGTTCCAGCGCTTGAACATGGAACCACCATGCCCTGCACGCTGCGCCTTGCAATCCCGATTTTCAGGGGCAAGCTTGGACCGAATAATTTTGAGATGGGTTCCAGCGGCGTGTCGGACTTCCCTACGGCTCACTCGTCGGTGACGCAGCCTTCCGATGCGTTTCTCACATTCTTGATGTATTTGTACAGGGTGCCGCGATGCGCCTTGTATGGCGGGGCGCTCCATGTATCACGTCGGCGTTGCATTTCAGCCTCATCGACGGCGACCTCAATGATGTGGGCGTCCGAGTCGATGGTGATGACATCGCCGTTCCGCAGCAGTGCGATTGGCCCGCCTTCCTGTGCTTCGGGCACTACGTGACCGACAAGGAAACCGTGCGAACCACCGGAGAAGCGGCCATCGGTAATCAAGGCGACGTGTTCGCCAAGGCCGGCTCCCACGATGGCGGAGGTCGGTGTTAGCATCTCCGGCATGCCGGGACCGCCTTTGGGACCTTCGTAGCGGATGATCACCACGTCGCCTTTCTGAATTTCCTTCTTCTCGAGGCCCGCGATCATTTCCTCCTCGCTGTCGTACACGCGCGCCGGCCCATTAAAGCGCGTGCCTTCTTTGCCCGTAATCTTGGCGACTGAGCCACCCGGCGCAATATTGCCTTTCAGGATCTGTATGTGGCCGGTCGGCTTGATCGGATCATCGAGCGGCCGAATGACGGTTTGCCCTTGAGAGAAAGGGGGAAGGTCCTCCAGATTTTCCGCAAGCGTTTTACCTGTCACGGTCATGCATTCCCCATTGATCATATCGGCATCGAGTAGGAACTTGAGAACCGCCGGAGTCCCGCCGACCTTATGCAGGTCCTCCATCACATATTGACCGCTGGGCTTCAGGTCGGCCAGGAAAGGTGTGCGATCACTGGCCGTCTGGAAATCATCGATGCCGAGTTCGACGCCGACCGCTCGGGCCATCGCGATCAGGTGTAATACCGCATTGGTGGATCCACCGAGTACGCATATCAACGCCATCGCGTTCTCGAACGCCTGCCGCGTCATGATGTCGCTCGGCTTGATTTCCTCCTCCAGCAGATGAAGGATAGCTGCCCCTGCACGTTCACATTCCTCCAGCTTGCCGGGGTCCACTGCAGGTGTCGACGAGCTGTAAGGGAGAGACATGCCAAGAGCCTCGATTGCCGACGCCATCGTATTCGCTGTATACATGCCGCCGCAGGCGCCCGCACCGGGACAGGCGTTCTTGACGATATCCTGGCGCTCTTCGTCCGAAATGCTTCCGGCAATAAAAGCGCCGTAACTCTGAAAAGCCGACACGATGTCCACCGTTTTTCCGTGTGAGTGTCCCGGTTTAATCGTGCCGCCGTAGATCATGAGCGCCGGTCGGTCCAAGCGGCCCATAGCGATGAGGCAACCGGGCATATTTTTGTCACAGCCGGGGATCGATATGTTGGCGTCGTACCATTGACCGCTCATCATGGTCTCGATCGAATCAGCGATGAGGTCCCGAGACTGCAATGAAAAGCTCATACCGCGGGTGCCCATGGAGATACCGTCGCTGATGCCGATGGTATTAAACCGCATGCCGACGAGTCCGGCTTTCTGAACGCCCTTTTTTACTTCCTCGGCAAGCCCTAGCAGATGCATGTTACAGGTGTTGCCCTCATACCAGACGCTGGCGATCCCGACCTGTGCCTTGGATAGATCGGAATCGGTCAAGCCCGTCCCGTAGAGCATTGCCTGCGATGCGCCCTGAACGCGCGGTTGCGTTATACGCTCACTAATCCTGTTCAATTTTTGCGCCATGCCTTATCTCCAGGGTGTTCTCGTTCAACGGTAACTGTACGGCGTCAACTGTACGGGGTCAGATCTAACATTGCGAGCATGAACCCATGCTCGCGATCTGACCCCATGCTCGTCGGTGTAGAATGCCACCCCAATTTTCCAGAGGCTGCACGGCATGCCCGGCGTCGAAGCACAACTCAAGGCGAAGCTCGCTGAACTCATCGCGCAACCGAGTGTGAGCTCCGTCAATCCGGCATTTGACATGAGCAACTCGACCGTCACGGATACGCTCAGCAACTGGTTCGAGGAGGCGGGCTTCGCGGTTTTGCAGCAAACCGTCGCCGAGGAGCCCGCGAAGTTCAACATGCTAGCGCGCGCGGGTCGCGGGGATCGAGGTCTCGTGTTTGCGGGCCACACGGACACGGTGCCTTACGACGCGAATGGTTGGGCGACTGATCCCTTCGAGCTCGTCGAGTGCGAAGGTCGCTGGTTCGGGCTCGGCAGTGCCGACATGAAGTGTTTTTTCCCATTGATCCTCTCAGCCCTGGACGGGTTTGACCTATCGCGGCTGAAGCGTTCACTCATCGTGCTCGCGACGGCCGATGAGGAAAGCACCATGAACGGTGCACGCGTACTTGTCCAAAGTGGAGAGGAAATGGGCGCGTATGCGCTCATCGGCGAACCGACCGATCTGATCCCCATTAACAAGCACAAGGGCATCCTCATCGGGCGCGTCGAAGTCACCGGTCGTTCCGGCCATTCGAGCAACCCGGCGCTGGGCGCCAATGCGCTCGATGGTATGCACGACATCATTACAGGGTTCAAAGCATGGCGCGAGGAAGCCGCAGTGCGTTATCCCGACGGGGATTTCGAAGTCGCGTGCCCGACCTTGAATTTCGGGGGTATCAGCGGCGGGGACAGCCCGAACCGGATATGTGCGTCCTGTGACCTCCTGTTCGACGTACGTTTGATGCCCGGGATGGACGTCGATGCGACTGCGGCGGAGCTCCGCGGGATCGTCGATGCGGAGGTCGCGGGTAGCCGACTCGGGGCGAAGATGATCTTGCCCATGCGCCCCCTACCATCGATGTTGACACCCGCAGATTCCGCGATCGTGCGTGCCGTCGAGGAATTGTCGGGCATGCCCGCCGCAACCGTGGCATTCGCGACCGAGGGACCGTTTCTGAACGCGCTGGGCTGTGACACCGTGGTTTTCGGGCCGGGCAACATCGACACCGCACATCAACCCAACGAGTGGGTCGCGGTGGACAAGATGCTCAGGATGAGGGGCATATTGCGCACGCTGATCGAAAGGTTCTGCTGCGATGACTGAGGAAGGAATGAGGTTCGAAGACAACGCTATCGTCCCCTGGCTGCGTCAGGTTTCTCCGTATTTTCAGAACCACCGCAATAAGACCTTCGTCGTCTGTTTCGGTGGTGAGGCCGTGGCTGGACCGGACTTTGCCAACCTGGTTCGGGATCTCGTGCTTCTCGCGGCCGTCGGTATTCGCCTGGTCGTCGTGTTTGGCGCGCGGCCGCAAATCGAGGAGCGGCTGGCGGCAAAGGGCGTTGCCCCGCGGTTCGTCGGCAGGCTCCGTGTCAGCGACCGGGAGGTCATGGCCGAGATCAGTGAAGTCGTCGGCGCCATGCGGCTTGGGATCGAGTCCGAATTTTCGCTCGGCGGCCGCGGCGGACCCATTGCCAGTGCGGCGAGCAAGATCGCCGGCGGAAATTTCGTGCTGGCAATGCCGGCCGGTATCATCGACGGCGTCGATCTGGGCTTCACCGGACTCGTGCGCAGCGTCGATCGCGGCGCCATCGAATCACGCCTGAATCACGGCGAGATCGTGCTACTCGCGCCGCTCGGGTATTCACCGACGGGCGACCTGTTCAACGTGAAGGCGGAGGATCTGGCTGCGGCCGTCGCCGGACAAATCGAAGCGACGAAACTGGTTCTAATCTCCGGAACGGACGGCATCACGTCTCTCGCTGGAAGGCTGTACCGGCAGCTGACTGTGCGCGAAGCCGTCGAATTACGGGAGATCAAATCAGACCTTGAGGAGGAATACGGTTTGCTCGACACCGCCGTGAGCGCCTGCCAGTTGGGAGTGGAACGGGTACACATCGTCAGCCGCTTCGTAGACGGTGCGATTCTGCGTGAACTATTCACGCGAGACGGCATCGGCACTTTGATCAGCAGCGCACCCTTCGATCACTTGCGACAAGCCGTGGTCGAGGACGTCGGAGGTATTCTCGAACTGATCCAGCCTCTTGAAGCCCGGGGGATCCTGGTCAAGCGCTCTCGCGAAAAACTCGAAACGGAAATTGAACATTTCGTTGTCATGGTCCGCGAAAACACGGTCGTTGCCTGCGGAGCCCTTTCTCCCTACGAAGGCCAGCCGATGGGCGAGGTGGCGTGCATCGCGGTGCACCCGGATTATCGCGGAGGGCAATTTGGCGATGTACTGCTTGAAGAACTCGAGCGCCGCGCCCGAGACACTGGCATCAGCACTCTGTTCGTCCTGACGACGCAGGCCGTGCAATGGTTCAACGAACGCGGGTTCGACAATGGCACGATGAAATCTCTGCCGGTCGAGAAACGCGAGTTGTACAACTATCAGCGTAATTCGGCGGTGTTGGTGAAATCCTTAACGTGAATATGAATGAATCGCCCGCAAGTGGGCTCTCACGGGGGCTGCCTGAATATGGGAGCCCGCTTGCGGGCGATTCCGATTCAACAATCTATTTTGTCCTCGACGGCATGCCCTTGTTTCGGGATCAGCATCGAGCGTTCGAAATCGCAGACGATCGTGCCGTCGCTTTTCTTCCCCAGCGTCTTTACCGTGACGATGCCGGCGTCGGGTCGCGACTTGGACTCGCGCTTATCCAGGACTTCTGACTCGGCATAAAGCGTGTCGCCGACAAAAACTGGAGCGGGCAGCTTGATTTCTTTCCAACCGAGGTTGGCAATGGCTTTCTGGCTGACGTCGCTCACACTCATGCCGGCGATCAGCGCGACTGTGTAGGTGCTGTTCACTAGAGCTTGTCCGAACTCGGATGCCGCGGCGTATTCGTTGTCAAAATGTAGCGGATGCGTATTCATCGTTAACAGCGTAAACCAGATATTGTCGGTCTCCGTAATGGTGCGACCGGGTCGATGCTGATAGACGTGTCCGACTTCGAATTCCTCAAAGTAGCGACCGAAGGTTTCGCGGAACGTGTTCTCGCCGACTTGTTTGAAGTTCTGTACCAAATTCAGGCTCTCGAGAAAGACCTGGCCTCTTTCACTAGGTGGTGTGTTCGGCCTCGGTCTCGAGTTCAACCGCGATGTCGTCGTCCTTCACGGTGACCACGACGTTTCCGCCGCTCGCAAGCTGTCCGAATAGTAATTCTTCGGCCAGCGGCTTTTTGATCTTCTCCTGGATCAAGCGGCTCATGGGTCGGGCACCCATGATTAAGTCATAGCCATGCTCGGCCAGCCACAGCCGCGCGTCGGCATCGACGTCGATGGATACTTTCTTGCCGTCTAGCTGGGTTTCGAGTTCGACCAGGAACTTGTCGACCACGTAGCTGATGGTCTCCGGATCGAGGGCGTCGAATTGGATGACAGCGTCGAGGCGGTTGCGGAACTCGGGGTTGAACATGCGCTTGATTTCCTCGATGGCGTCACCCGTGTGATCCTGCATCGTAAAACCGATTGACGCTCTGCTGATACGGTCCGCGCCGGCGTTGGTCGTCATCACGACGATGACGTTGCGGAAATCGGCCTTGCGGCCGTTGGTGTCGGTCAAGGTGCCGTGGTCCATTACCTGCAGCATGATATTGAACACGTCAGGATGAGCTTTCTCCATCTCATCGAGGAGTAGCACGGCGTGTGGTTGCTTGGTAATGGCTTCAGTCATAAGGCCGCCCGTATCGTATCCGACGTAACCAGGAGGCGCGCCGATCAGACGCGAAACGGTATGTCGTTCCATGTATTCAGACATGTCGAAGCGAATGAGTTCGATGCCCATTATTCTCGCGAGCTGACGCGTGACCTCGGTCTTACCGACGCCGGTGGGACCGGCGAAAAGGAAAGAACCGATCGGTTTCTCGGTATTACCCAGGCCGGAGCGCGACATTTTGATTGCAACGGCCAAGCTTTCGATGGCTTCGTTCTGACCAAAGACGACCATCTTCAGATCGCGTTCCAGGTTCTTCAGTACGTCACGGTCGGATGTCGAGACTGATTTAGGTGGAATACGCGCGATTTTCGCGACGATCTCCTCGATGTCGTTGACACCGATGGTCTTGCGTCGTTTCGAAGGCGGCAGCAGGCGTTGACGCGCACCAGCTTCGTCGATGATATCAATCGCCTTGTCCGGCAGGTGCCGGTCATTGATGTAACGATTGGTGAGTTCGACTGCCGAGCGCAGGGCCTGGTTGGTGTAACGCACTTCGTGGTGTTCCTCAAACCGCGATTTCAAACCCTGCAGGATCTTTATTGATTCATCCTCGCTAGGTTCGCCGACATCGATCTTCTGGAAGCGTCGCGCGAGCGCGCGATCTTTCTCGAAAATTCCGCGATATTCCTGGTAGGTCGTCGAGCCGATGCATTTGAGTTCGCCGGAAGCCAGCATCGGCTTGATCAGGTTGGAAGCATCCATGACCCCGCCAGAAGCAGCGCCGGCGCCGATGATCGTATGAATTTCGTCGATAAACAGAATCGTGCCTTCCTCACGCTGCAATTGAGCGAGCACGTTCTTCAGCCGTTTCTCGAAATCGCCGCGGTACTTCGTACCTGCCAGCAGTGCACCGAGATCGAGTGCATAGATGGTCGATTCTGCGAGCACTTCCGGGATCTCTTCGTCTACGATTTTCTTGGCCAGTCCCTCGGCTATCGCGGTTTTGCCGACCCCTGCCTCGCCGACGAATAAGGGATTGTTCTTGCGGCGGCGGCAAAGGATCTGAATCGTGCGTTCGACTTCGTCTTGCCGGCCGATCAGCGGATCGATCTTGCCCTTTTCCGCCTGTTCGTTGAGGTTTGTCGTATAGGCCGTCAAGGCATTGTTCGAACTGTCCGGTTGTTCACCTTCCTCTTCGGGCGCCGAATTAATGTCCTCATTCGAATCGTCATCCGAAACTTTCGAGATACCGTGAGAGATACAATTGACCACGTCCAGTCGCGCGATGCTTTGCTGGTTCAGTAGGTAGACGGCATGTGATTCGCGCTCGCCGAAGATAGCCACCAGCACGTTCGCTCCATTGACTTCCTTCTTGCCGGAAGATTGGACGTGGAACACGGCGCGTTGCAGCACGCGCTGAAAGCCGAGAGTGGGTTGTGTATCGCGATCCTCGTCTTCCGGGAGCAGCGGTGAACGCTCCTGGATGAAATCCGTTAGCTCGCGTCGCAGCGCGTTAAGATCCGCGCTACAGGCGCGCAGTACTTTGGCTGCCGTCGGATTGTCGAGCAAGGCCAATAGCAGATGCTCAACAGTCATGAATTCGTGGCGTTGCTCGCGCGCCTCCTTGAAGGCGAGGTTGAGCGTGACTTCAAGCTCTTTGCTAAGCACGGCGATTTCCTCTAATTACGATTCGAGTTCCGTAGTGCACAACAGCGGGTGTTCATGGTTTCGCGCATAGGCATTTACGTGTGACACTTTGGTCTCGGCTATCTCATGAGTAAATATACCGCACACGCCCTTTCCTTGCGTATGCACCTCCAACATGATTCTTGTTGCGGTCGGGCGATTCAAATTGAAAAAATTCTCCAGTACGTGGACGACGAACTCCATCGGCGTGTAGTCGTCATTGAGCATAATCACCTTGTATAACGGTGGTTTCTTTAGTTTCGGCTTCGCTTCTTGCAGCGCGATGCCGCCTTCGCTGTGTTGCGACTCCTCGCTTCCGCTGGACATTGTTAAAACTCGTTCCAAATTTCGTGAAGACCAAGTAACCGGCTGAAAAATTATACGTGGCGCGGTCCACAGGTACATGCTTGACAATCGCATACCAGCCTCCAAACCGCTCGAATTTGTGAATTGTTACCACATTCGTTTTGACCGATTCGGACTATGACGGGTTCGATTCTTTAAAGATCAGTAAGTTGTTGAAGTCGCATTGACATATGGTGCACTGCAGCGTACTTTCCGGCGTTCACTTTGCGCCCATGGCGAGGCGCCCCGCCGACTCCGGTAGGAAGGGTGCCGCCGGGTGTTACCGACAAGGTGGAGGCGTAGACAATCCAATGAGTTCGACCTTACAGACCACCGAAATTTCCAGGATCGAGGTAAAAGGTGCCCTGACGCCGGAATACGACCGCGTTCTAACACCCGATGCGCTCTCTTTCGTGGCCGGCCTGGTGGGCAAGTTCTCCGCTCGTCGGAAAGATCTCCTGGCCAGGCGTATCGTGCGCCAGGCCGAATTCGACCGCGGCCAACTCCCGGATTTTCTACCTGAGACGCGTGAAATTCGGGACCAAGACTGGACCGTCGCCGCAATCCCGCCCGCCCTGCAAGACCGGCGTGTCGAGATCACCGGTCCCGTCGAACGCAAAATGATCATCAATGCGCTCAATTCCAGCGCTAAGACTTTCATGGCTGATTTCGAGGATTCATCCAGCCCGACCTGGCAGGCCATGATGGATGGACAGGTCAACCTCATCGATGCCGTCGAAGGCTCGATTGAATTCGTGAACGAACAGGGCAAGCAATATCGCCTGAACGATCATCCCGCAATCCTGCTGGTCCGGCCTCGAGGCTGGCATCTCAACGAAAAGCATCTGCTGATGAACGGGGCCCCGATCCCCGCGGGGCTAGTCGATTTCGGGTTTTTCCTTTTCCACAAAGCCCGTAAGTTGACCGACAAGGGGGCGGGTCCGTATTTCTATCTCCCCAAGATTGAAAGTTATCTAGAAGCGCGGTTGTGGAACGATGTCTTCAATTTCGCCCAGGATGCCCTGGGCCTGCCGCGCGGAACTATCCGGGCGACGGTTCTCGTCGAAACTATTCCCGCGGCGTTCGAAATGCACGAGATTCTCTGGGAGCTTCGGGACCACTCGTCCGGACTCAATTGCGGCCGCTGGGATTACATATTCAGCTTCATTAAATGTTTCCGTAATCTCCCGGATTTCATCCTGCCGGACCGCAGCGAGGTCGGCATGACGGTACATTTCCTAAAGTCGTATTCCCAACTCTTGATCAAGACCTGCCATCGCCGCGGCATCCATGCCATGGGCGGCATGGCCGCGCAAATTCCGATCAAAAACGACCCGCAAGCCAACGAGGAAGCCCTTGAAAAGGTTCGCGCTGATAAACGTCGTGAAGCCGAAAACGGGCACGACGGCACCTGGGTCGCGCATCCTGGACTCATCCCGATCGCGATGGAAGTCTTCGATCGGTACATGCCTGGCCCCAACCAGATTGAGAAAAAGCGTGAGGACGTGCAGGTTAACCAGGCCGATTTATTAAAGGTGCCGGAAGGTAGTATTACCATGCGCGGGCTAAAAACTAACGTGGCCGCTGCGGTTCGCTACACGGAAGAATGGATATCGGGCCTTGGCTGCGTTCCCCTGAATAATTTGATGGAGGATGCCGCGACGGCAGAGATTTCGCGCACGCAAATCTGGCAGTGGGTCCACCATCCACGCGTGGAATTGGAAGACGGCACGAAAATAGACGAGGAAATGTTTCGCAGGATACTCGCCGAAGAACTCGCGGAGATCCGCGCTGAAATCGGTGACGAACGCTACGATAATAGAAGGTACCGGCAGGCTGCAGAAGTCCTCGATCGAGTAGTCACCAATAACGAACTGCCGGCATTTCTGACCCTGGAAGCATATGGACTTTTGTAATTCTTGGCAGGAGATAAAGGCATGTCGTCAATTGAGGAGCAAACTGAGCAGTTGGAAGAGGACTGGACGTCCAATCCGCGTTGGCGGCACATTACACGTAATTATTCTGCTGCAGACGTGGTCCGTCTTCGCGGCAGCGTTCATATCGAGCACACTCTGGCGACTCGTGGTGCCGAGAAGCTCTGGAAACTGGTAAACGAAGAAGATTTCGTACCGTGCCTCGGCGCACTCACCGGCGGTCAGGCCGTGCAACAGGTGAAGGCGGGGGTCAAGGCCATTTACCTATCGGGGTGGCAGGTTGCCGCCGACGGTAATACCTCGGAGACGATGTATCCGGACCAGTCACTTTACGCCGTGAATTCCGTACCCTCCATGGTGCGCCGGATCAACAATGCGTTTAAAAGAGCCGACGAAATTCAGTGGCAGAAGGGCAGCGGCGACATCGATTTCTTCGCACCGATCGTGGCGGACGCCGAAGCGGGTTTTGGCGGCGTGCTCAACGCCTATGAATTGATGAAGGGCATGCTCGAGGCCGGTGCCGCGGGCGTGCACTTCGAAGATCAGCTGGCGTCTGCGAAGAAATGCGGACACATGGGCGGTAAGGTTCTGGTACCGACGCAGGAAGCGGTTCAGAAGCTCGTCGCAGCCCGGCTGGCGGCCGATGTCATGGGCATATCGACCATCGTGTTGGCGCGCACGGACGCCAACGCGGCGGCTCTACTGACCTCGGACATCGACGAGCGCGATCAGCGTTTCGTCACCGGCGATCGAACGGCCGAAGGGTTCTTCGTCACCAACGCGGGTCTCGATCAGGCGATTGACAGGGGATTGTCGTATGCGCCTTACGCGGACCTATTGTGGTGCGAGACCGCGGTGCCGGATCTCGGCGAAGCGAAACGCTTCGCCGAAGCGATCAAAAAGGATTTCCCGGAGCAACTACTCGCATACAATTGCTCACCCTCGTTTAATTGGAAGAAGAACCTGGACGATTCCACCATTGCGAAGTTTCAACGCGAACTCGGCGCCATGGGTTACAGGTACCAGTTCATCACTTTAGCCGGCGTACATAACATGTGGTACAACATGTTCGACCTGGCCAACCAATACGTCGACAAGGGCATGACCGCCTACGTTGAAATGGTGCAGGAGCGTGAATTCGCGGCTGCAGAGCGTGGTTACACCTTCGCCAGCCACCAGCAGGAAGTCGGCGCCGGCTATTTCGACGACGTGACCACAGCGATCCAGGGTGGCCAGTCCTCGGTTACAGCGTTAACCGGATCGACCGAGGAAGAACAGTTCGGTGACGCCACGACAGCGACGGGTTTAAAGGCTGTCGAAATACGATAGGAAATTTCCGGTCCAAAGCGGTCGAGTCCTGCGTTTTAACTTCGCTAAAGCAAATAGCACGCCCTCCAGTCGAGTCGAACACGGTAAACCCGGACGGCCAGCAATGGGCAAGGTATAAAAGGTAGTAGGTTCTAATTACTTCCAAGACGGCGACCGGTTTAACGGCGGTTTGGCACTCTATTTCGCCAGCATCCGTTCCAGGATTGCGCCGTAGACGTCCGTCAGGCGATCCAGATCGTCCACGGCGACGCACTCGTTGATCTTGTGGATGGTCGCATTAACGGGTCCGATCTCGACGAGTTGGACGCCCATGGGGACGATAAATCGCCCGTCTGACGTGCCGCCGCCGGTTGAAAGCTCTGGTGTGACCCCCAGCAGGTCTTGGATCACGCGCGAAGCGGTATCGACGAGTTCGCCCCCGGGCGTCAGGAACGGTTCGCCGGATAAATGCCAATCCAATTCATAGTTCAGACCGAAGCGGTCGAGAATTTCGATGACGGCCTGCTGTAGCGTTGCGGCGGAATTCTCCGTCGAATAACGGAAATTGAACAGGACTTCGAGGTCCTGCGGGATGATGTTCTCGACACCTGTTCCGGCATTGATGTTCGAGATCTGAAAGGATGTCGGTGGATAGTACTCGTTGCCTCCGTCCCATACGTGGGATTTCAGCTCGATCAGCGCTCCCAGCGATTTGTGTATCGGGTTGGAAGCACGTTGTGGGTAGGCGATGTGGCCTTGCTCACCGCGGACGAGCAGGCGCGCGTTGAGAGAGCCGCGCCGCCCCACGCGCACCGTGTCGCCCAGACGCTCGGCGCTGCTCGGTTCGCCGACGACGCACCATTGAATCTCGATGGCGTTCCGTTTGAGATACTCGACGATCTTGATTGTCCCGTCGACTGCCGGCCCTTCTTCGTCAGAGGTCAATAAAAAGGCGATCGAACCACGGTGGTTTGAATGCAGGTCGAGATACCGCTCCGCCGCGATCACCATGGCGGCGAGAGAGCCCTTCATGTCGGCCGCGCCGCGCCCGTACAGCAGGCCGTTCTTGACGACCGGTTCGAACGGCGGGGTGTGCCAAGACTCGAGGCTGCCCGGCGGCACGACGTCGGTGTGCCCCGCGAAGGCGAATACGGGTCCGCCGCTGCCGCGAATGGCCCACAGGTTATCGACGTCGCCGGATGGCAGGCGCGTTGCTGCGAAGCCACGCTCAACCAGACGCGCCTCGATCAAGCTCAGGCACCCGGCATCCGCCGGGGTGACTGACTTGTATGTAATGAGATCGCAGGTCAGTTCCAAGGTTGGAGACGTCAACCGATTTGCACCTCGTCGGTGTCGGCAGCACGCAGTCTCTGGCTTGCCAGCCGAGCAAACTCCGGATCGATTTCCGATCCGAGGAAAACCCGGCCGCACGAGAGCGCAGCAACGCCGGTCGAGCCGGATCCCGCGAACGGGTCGAACACGAGGTCGCCCGGCTGCGTACTCGCCAGCAGACAACGTTCGATCAACGCCACCGGTTTTTGCGTGGGATGCTTGCCATGAATCTTTTCATTGCCACCGGGCGCTGTTAGTTGCCAGACATTTTTCATCTGCCGGCCGCCATTAAGCTTTTTCATGTCGGCATAGTTGAACGTGTAGCGGTCGTTCGCGCCCTTACGCGCCTTGCTGGCCCACAGCACGATTTCCGTCGCGTGCGTGAAACAACGACACCCCAGGTTGGGCGGAGGATTGGGTTTCTCCCAGACGACGTCGTTTAACATCCGGAACCCAAGTTCCAGCATCGCCATGCCGACGGACAGGTAAACGTGATGCGTTCCACTGACCCAGATCGTGCCCGTAGGTTTTAGCATGCGATGGCATTCCGCAAGCCACGTACGGTTGATTTCGTGATCCGCAGCCACACCGCCGCTTTGATCCCATTTCCCCTTATCGACGCGTACCCGTCGCCCTGCCTGGCAGGTCGTGCCGCCGTTGGAAAGAAAGTAGGGGGGATCGGTCCATATGCAATCAATGCTTGCATCCGCCAGGGACCGCATGACCTCAAGGTGGTCTCCGCACACCAGCTGCGAATCGGCGTCGCGAGACACCCACAGGATCTCGGGTTGGGTGGAAGGCGGTTGCTTCAAGCTCTCGAGTCCTTGTACAAAATGCGTACCCGGCTTCTGACGCCGGTCTCTTACTCTCCAGGCGCCCGTGCGTCGATGCTCAAGGCATGGATGTCCGTGACCATTAGCTTGTCCACGGCAGCGTAGACCATCCGGTGTCGTCGCAGCGGCGCCTCCCCGGCAAAGCATTCAGCCACGATGCTGACGCGAAAATGCCCCTTACCGTCCTGGGCTCCCGCGTGCCCGGCGTGATAATGGCTATCATCGATGATTTCGAGATGTGTCGGCGTCAACACTGTCTGCAGAGCTGCGCGGATGCGTTCGATGCGTTGTGCCGACACCCGCATACTACCCGTCGCAAAAAATAACGGACGCGGGCGATGGGTCGTGTGTCGGTTGCCGTGTTAACGGAGACACCGGTGAATCGTCACTGCACACTATGGACATCGGTGGGATCCCCATTGTGAACACTTGAGTACCAGGACGCGGCTGTTAGACTCGCGGCAGTTGGTTACGGTGCAATAGTGCCTCAAGCCTGAGTACATGGCCAGAATTTAGGTAGGTTCCATATGGAACAGGTCGTCTTAATTCTGATCCTGGCGATACCGGCCGTTCTGGCCGTCACCGTGCACGAGATAGCGCATGGTTGGGTAGCGCTGCAGTTGGGTGATACGACGGCGGCGGACCGGGGACGTTTGTCACTTAATCCCCTCAAGCACGTGGATCCCATCGGTACCCTTTTGGTGCCGGCAATGCTCTATTTCTCAGGAGAATTCTTCTTCGAGACGAAGATCTTTTTCGGGTGGGCGAAGCCCGTTCCGGTGCAATGGAGCAGACTAAACCCCATACGCCCCGGTATTGCCATGGTTGCGGCCGCCGG
Source organism: Pseudomonadota bacterium (assembly GCA_036339995.1). Taxonomy (GTDB): domain Bacteria; phylum Pseudomonadota; class Gammaproteobacteria; genus JAYYZW01. Next base: position 14,234 of record JAYYZW010000039.1, read on the forward strand.
ACCGGGTGCGAATCTCCTGATGCTCGCCTCATGGGCCTTGCTGGCGCTCGTCGTTCGGCATACGCCCCTGGAGTCAGGTGTTTTGATCTACATGTGTCAGGCTGGGATAATATTCAACGCAGCAATCATGATAATAAACCTCATTCCGATCCCTCCCCTCGATGGAAGCCGAATCGTCACCGCCTTTCTGCCACCACGGCTAGCGGCCCGTTACAATCGCATCGAAATGTTCGGACTCGCGCTCGTCGTGTTGTTGTTGGTGTCCGGCGGGCTGCAGCGTATCGTTGGGCCGGTTTTACGCGGGATCGCGGGTCTTCTTGACGGACTCGGTATCTAATGCCGTGACAGTTCACGTCGCTGGCCGACTTGCGACAGCCCTACTCGTATTAAAAAGGGCGTTTCCCTGTGAACCTCGCGGTTAACCGGCGGGTGCTTTCGGGCATGCGGCCGACCGGGCCGCTGCACCTCGGCCATTTTCACGGCGTACTCAAAAACTGGGTACAGCTTCAGCACGAGTACGAATGTTTTTTCTTCGTAGCGGATTGGCATGCCTTGACGACGAACTATGAAGAAACGGGAATCATCAGCGAAACGGTCTTCGATATCGTCGTCGACTGGCTCTCCGTGGGCATTAACCCGGGCGAGGCGACCCTGTTCATTCAGTCGCGCGTACCGGAGCACGCCGAACTGCACCTGTTGTTGTCGATGATTACGCCGGTCAGCTGGCTCGAGCGCGTTCCCAGTTACAAGGATCAGCAGGAGAAGCTCAAGGAACGCGACCTGTCGACTTATGGTTTTCTCGGCTATCCTATGTTGCAGACAGCGGACATTCTCATCTACAAAGCCGCCCAGGTCCCCGTCGGTGAGGACCAGGTTGCCCATATCGAAATGTCGCGCGAAGTCGCCCGCCGGTTTAATTTTCTCTACGGGCGTGAACCCGGATTCGAGGAGAAAGCAGAATCGGCCGCGCGAAAAATGGACAAGAAAAACGCGAAGCTTTATTTCGGGATCCGCCGCGCCTACCAGGAGGCCGGGGACGGGGAGGCGCTGGAAAAGGGACGCGCACTGATCGAATCGCAGCAGAACATCAGCCTTGGCGATCGCGAACGCCTGTTGGGTTATCTGGGAGGTGGCGGCAAGGTCATCCTGCCCGAACCGCATGCATTACTGACGCCGGCATCCAAGATGCCGGGCCTCGACGGCGAAAAGATGTCGAAGTCTTACGACAATGTAATACGCCTGCGCGAATCGCCTGAAGAGGTGAACCGAAAATTACGTACGATGCCGACCGATCCCGCCCGCGTGAGGCGCTCAGATCCCGGCGATCCGGATAAATGCCCGGTCTGGAACTTTCATAAAATCTATTCCACAGAGGAAGTGCGTCAATGGGCACGCGAAGGCTGCGTAACGGCGGGTATTGGCTGCCTGGACTGCAAACAGCCGATCATCGACGCGGTACTAAAGGAACAGCAGCCGATCCGCGAACGCAGTGAAGAAATTTTGAGTGACCCGGATGCCGTCAGGGCCGTCATCGATGAGGGGTGTGAGGCGGCGCGCGACGTTGCGCGCGACACGCTTGAAGAAGTACGTCACGCAATGAATTTGGTGTATCGGTAGGAGGCTGCTAGGGCAAGCAGATGTACCACTCGCAGGTTGAAATGCCTTTCGCCGTCGTCCAGGGCAACCCGGTGACCGAGCCGCCCAAGGATCTCTACATCCCGCCGGATGCACTGGAAGTATTCCTCGAAGCTTTCGAAGGTCCGCTCGATTTACTGCTCTATCTCATCAAGCGTCAAAACCTCGACATTCTCGACATTTCGATCGCCCGTATTACCGAACAGTACATGTCTTACATCGACATGATGGCGGAATTGAAACTCGAACTGGCTGCGGAATATCTCGTCATGGCAGCGATGCTCGCGGAAATAAAGTCCCGCATGCTGTTACCGCGGCCGCGCGGCGAAGAGGAAGAAGAAGACCCCCGGGCCGAACTGGTACGGCGCCTGCAAGAATACGAACGATTTAAGAAGGCGGCCGAGGATTTATCGGCATTGCCGCGTATGGAACGCGAATGGCACGAAGTCGTCGTCGAATTTCACCAGTCGACGCCACCGTCGCTGCCCGACGTAACGCTCGAGGCTTTGCTTGATGCATTTCGCGATGTTCTAAAACGTGCGGAGATGTTTGCCGATCACAGCATTCAGCGGGAACCGCTGTCGGTGCGTGAACGCATGTCCAAGGTGCTTGAAAAGGCCCGGGTCGACCGTTTCACAGCCTTTCACGAGTTTTTCACCAATGTGGAAGGCCGCGCGGGGGCTGTCGTAACCTTGGTTGCAATACTCGAATTACTCAAAGAAGCCTTGATCGAAACCGTGCAGAATGCTGAGCGCGCTCCAATTTACGTGAAACTTGCAGCCTAAGGAACCTCTGAATAAGTCATGGCACATCTGCCTTGCCCATGAAATCGCGGAGTCTTACGTTACGAACCTTGCCCATAGTCCCCGCTATTGCCAGCGATTCGTGCCTTGATCTGCACTGTTCATGAACAATTCAGACGCACCATGACTTATTCAGAGGTTCCCTAACAGGCTAGTGAAATTACACAGGAAGATGTCTTTCACCAGATCATTGAAACGCCGGGAGCATCAGCGATGAACCTGCGGAACTTAAAGCCGATGGTCGAAGCGATACTGATGGCCGCCGACAGCCCAGTATCTATTGATCGGCTCATAAAGCTTCTCGACGATGAGAATTCCAATCTTCCGACAAAGAAAGAAGTGTGCAAAATTGTGGAAGACTTGCGGGAGAATTATTCCGGGCACGGCGTGGAGTTGATTGAGGTGGCGAGTGGTTATCGGTTTCGGGCACGCGCGGATTATGGGGATCGCATCGTGCGACTGTGGGAGGAGAGGCGGCCGCGTTACTCACGCGCCCTGCTGGAAACGCTTGCCATCATCGCTTACCGGCAGCCGATTACGCGCGGAGAGATCGAACACATCCGCGGCGTTGCCGTCAGTACCAGCATCATGCGTTCCCTGCTGGAACGGGAATGGGTGCGGGTCGTCGGCCATCGGGACGTTCCGGGACACCCCGGCCTGTACGCAACGACGAAGCAGTTTTTGGACTATTTCGGCATGAAATCGCTCGAGGAAATGCCGACTCTTGCCCAGTTGAACGATGTCGATGATATCAATGCCGATCTGTTCGCTGATCTGGGAACGAACGATGCAAAACCTGCCGCCCCGGGTCTCGTGGAGGCCAAAGCCGCGGACGGGGCCACGGTGGAAATCAAAAGCATCACCGCCGCACACCCCGGCGGCGAAGTCGAGACCTCCGAGGACGACGGGCGAGAGGAAGAGGCCGCGGTAGACGAGGTCGAATCGTCCGCCGCCGCGCGCTGAAGCGCGGATGGCTACCCCCCCCGGTGAACGCGTGCACAAAGTGCTGGCCCGGGCCGGTTGGGGTTCAAGGCGCGAGATCGAGCGCTGGATCGGCGCAGGCCGGATCCGAGTCAATGGAAAACTCGCCGCACCCGGTGCGCGGGTCGAACCGGGTGATCGCGTTCAGCTGGACAAAGGACCCACTCTGCGGATCGAACCGCAGCGCCACGACCTACGCGTGCTGGCCTATAACAAGCCGGCGGGTGTCGTATGCACGCGGCGTGACGAGAAGGGGCGCGCGACCGTTTTCGGGGATTTGCCCCGGATTAAATCCGGCCGTTGGATCAACGTCGGCCGTCTCGACATTAACACCAGCGGCTTACTCCTGTTTACCAACCACGGTGATCTCGCCCATCGCCTAATGCATCCGAGCCACGCTGTCGATCGCGAGTATGCAGCGCGGATCTTCGGCCGCGTGGACGATGCGATGCTCGCCAATCTTCGCCAGGGCGTGAACATCGATCTCGAGCGATTACGATTCGACGACATCGTCGTTGGAGACGGTCATGGCGCCAACCGATGGTACTACTGTCTCGTGCAGCGTGGACGTCACCGTGAAGTTCGAAAATTGTGGGAATCGCAGGGGGTGAAAGTCAGCCGGCTGACGCGTGTGCGATTCGGCAACATCATGTTGCCGACGGATCTACGCGCCGGGCGCTATGTCGAACTCGGCGGAACCTTGCTCGACGACTTGTGCGATCTCGTCGGAATCGAACCGGCAACCTGTCGGGATTAGGGAATCTACTCCGGCGTTGGGATAGCAGTCTGAGAGGTGCCATGGACCTCGTTAAATAGTCCCGCTATTCGCCTCAATCCATGACACCTCTCAGACTGCTATCCCAACCGCCTCGCTACGATTCCCTCAGTCCGACAGGCTGCTAGTGCTCGCCATGAAACTCGCTTGCGCCGCGCTTGAGTCCGTATACGAAGTACTGCACCGGACGTACGGCGTGCAAGCGTGGTGGCCGGCGGACTCCACGTTTGAAGTTATGGTCGGTGCGATCCTGACCCAACGGACGTCCTGGCATAATGTCGAACTGGCGCTCGCAAATCTGCGCGCCGGCGGCCTGCTGGATCCCGGCGCATTGCGCGGCGCAGCGCCGGGTGTCCTTCTCCGCGCAGTGCGCCCGGCGGGCTATTATCGCCAGAAAGCGGCGCGTCTTAGTGCCTTGAGCGCCTGGCTTGAGGATCGTGGCGGGATCGCTGGCGTGGCCACTTTAAGCGATGCAGCCCTGCGCGAAGAACTCCTCGCTATCAAGGGCATCGGCCCGGAAACGGCCGACGCTATATCGCTCTACGCCTTTCGGCGGCCGTTCTTTGTTATCGACACCTACACTCGCCGCCTGTTCTCGCGTATCGGCATGATCGACGGCAGCGAACCTTATGAGGTCCTGCGCGAGTTGCTTGAGAGTACTCTTGGCGGCACGGCTGCGAGCTACGGGGAGTACCACGCCCTGATCGTTGTGCACGGAAAAGAACACTGCCGGGTCGAGCCGCACTGCGAATCATGTGCGCTTGGGCCGCAGTGCGGATACCGGCGTGAGCTGATAGCGGCCGCGCTTCGTTGATCTCCCCCAACATCGCCGCTAAGCTTGGCCGCCTTTTACCGAGGCCCCGACACCCACGGCCATGCGTCGCCCCTTAATTGCCGGCAACTGGAAGATGAACGGCTCGCGCGCGATGGCGGTCGCGCTCACCGAAGCCATGATGGCCGCGAGCGGCGGTTCCGGGAGCGTCGACGTCGTTCTGTGCCCGCCCGCGCCGTACTTGAACCTGGTTGCGTCCGCCGCAGCCGGTAGCGCCCTCGGGGTGGGTGCGCAGGACTGCTCGGAATTTGAAAGTGGTGCCTACACCGGGGAAACTGCCGCGCCGATGCTGCGCGATGTCGGATGCTCGCACGTTATAATCGGCCATTCAGAGCGTCGCCAGTTTTTCGGCGACACCGACGAGCGCATCGCTGCCAAGATTCGTCAGGCATATGCGGCGGAGTTGACCGTGATTTTCTGCGTCGGGGAAACGCTGGAAGAGCGCCAGCAGAACGCGACCGAGTCAATAGTCGCGCGCCAGCTCGAGGCCGTCACGGACCAGGCCGAGGCACCCGCGATTCTAGGTAATACGGTCATCGCCTACGAACCGGTATGGGCGATAGGGACGGGAGAGTCGGCGGCACCCGACCAAGCGCAGGGCGTACATAGCTTGATCCGTGCGCGCCTGGCCAAGATCGACGCGCAAATGGCCGAGACCGCACGCGTGTTATATGGAGGCAGTGTTAAACCGGAGAACGCTGTGGAATTGTTTGCAATGCCGGACATCGACGGTGCACTTATCGGAGGGGCGTCGCTCGCAGCCGATTCGTTCATTGCCATTTGCCGAATCGCGGCATCTTGAACCCACCCCCGTGGGGCGGGACGGGAGAAAAATAGTGCTGCTTACAATATTGCTCGCATTACACATCGTGGTTGCGCTCCTGCTGATCGGCGTCATTCTGATCCAGCAGGGCAAAGGCGCGACCGCCGGAGCTGCTTTCGGTAGCGGCGCTTCCTCGACGGTGTTCGGCTCGCGCGGATCGGGATCGTTTCTGACGCGGATGACTTCGGTCCTTGCTTTTTTGTTTCTCGCCAACAGCATGTATCTCGCCTACCTTTACGGTCAGTCAATCGAACCTAAGAGCCTACTGGACCAGGTGGGTACGCCGGCCATCGAGATCCCGGTGGAACAGCTTTTACCCGATTTGCCACCGACGCCGGCAAGCCAGGACGATCTTTCGGATATTCCTTTCGAGCCATAAGCAACGCCCATTAAAGCTTCTCCCGAGTGGTTGGAACGTTTCGCGGGCTTTTCGTATCATGGCACGCCGCGATGACGGTCGAATTCGAAACGGTCCGGCCGTCACGCGAACGCCTATGCCGATGTGGTGGAATTTGGTAGACACGCTGTCTTGAGGGGGCAGTGCCGCAAGGCGTGCCGGTTCGACTCCGGCCATCGGCACCATTGCACGAACCGCCGTCGTGAATCGTATGGCTCTGGACGACTGGGCGGCTGTAACGGCCCGTGTAAGGCCTGCTTGAGACGCGCAAAGCCCCGGCGTGTGGGAATGATCGGGTACAATGAACCGCCAGGGCCAATGACATTGGCCTGTCTTGCGGAGAACCTGAATCCGTGCTGGAACTTTACCTGCCCATACTGATTTTCGTCACGATCGGCGTGGCCATCGGCATCGTCGCGCTGGGCGCGAGTTTCGGCATCGGCCAGCTCCTCGGTGTATACCGGCCGGACAGCGAGAAATCGTCGCCCTACGAATGCGGGTTCGAAGCGTTCGAAGATGCGCGCATGAAATTCGATGTCCGCTATTATCTGGTGGCAATTCTGTTCATCATCTTCGATCTTGAGATTGCATTTTTCTTTCCCTGGGCGGTGGTTCTCGGCGAGATCGGTACCCACGGGTTTTGGGCCATGATGATTTTTCTCGGCATTTTAGTCGTCGGTTTCATCTACGAGTGGCGCAAGGGAGCTCTGGAATGGGAATGAGCGAAATTCAGGATAAGGGATTCGTCACGACGACCGTGGACACGGTCGTGAACTGGGCCCGCACGGGCTCGATGTGGCCCATGACCTTTGGTCTGGCCTGCTGCGCAGTCGAAATGATGCACGCCGGAGCTTCGCGCTACGATTTGGACCGCTTTGGCATCGTATTCCGAGGGAGTCCGCGCCAATCCGATGTCATGATCGTTGCGGGTACGCTGGTGAATAAAATGGCGCCTGCGCTGCGCAAGGTCTACGACCAGATGACCGAACCCAAGTGGGTAATCTCCATGGGTTCGTGCGCGAACGGCGGTGGTTATTACCATTACTCTTACTCCGTGGTCCGTGGTTGCGATCGCATTGTGCCGGTCGATATCTACGTGCCGGGATGCCCGCCTACTGCCGAAGCCTTGCTGTTCGGCGTGATCCAGCTGCAAAAAAAAATCAAGCGAACCAACACCATCAGCCGGACCTGATCCGATATTCCCCGACCGCACCCGCAGCCGATGTCCTCAAACAAACTCGAAGCCCTGGCCGCGGTCCTGGACGACGCGCTGGGTGACGCCGTCCGCGATCGCCGGATTGAACTAGGTGAGATCACACTCGAAGTTGACCCGGACCGAATCGTCGAGGTAGCTCGAATATGCAGGGACGATCCGCGCCTCAGCTTTGCGCAGTTGAGCGACTTGAGTGCCGTCGATTACCTGACTTACGGTGAGGCTGACTGGCAGACCCAGAACGCCACGACCGCAGGATTCAGCCGTGGCGTGAGTTCCGGCTCGATGGTGCGTACCGATATCGACGAGCGAAAGCGCTATGGCATTGCGTATCATTTGCTTTCCGTCGAGCACAACCACCGCCTGCGCATAAAGGTTTATCTCGACGGTGAACCGCCGAAGATTGATTCGGTGGTGGAAGTCTGGCCTTCGGCGAACTGGTACGAGCGCGAAGCTTTCGATCTGTTCGGGGTCTTGTTCGATGGGCATCCCGATCTGCGACGAATTCTCACGGATTACGGTTTCATCGGCCATCCATTCCGCAAGGATTTTCCACTCGAGGGGTATGTTGAAGTCCGTTACGACCCGGAAAAAAGACGGGTCGTAAATCAACCGGTCAGCATCGAACCGCGCACGCTCGTGCCGCGCGTCATTCGCGAGGAAACCTGGCTGCATTCGTCCAAACCGGTTATCGACGAAAGCGGTGATGCCTGAGATTCGAAACCTGACGCTCAATTTCGGACCGCAGCATCCGGCCGCGCACGGCGTTCTGCGTCTCGTACTTGAGATGGATGGCGAAACCATCGAACGCGCCGATCCTCATGTCGGCCTGTTGCACCGCGCGACCGAAAAACTGGCGGAGGACAAGCCCTTCAATCAGAGCATTGGCTACATGGATCGCTTGGACTACGTGTCCATGATGTGCAACGAGCACGCCTATGTTCTGGCTATCGAGAAATTGCTGGGAATCGCCCCGCCGCTGCGCGCGCAATACATCCGCGTGATGTTCGACGAGATTACGCGGATTTTAAATCACCTGTTGTGGCTCGGCACCCACGGTCTCGATATCGGCGCCATGACCATGTTTCTCTATTGCTTTCGCGAGCGCGAAGATCTCATGGACTGCTATGAAGCCGTATCCGGTACGCGTATGCACGCGACGTATTATCGACCGGGCGGCGTCTACCGTGATCTGCCCGAGGTCATGCCGAAATACCAGGCATCAAAATGGCACAGCGAGAAAGATGTCCATAAGCTGAACGAAAACCGGCAGGGATCCCTGCTTGATTTCATCGACGATTTTGCCGATCGCTTTCCGGGATGCGTGGACGAATACGAAACGCTGCTGACGGAAAACCGCATCTGGAAGCAACGTACGGTCGACATTGGAATCGTCACGCCAGAGCGCGCGCTCGCGCTTGGATTTACGGGGCCGATGCTGCGGGGGTCAGGATGGGCCTGGGACCTGCGTAAGAAACAGCCCTACGAAGTCTACGACCGCCTCGAATTCGAAATACCGGTCGGCACGAACGGCGACTGTTACGATCGATACCTGGTCAGAATCGAGGAGATGCGGCAATCGGCGCGCCTGATCAAGCAATGCGTGGCGTGGCTGCGCGAGCATCCGGGCCCGGTGATTCTGGACGACCACAAATTGACGCCGCCCCTGCGCGGCGAGATGAAAGGCGACATGGAATCGCTGATTCATCACTTTAAGCTGTTTACCGAAGGTTATTGCGTGCCCGAAGGCGAGGTGTATGCCGCGGTCGAACACCCCAAGGGCGAATTCGGCATTTACCTGGTTTCGGACGGCGCCAACAAACCCTACCGGCTCAAAGCCCGCGCAGCAGGCTTCGCCCATATCTCGGCGATGAACGAGATGGTCGAAGGACATATGCTGGCCGATGTCGTGGCCGTCATCGGCACGATGGACCTCGTCTTTGGCGAGATTGATCGCTAGGTTGAATATCCATGGATGAACAGGAGCCTCATACGCTATCGAAACATTCGCGCGCGGTGATCGACCGGGGGATCGCGAAGTATCCGCCGGAACAGAAACAATCCGCGGTGCTTACGGCGCTGACGGAGGTTCAGCATGAGAACCAGGGCTATCTTACCGAGGCCTTGATGGACGCCGTCGCGGACTACCTTGAAATGCCGCGCATCGCTGTCTACGAGGTTGCAAGCTTCTACTCCATGCTCGAAACGGAACCGGTCGGCCGCCACAGTATTTCGGTTTGCAATAATTTGTCGTGCATGCTGCGCGGCGGGGACGAGATCATCAGCTACATCGAGCGCAAGCTTGGGGTTGAGATCGGAGAGTCGACTAGTGACGGCAAGTTCTTCCTGAAGGAAGAAGAAGAGTGTCTGGCCGCCTGTTGCGGCGCACCCATGATGATGGTCGATCATGTTTATTACGAGAACCTGACCGCCGAACGGGTCGATGAAATCCTGGATAGACTGGAATGAGTAAAGTCGAACTCGATCTGACGTGTTTTGCGACGCTCAAATTCGACGAGCCGTGGACGTTCGAGAATTATCGCGCCATCGGCGGGTACACCGCCTGGGAGAAGATCGTCAAGGATCGGACACCGCCCGACGCGATCATCGAGGACATCAAGGCGTCCGGGCTGCGCGGGCGGGGCGGCGCCGGATTCCCGGCCGGCGTAAAGTGGAGTTTCATGCCCAAGAGTGACGTGCAGAAGTACATCGTCTGCAACTCCGATGAGAGCGAGCCCGGAACGTGCAAGGACCGGGACATCCTGCGATTCAACCCGCATTCGCTCGTCGAAGGTATGGCGATCGCCGGATACGCGATAGGCGCGACCGTGGGTTACAATTATGTACGCGGCGAATTCATGGGCGAACCCGCTACACGCATCGAGAACGCGTTGATCGAAGCCGTGGACGCCGGTTATCTGGGCCGCAACATCATGGGCTCGGGCATCGATTTCGAACTCCACAATCATCTGGGTGCCGGCGCCTACATCTGCGGCGAAGAAACGGCCCTGCTCGAATCGCTCGAAGGCAAGAAGGGGATGCCGCGGTTCAAACCTCCATTTCCCGCCGGCTACGGTCTCTACGGTCAGCCCACGACGATTAACAATACGGAAACCCTGGCTTCGGTGCCGACGATATTACGCAACGGGCCTCAGTGGTTCGCCGACTTGGGTAAACCGAATAATGGCGGGACGAAAATATTTTCCGTCAACGGTCACGTCAACAACCCGGGCAACTTCGAAGTACCGATGAGCACGCCGTTTCGCGATCTCCTCGATTTGGCCGGGGGCGTCTTGAACGGTCGCGAACTTAAGGCCGTTATTCCCGGCGGTTCTTCGGTGCCCGTGCTGCCGGGCAGGATCATGCTGGAGGCGGACATGGATTACGATTCGATCGCTGCCGCCGGATCACTCCTGGGTTCCGGCGCCGTCGTCGTCATGGACGAAACCACTGACATGGTCAAGGTGTTGCAGCGAATATCGCGCTTTTACTACGCGGAATCCTGCGGCCAGTGCACGCCATGTCGCGAAGGCACGGGTTGGATTTACCGCATGATTACCCGCATTATCGAAGGCGACGGGCATCTTGAGGATTTGGACAAGCTGGTCGACGTGGCTTGCAAGATCGAAGGCCGTACGATCTGCGCGCTTGGAGATGCGGCGGCCTGGCCGGTGCAGAGTTTCATCAAACATTATCGGCATGAATTCGAACACTACATCGAGCATGGTCACAGTATTCTGGAGACCAGCGGCCAAGCGGCGGCCGCCTAATCGACATGAGAAACGAGCGCATCATAATCGAGGTTGACGGACGTGAAATCGAAGCGCGCAAGGGTGCAATGCTGATCGAAGCGACGGACGCCGCCGGGATATATATTCCCCGCTTCTGTTATCACAAACACCTGAGTATCGCAGCCAACTGCCGCATGTGCCTGGTGGAAGTCGAGCGGGCGCCCAAACCGCTGCCGGCATGCGCCGCACCGGTCACGGAGGGCATGAAGGTGTTCACGCGTTCGAAAATCGCGGTCGACGCCCAGCATTCGACCATGGAATTCCTGCTCATCAATCATCCGCTGGACTGCCCGATCTGCGACCAGGGCGGTGAGTGCGAACTGCAGGACCTCGCCATGGGATACGGCGGTGACGTCTCGCGTTATACGGAGCGAAAGCGCGTCGTACGCGACAAGAATATCGGGCCTCTGGTGCAGACGGACATGACACGTTGCATCCATTGCACGCGATGCGTGCGCTTCGGCGAAGAAATAGCGGGTTTGCGTGAATTGGGCGCAACGGGGCGCAGCGAACACATGGAGATTGGGACGTATATCGAGCAGGCCATGACTTCGGAGTTATCCGGTAACGTCATCGACCTGTGTCCGGTAGGTGCCCTGACCAGTAAACCCTATCGTTATTCGGCCCGCGCATGGGAACTGAAACAGCGCGATGGCATTGCCCCGCATGACTGCCTTGGCTCGAACGTCCATTTTCATATAAAAGATCAGATCGTAAAACGCATCGTTCCGCGCGAGCGTGCCGCGATAAACCAGACGTGGTTATCCGATGGCGATCGGTACAGTTACGAGGGGATGAACCATCTGGAACGTCTGAATTCGCCGCGCGTCAAACGCGAAGGCCGCTGGACCGAGTGCGATTGGGGTACGGCCTTGAAGTTAGCGGCGGATAATCTGGGCCGGATCGCCGGTGAGGATGCGCAACAGCTTGCAGCACTGGCGTCGCCGTCGTCGACTACGGAGGAATTTTACCTGTTGCAGCGTCTAATGCGCGGATTGGGTTCGCATAATGTCGATCACAGACTGCGCCAGATTGATTTTTCGGACCAGAACGCGGAGCCTCGATACCCGGGGCTCGAATCTATCAGCGCGCTCGAAAGTGCCGACGCCGTGCTCCTATTAGGATCTTTCCCGCGCCACGAGCAACCCTTAATCAACCTACGCCTGCGCAACGCCGCGCTGAGCGGGGCCGCGATAATGCAGATCGATACCTGCGGGCGAGCATTCAATTTCGATCTTTACTTACGGGAAATCGTCAAACCCTCGCGGCTCGCCGGGGTTACCGCGGGGGTAGCCGCCGCCGCCGCGAAATATGGAAAGACGGAGATCGACGCGCCCCTCGACAAGCTGGTCGATGAACTGGCCGTGGACGGTGATTCGATTTCGGCGATGGCGGAAAAACTTAGCAATGCGGAGCGCGCCGTCGTACTCGTCGGTGCAACAATCCACGCCCACTCGGAGCGCGGGGCTTTATGCCAGATCGCATCCGCGCTCGCCAAGGTAGCGGGCGCCTCGGTTGGATATCTGGTCGAAGGTGCCAACGCGGCCGGCGCGTGGCTAGCCGGTGCCGTTCCCCACCGGGGGCCGGGTGGCAGGTCGCTACACGCACAGGGGTATAGCGTGCGCGCAATGATCGAGAATCCCAGGCGTGCTTACCTACTGCTGGGTGTCGAACCGGATCTGGATTGTGCCGATGCCGGCGGCGCTCTTGCGGCGCTCGAAACGGCGGAATTTGTCGTTGCAATCAGCGCTTATGAGAACGACGCCATCGCCAAGGCCGCGGACGTCATTCTACCGATGGCAATCTACGGTGAGAACGAGGGTTCCTTTGTCAACGCAATGGGTGAATGGCAGCGCTTCGCCGCGGCGGTCAAGACGCGCGCAGATACGCGACCGGCGTGGAAAATTCTTCGTGTACTCGGCAATGAACTGGACCTTGCGGGATTCGACGCGGTGACCTGTGAACAAGTGACGCGCGAGATCGAGTCTCTGGTCGGCGACACCAGGCCGTCTATTCAAAGGGTCGCGTCGCTCGACGCCAAAACGGGGACCATTGACGGCCGGAGGCTCGAACTCATCGTCGAGATTCCGTTGTATTCGAGCGATCCGCTACTACGCCATGCGCCTGCGCTGCAGGAAATGCCGCAAAGCGGCGATGACCGGGTACGGATTTCGGCAGCGACGGCCGCCTTGTTCGATCTTACGGACGGTAGCCGCGCCAAAATCAGTGTCAACGGTGCGGAGCTTTTCGCGGAAATCGGTATCGACGAAGATGTCCCGGAAGGCGCCTGTTTGATTCACGGCGCGCGATCTGCGACGGCGCGAGTCGCGATCAACGGCGCGGCCGTCGAACTTGCTTCCGCAGGGGAGGCCGTGGCGGAATGAATGTCGTCACAATGATTGAGTCACAACTCACCTGGCTGCCAGACCCGGCTGTCACGACTACGATCATCGTCGTCAAGATCCTGGCTATCGTTATACCGCTAATGGGCGTGGTGGCGTATCTGACGCTTGCCGAGCGCAAGGTGATTGGCTTCATGCAGGTTCGTATCGGGCCAAACAGGGTCGGGCCGCGCGGTTTGCTCCAACCGATCGCGGATTCACTCAAGCTGATGTTCAAGGAAGTCGTCATTCCCAGCGGCGCGAACCGGTTTCTTTTCCTGGTGGCTCCGATTCTCGCACTCGGGCCTGCGTTGGCGGCGTGGGCCGTCATCCCCTTCGGCGCCGAAATGGTTCTCGCCGACATCAATGCAGGATTACTTTACATACTGGCGCTCACCTCGCTGGGTGTCTACGGCATCATCATCGCCGGCTGGGCATCGAATTCGAAATATGCGTTTCTCGGCGCAATGCGCTCCGCCGCACAGATCGTGTCCTACGAAATTCCAATGGGCTTTGCCCTGGTCGGGGTACTGGTCGCCGCGGGCAGCCTTAACCTGGGCGAAATCGTCGAGGCGCAGCGCGGCGATTTCAGCGTCTTAAACTGGTTCTGGGTGCCGTTGCTGCCGCTTTTTTTCATCTATTTCATTTCGGGCGTGGCGGAAACCAACCGCGCTCCTTTCGACGTGAGTGAAGGCGAATCGGAAATCGTCGCGGGTTTCCACGTTGAATACGCCGGCATGGCATTCGCGCTGTTCTTTCTGGCGGAATACGCGAATATGATCTTGATATCGGGCCTGGCCGCTGTCCTGTTTCTCGGCGGTTGGTTGTCGCCCATACCGGGTGTCGCGGACAGCATCCTCTGGTTTTTCGCGAAAACCAGCATCTTTTTGTTCCTATTTTTGTGGTTTCGTGCGACCTTTCCGCGCTACCGCTATGACCAGATCATGCGGCTCGGCTGGAAGATTTTTCTGCCGATCACCATGGTCTGGATAGTCGTGGTTGCAGCCATGGTCGTGTGGCAGATACCGCCATGGTTCAACGCGGCATGAGGTCGATGTAATGAGCGCGGTCGTGAATTATTTGAAGAGTTTGACGCTCTGGGAGTTGGTCAAGGGATTGCGCTTGACCGGCGCCTACCTTATCGACCGCAAGGTCACAGTACAGTATCCGGAAGAGAAAACGCCGCAGTCGCCGCGTTTCCGGGGCCTGCACGCCCTGCGCCGGTATCCGAACGGGGAGGAGCGGTGTATCGCCTGTCAACTCTGCGAGGCGGTCTGTCCGGCGGTTGCAATCACGATCGAATCCGAGCAACGCGAAGATGGCACGCGGCGCACGACCCGCTACGACATCGATCTCGCCAAGTGCATATTCTGCGGGTTCTGCGAGGAATCCTGCCCGGTTGACTCTATCGTGGAGACGCGGCACTTCGAATATCACGGTGAACAACGCGGCGATTTGTTGATGACCAAGGAACAACTACTTGCCATTGGGGAACGCTTTGAAGAGCAGATTGCAGCCGACAGGGCGGCGGAATCCCGTTATCGCTAGCAGTAAATAGAAAGAGAAAAGCACACAGGGGGGGGGATTGAATAACACGGCGAGCGCGTAGAGGCACGATGGGGATTTTGGGAGGGATGTCCTTCGGTGCGCGTGGTGTTTAGACGGCACGCCAGCCATTGTTCGCTGCTTTTCGCTTAGTCGTTTCGACCGCTTCAATGATCGAGCAAATCGTATTTTATTTTTTCGCGGGGCTCTTGATTTTCGCCGGCGCAATGGTCATCACGGTGCGAAACATGGTGCACGCGGCTCTTTTTTTGATACTGGCGTTTTTTTCGAGCGCAGGGCTTTGGCTTTTACTGGAAGCGGAATTTCTCGCCATCGCCTTGGTGCTGGTCTATGTCGGGGCGGTCATGGTTTTGTTTTTATTCGTGGTCATGATGTTGGACGTCAACATCGCGGAACTGCGGGCGGGCTTTGCACGCTATTTTCCGGTTGCCGCCCTTGTTGCGGTCCTCATGATGTATGCCACCGCGAAGATCGTCAGCCGCGAGCGTTTCGGGCTCGACCAGATTCCACCAGCGGCGAGCCACGGAGCAGATTACAACAATACCCAAGAACTGGGCCTCGCGCTTTTCTCCGACTTTATCTGGCCCTTTGAGATTGCGGCGGTCATTCTTCTGGTAGCCATTGTCGCCGCGATCGCTTTGAGCTTGCGTGAGCCGCGCCAGACCAAGGCCCCCAAACCCGCACGCCAGGTTGCCGTGCGCCGTGCCGATCGCGTACGCCTCGTGCATGTCGAATCGGAGCCGAGAGAATGAACCGGGCTAGCTGAGATGCTCGCACTATCAGATTTCCTCATCGTTGGAGCGGTCCTGTTTTCCCTCAGCGTCGCCGGGATCTTCATCAATCGGAAAAACGTGATCGTGCTGCTCATGTGCATCGAATTGATGCTTCTGTCGGTCAATATGAATTTCGTCGCGTTTTCCCATTTCAACGGCGACATTACCGGTCAGGTCTTCGTCTTCTTCATCCTGACCGTGGCCGCAGCAGAAGCCGCCATCGGCCTGGCTATCCTGGTCGTGCTTTTTCGCAATCACCACTCGATCAATGTCGAGGATCTCGACGCCATGAAAGGTTGATGCTGATGCGAACGCGACGATCATCGATAGCGAGTAATTCGGACTGAGGGCATGGGCACTCTCTGCCTCGCAATCGTTCTTGCACCGCTTGCCGCTGCCGTCATCGCCGGCCTTTTCGGCAGACAAATAGGGCGGTCCGGTGCGCACTGGGTGACCAACGGCGCGGTCGCGATCTCCTTTTTCCTGTCGCTCGTTCCGTTCTGGCAGATCGTTATCGCGGGCGACGCTCCGTATAACGCGAATGTCTATAGCTGGCTTGAGAGTGGCGGCATTGATTTCAAAATCGGCTTCTTAATCGATGAACTCAGCGCCACGATGATGGTGGTGGTGACTTTCGTTTCGTGGATGGTACACATCTTTACGATCGGCTACATGCGCGACGACCCCGGATATCAACGGTTCTTTGCCTACATCGCGCTGTTCACTTTCAGCATGCTGATGTTGGTCATGGCGAACAATTTCCTGCAGCTCTTTTTCGGATGGGAAGCGGTCGGAATGGTGTCCTACCTGCTGATCGGATTCTGGTACACGCGTGATACCGCGATCTACGCCAACCTGAAGGCGTTTCTGGTCAATCGCGTCGGGGACCTGGGTTTTCTCCTGGGTATTGCCGCCGTACTGATGTACTTCGGGTCACTCGATTATGCCGAGGTGTTCGGCGCGGCCACGCAATACGAGCACACTCGGATCGTTATCGTTCCAGGCTACGAATGGTCGCTGATGACCGTGATCTGCATTCTGCTTTTCATCGGCGCGATGGGCAAATCGGCGCAGGTGCCGCTGCACGTATGGCTGCCGGACTCGATGGAAGGTCCAACGCCGATCTCCGCACTCATTCACGCCGCGACGATGGTGACGGCGGGGATCTTCATGGTCGCCCGCATGTCACCACTGTTCGAGTTGTCGACGACCGCGCTCTCATTCGTTCTTGTGATCGGTTCGATTACGGCGTTTTTCATGGGGCTGCTCGGATTGGTGCAACATGACATCAAGCGCGTCATCGCGTACTCGACATTGTCTCAACTTGGATACATGACCGTCGCGCTGGGTGCCTCGGCCTATGCCGCGGCGATTTTTCACTTGTTCACCCATGCCTTTTTCAAGGCGCTGCTCTTCCTGGCCGCGGGCTCCGTCATCATCGCGCTTCATCACGAGCAGGACATGCGGAAGATGGGTGGACTCAAGCGCTATATGCCGATCACTTACTGGACCATTCTCATCGGTTCTCTCGCGCTGATCGGTTTCCCGGGATTCGCGGGATTTTTCTCGAAAGACGCTATCATCGAGGCGGTCGCGCATTCGACCATTCCCGGGGCGGGACTGGCTCACATGGCGGTATTGAGCGGGGTGTTCGTGACGGCGCTGTATTCGTTTCGCCTCATTTTCCTCGTGTTTCACGGCGAGGAGCGTATGGAGCCCCATGTTAAGGAACACCTGCACGAATCGCCGGCCGTCGTCTGGGTGCCGCTCGTTGCGCTGGCCGTGCCGTCTGTGCTTGCCGGCATGGTCGCCGTTGGACCGATGCTGTTTGGCGAATATTTCGGCGAAAGTATCATCGTCCACTATGAGCATGACGTGCTTGGGCACATGGCGGACAATTATCACGGTGTTTTCGGTTTCATTACGCATGCCTTTCTTCAGCCGGTAATCTATCTCGCCTTCTTCGGCTTATTCGTCGCCTGGTATTGCTACGTGAAGCGGCCGGACATCCCGCAACGTATTGCCACCTCGACGTCACTCATCTACACCGTTTTGACCGAAAAGTACGGCTTTGACCGCTTCAACGACTGGTTTTTTGCCGGCGGCGCGCGGGGTGCGGGGCAGG
The DNA here is from genome assembly GCA_036339995.1 of Pseudomonadota bacterium. Classification (GTDB taxonomy): domain Bacteria; phylum Pseudomonadota; class Gammaproteobacteria; genus JAYYZW01. The sequence continues at coordinate 32,329 of JAYYZW010000039.1, forward strand.
TGTTGTGGCGTGCCGGTGACGTCGCCTTGATCGACGGACTAATGGTCAACGGCTCGGCGCGGACGGTTCGATGGTGGGCCGGCCTTATCCGCCTTTTTCAGTCCGGATACCTATATCACTACGCGTTCGCGATGATCATCGGATTGCTGGTGCTGCTCGGACTATTCGTTCATCAAATAGCGGCGTAGTTCGTACAGTGGAAAAGATGGCGAGCGCATCCATTTTGATAAGAACCTATTCCAGCCGAGAAATGATCCTGCATGTTTGGTGATTTCCCGATTCTGAGCATCACGATCTGGCTGCCGATAGTTGGTGGTCTGTGGGTCATCTTTGCCGGCAGTCGGGTGCATGATGTTGCCGTTCGAAACGATGCCCTGCTGATCGCCGTAGCGGCGTTTGTGCTGTCACTGCTGCTGTGGTACGGATTCGACAACTCGACCGCCGAAATGCAGTACGTCGAGCGAATGTCGTGGATCGAAGCGTTTGGGATTGAGTATTCCATCGGCATCGACGGCATTGCACTACCGTTGATCCTGTTGACGACCTTTACGACGGTGCTTGTCATTCTCGCGGGATGGGTCGTGATCAAGGACCGCCTCAGTATGTACATGGGCGCGTTTCTGATCCTCGAAGGATTCATGATCGGCGTGTTCTGCGCGCTCGACGCAATCCTGTTTTATGTCTTCTGGGAAGCGATGCTTGTACCGATGTTCCTGATCATCGGCATCTGGGGCGGGCCTGAGCGTGTTTACGCGACGATCAAATTCTTTCTATATACCTTCATGGGCTCGGTTTTCATGCTGGTTGCATTGCTCTACATCTATTTCGAGGGCGGGAGCTTCTCTATCGCGGCCATGCATGATGCAGCGTTCACCTTGGTGGAGCAGCAGTGGATATTCGTCGCTTTCCTCCTTGCATTCGCCGTCAAGATCCCGATGTGGCCGGTGCACACTTGGCTGCCCGATGCGCATGTCGAGGCCCCGACGGGGGGCTCGGTCATCCTTGCGGCGGTCATGTTGAAAATGGGTGGGTACGGTTTCCTGAGATTCAGCCTGCCGATAGTGCCGGATGGCTCGGCGTCCCTGGACTGGCTCATGATCGCATTGTCCCTGATCGCCATCGTCTACATCGGCTTCGTGGCACTGGTGCAGCAGGACATGAAAAAGCTGATCGCCTATTCGTCGATTTCGCATATGGGATTCGTCACGCTCGGATTCTTCGTTGTGTTTCAAGTGGCGAGTTCCACGAACGATTGGCAGCAGAGTGCGATGGGCATCGAAGGCGGCATGATCCAGATGATTTCACACGGATTCATCTCGAGCGCCTTGTTCCTCTGTGTCGGCATCATGTACGACCGTGTTCACAGCCGCCAGATCAGGGATTATGGCGGCGTCGTCAACACCATGCCGATTTTCGCGGCTTACATGATGTTGTTCGCCATGGCCAACTCGGGATTGCCCGGCACTTCAGGCTTCGTCGGCGAGTTCCTGGTCATCTTGACGGCCTTCAAGGCGAACGTCTGGTACGCGATCATGGCCGGCATGACTCTGATACTCGGAGCGGCCTATACATTGTGGATGTATAAGCGCGTGATCTATGGTGCGGTTGCGAACACGGCCGTTGCGAATCTGACGGATATCAACGGACGTGAAAAGTTCATCATGGCGTCGCTCGCCCTTGTCGTACTTTTTTTCGGCATATTACCCGCACCCCTGTTCGACATGATGGGTGCCAGTATCGATCATCTCGTGATCCAGATATCCCAATCCAAATTGCCCTAGGGTCGATCTTTGATGGACGAGATCTTAACCGTACTTCCCGAAATGACATTGACAGGCTTCGCCTGCCTGGTGTTGCTCGTCGACGTGTTCCGCGGAGCGCGTTCGGCGGCGGTGACGTTCTGGGCAGCGGTAATATCCGTGCTCGTCGTGCTCGTCGAAATCGCGTTGTGGTTTCCGGAACATACGATGAACGCTTTTAGCGGCACGTTCCGACTCGATGCGATGTCCGCCGTGCTCAAGGCGTTTTTAATGGTCATCGTCCTGCTCGCGTTCTTTTATGCGCGCGAATACTTCTCGCGGCGCGAGCGGCCGATGACCGAGTTTTACATCCTCGGCCTGTTTGCCACGATCGGCATGATGGTGCTGATATCAGCACATAGCCTGCTGACCGTATACCTGGGCCTCGAGTTAATGTCGCTGTCACTGTACGCGATGGTCGCAATGGACCGAGATTCGATACCGGCCTCCGAAGCGGCGATGAAATATTTCGTCCTCGGCGCTCTGGCTTCGGGCATGCTGCTGTATGGCATGTCAATGCTCTACGGGGTCGCCGAAACGCTGGACCTTGGCGTTCTTTCCGAACGGACGGTTGCGGCCGAGGACCGTCTAATGTTCACCTTTGGCCTGGTGTTCGTCCTGATCGGCATTGCGTTCAAGCTGGGCGTGGCACCTTTTCACATGTGGGTGCCGGACGTGTACCAGGGCGCGCCGACGCCGGTCACCTTGTTCATCGGGTCCGCCACCAAGCTGGCTGCATTCGCAATGGCTATACGCCTCCTGGCCGATGGACTTGGGAGCCTGGCTGACGATTGGCGACTCATGCTGATACTTCTCGCCGTTACCTCGATAGCGCTCGGAAATATCGTCGCCATCGTGCAAACCAACCTGAAGCGCATGCTGGCGTATTCGACCATTGCGCATATGGGCTTTCTGCTGCTCGGCATCCTGGCGGCCAATTCGATTGGTTACGCGGCATCGATGTTTTACGTTATCGTCTATGCGTTGATGAGCATGGGTGCATTCGGTTGCATTATCCTGCTGGCTTCGGCAACGAATGAATCCGATCAGCTGCAGGATTTCGCCGGCCTGGCGAGGCGCAGCCCCTGGCTGGCCTTCCTCATGATGGTATTGATGTTTTCACTTGCCGGCGTCCCGCCGTTCGCGGGATTCTGGGCTAAGTGGTTCGTACTCAAGGAAGTGATCTCCGCAGGTTATGCCTGGCTTGCGGCCGTCGCCGTGTTTTTCTCGATCATCGGTGCCTATTACTATTTACGGGTGGTCAAGCTCATGTATTTCGACGAACCCGACGCTGAAGTTGATGCCATTCACGCGACCGAGGATGTGCGGCTTATATTCAGCGTGAACGGCATCACCATACTATTGCTCGGGCTGTTGCCCGGAACCCTGATGTCCGTCTGCGTCTCGGCGATGATGTCTTACTAGGCCCAACCTACAGGTTGGTTCTTAAGCCCCCAGTTCCCAGATACGGGCGCAATGAACCACAGAGATCACAGAGGACCCAGAGAAGGGATAAAAAAGCATTTACAGGTCACAAATATAATGTATTTCTCTGTGGTCTCTGTGACCAAGGTGGTTTTATTTCATTGTGTCGCTCCGTCTTACCTCTGCGTATCCGACCGAGCCCTAAGATCCTGCCTATGAGGTCTTCAGCCTGGAGGCAGCAACCGTCCTATCGGTTCTCCCATTTTTAGTTGACTGCTCGCCGTCGCCGACCATTCGACGAGCCCGCGGCTGGTCACGAGGATGACGGTTGAACCCATATTGAAGCGCCCGAATTCGGAGCCGCCGGCGGCCAGGTCCGCATCGAGCTCGTGGGTCTCTTGGGGCGGGTAATTGGGCTGTGGACGATTCGCGAAATGGGTCGGCGCAGGCAAGGTGAGCTCGATGCTGCCGACGTTGAGAGCGCCCACCATGATCAAAGCAAAACTACCGCCGGGCGTATCGTAGACAACCGCAACGCGTTCATTTCGGCTAAACAGGCGGCGAACTTTTTGCGTCGTGACGTGATCGACGGAGAATAGAGTCCCGGGGACATAACGCAAAAATCGCGCACGTCCTGGCAACGGCAAGTGCACGCGATGATAGTTGCGTGGCGCGAGATAAATAGTGACAAAGCTGCCGTTTTCGAATCGGCTGGCGAGGTCGTCGTCGCCGTCGAAAAGGTCCATCAGCTTATAGTCGATGCCCTTCGCCTGGATGATGCAGGTTCCATCGATCGTGCCGATTTGACTGACGATTCCGTCGGCAGGACTCACGATCGCCGCCCCCTCATCGGCCAGCGGCCGGGCGCCGGGCGCCAGTGCACGGGTGAAAAAAGCGTTGAAACTCGAATAGCTCCGAACATCGGTCTCTGCGGCTTCGCCCATTTCGACGTCGTAGGCCTTGACGAAGATGCGGATGGCCAGGTGTGTGATCCAGGACAGCCGGAGCCGCGAAAGTGTACCCGTGAGCCTCGAGATCGCATGTTTTGGAATAACGTACTGTACGAGTACGAATAGACGGGAAACAAACGCAAAAATCATACGGAACGTTCGTATATTAACCGCTCATTCGGGCGCGTTTCTGCGAACGGGCAGAGAAGCGGTCAGTGAAGAGTCTGGGCCACAGTCGAAAGTGACCTCGATTAACACGTTCTCTCCCAATGGCGTCTCCGGACCGCTCAACATGATGTGGCGCCCCCCGGGTTTGGCTCGAAATCTCGAACCCGGCGCGAGATCGATGCCATCAAGAAGGCGCATGCGGGCCTGCCCTTCGGAATGCAGCGTCTCGTGCAGCATCGCCGAGGTAAAATCCGGACTGCGAATACCTGTTATGCGCAGCGGTGTCGTTCCGATATTGCTCAGCACGACGTACGCGGCGGCATGCCTACTTCCCGGCGGCGGTTGACGTACCCAGCCTTCCTCTGCCACGAGTCCTTCGCAAGCGGCGAGCTTTCCCGAAGCTGCCGTGAGAAGGACGGCCATAATCAACAGTCGGTTCACAAGCTTGATTCGATATAGGCGCTGATTTCGTCGAATCGGCGTACGATTGCAGGCGTCGAATGGGGCGGCGTCACGACGCTGACAATTCTGAGGTCCGGATCAATCAGAAAAATTCCCGCGGAATGATCGACGCTATAGTCATCACCGCCGTGAGGAACTTTCATGAAAAAAACGCCAAGTTCACGCGTAAACTCCTCGACCTCCTCGACGGCGGCGGTTACGCCGATAAAGTCCTTGTGAAAATAGTGTACGTACGCACGCAAGGTTTCGGGCGAGTCGCGATCGGGATCGACCGAAACAAAAACGACTTGGCCGACGGCGCGGTAACGGTCGTGTGTCTTGAGATTGTCATGAGCACGGGCGAGCAGTTCCAGGGTGGTGGGGCAGATATCCGGGCAGCTGGTGAAACCGAAAAACAAGAATGTCCATTTACCGCGCAGGCGATCGAGAGTAAAAGGGGCGCTGTCGTGATCGATCAGGTGAACTGGGCCGACTATCGGCGGGTCGGGCCATAATAAGCCTTCGACCATGGCCGCATCCCCTTGTTGCGTCTGCAGGTAAGAGAGCGCGACGCCCGCTCCGAACGCGATGACGATGAGCGTGCTGGCGATCAATCCGGGCGTCGGTCGGAAAGGTTTTGGCATGTGCCGATTATATCCGGCGCTGAAATCTTTGTGGATGTCCCGCCGGCATTCATCAACCCGTTAGGGCCGTCGGCTGTCGATGTAGTGTCGGAGCAAAGCCGCGGTCGAGGCATCATGGCGAGCGTCGACGCGACCGCTGGAAATCTCCTGGAGAATTTCGGTGGCCAGGTCCTTACCGGTTTCGACGCCCCACTGGTCGAAGGCGTTGATATTCCAAATGACGCTTTGTACGTAGGTTTTGTGTTCATACAGAGCGATCAGGGCGCCGAGCGTTCGCGGTGTCAGGGCGTGCATGGTGATCATGTTGCTGGGTTTGTTCCCGGGAATCGATTTGTGCAGTGGTTTGTCAATCCCCTGCGGCGCGGGTTCCTCTGAAGAAACTGCCGAGCGGCCAGTCATGAGCCCCGCCGCCTGGGCGAAGCAATTGGCTACCAGCATGTCCTGGTGTTGGAAACGTCTGGAAGGGTGCGTCATGGCGACGATGAAATCGAGCGGTACGAAACGCGTTCCCTGATGGAGCAGTTGGAAGAAAGCGTGCTGTGCGTTGGTCCCCAGTCCGCCCCAGGTGACAGGAGCACTACCGGTTTCGATGACCTCATTGGATAGGGTCACGCGCTTTCCGTTGCTCTCCATCTCAAGCTGCTGCAGGTAGTCCGGCAGGTGTCTCAGGCGATCGTCGTACGGCACGACCGCGTACGATTCCGCGCCAAGGAAATTATTGTTCCAAATCCCGATCAGCCCGAGCATAACTGGAAGGTTCTCCGCGAACGGTGACTGCAGGAAATGCCGGTCCATTTCCGCGGCGCCGGCGAGCATCGCCTTGAAATCATCCATACCCACGGTCAGCGCAATGGGCAGACCGGTCGCCGACCACATCGAGTATCGTCCCCCGACCCAATCCCACATCGGAAACACGTTTCCGGCATCGATTCCAAATTCAATGGCGCGTTCGGGGTTTGCGCTCACCGCGACGAAGTGTCGGGCCATCGCCCTTTTTTGCGGAAATCGCTCGGCGAGCCAGGCCCGTGCAGAAGTTGCATTTAAGCGTGTTTCGACAGTCGTGAACGATTTCGACGCAACGATGAACAGGGTCGATTTGGGATCCAGCGGGGCCACGATGCGGTCGAATTCTCCGCCGTCAACATTGGCCAGGAAATGCGGACGCGGAACGGCGGAGCTGTTGTAGCGTAATGCTTCGCAGGCGAGCTGGGGGCCGAGATGCGATCCGCCGATGCCGATATTCACGACATCGGTAATGCGTTCTCCGCTGTAACCCGTCCAGCGTCCGTCACGTACGACGTCGACGAATTCATGCATTTTTGTGAGGACCGCCTCGATTTCCGGTGCAACCCGTTCGCCCGCAACCGACGCTACACAATCCGGTCCGGCCCGAAGCGCGGTATGAAGGACGGCGCGTTCTTCGGTGCGGTTGATGATCCCACCTTCGAACATCGTCTGAATGGCTCCGTTCAAGCCGGCCGCAGTCGCCAGGTCGGCGAGTCTCTCCTGCGTTCCCGGGTCAAGGAGGTTCTTCGAGAAGTCGATCGACAAGCCGGCTGCGCCGAGGGTCATTCTGCTGGCGCGGCCAGGTTCCCGCTCGAACAAATCCGTCAATCGCGCCGGGGGTTCCGCCCGCTTTTGCAGATCGTTCCAAATGGAGCGGACTTTATCATTCATGTCTAGTGTCCTGTCCCATGAAAACTTTCATAATTCGCTGGTCTTTTTTGCCTCCAGCCGCGCTCCTCCTTGTGTAAAGTCCGCTACACGGCGTCGTCGCGCGTTGCCAGCAACAATAAATTCGGCGCGGCTTACGCAACTTTTCACGGGACAGCACACTAGGACCGATCTCAAAATTCTACGGGACTATGGCCATCTTGGAGCGGGCGCGCCGTCTTCGCTGTTCGATGCCTATCTTAGCGCGCCGCGGCATCGCCGCGGCGAACCGGGTTTGTTTTTGGATTAACCGGTTCCAAAGTGCGCCGGTTCAAGGTGCGAAAGCAGGGCCGCATCGTTCACGCTTTTCATGGGCGCCGGGTGTGTCTGTAATATCTTAGGCTGCTGTTATGAATTACTATGTCGACTGCTGCGGTATAGAACCGCTACGGGTACAACCCGGTTGCAAACCCCGCCGCGAGCGCTTGGCCTTCGACCGAAGCGAAAAGAATATCAAATGAGCTCAGTAGTTCCAGAAAATCTGGGAAAATGCAACGTCATTTCCGAAATTGACCGCGGCAGCATGGGGAATGTCTACCTCGGCCACGACCCCTATATTGACCGCCAGGTCGCGATTAAGGTCGCGCACCCCGAACAGCTCAATGACGAAGAAGGCGGTGATCGGTTTCGCAAGATGTTCTTCAATGGGCCTTCCAATATAGGCTCCAATTGTTTAGCAAAATCCAGTATTTGATAGCGGTCGTCACGCAAGAAACTTAAGTGAAATATTGCGTTGCAATATCCCGTCAATAGACTGCAAGGCGACGTCTTCTCGGTAGGTCTATCGCGGCGACAGAGCAGTGTCGCGGATTTAATCCCGCGGCGGCTGACTTCAAGTCGGTTTGTCTTCGCTAGCCGCCCAGGCTTCGGCCATTAATCCGTTCGATGGCAGCCGTTCGTCGACGAGCTTCTTCGCGGTCTCTATGCCCGCGACGGGCAGTCCGCTCGGGTCGAGTTTGCCGATTTGCACGAGAACCGACGCCTGGTCCCAGTAAATGTGCTCGTGATAGAGCTTGTCTCCGCGGAAATTGACGATCGCAACTAGCGGTATCTCGACGTATTTCCCCGTCGGTTCGATGCCCGGCAGCATCCACGGGATCTCGCGGGTATGGGTAAAGCAGAAAATCATTTCATCAACCAGTCGATCCGCGCCCACCGTGCGCGATACAGGGATCAAGCGCGTATCTTCGGGATTTGAATTCACGAAGTGATGCGTATAGAACCGCTTCAGGTGATCGAAACCGACGCCGCCGGTCATAGTCGGTACGTGGTTGACATACGGTTCGTCGACCATGGTCGCCATGGTGCGATCGACGTCGCGCGCGGCGAATTCGTATTCAGTGTGTTTTTCCCATAGAGCCGAAAGGTCGTAGATCGGACCCATTTCCTTACGTAGCGCCGCGAGCGTACGGGAATACGCCATCATCGCGGCGGGTTTGTCGTAGCTGTCTCTGAGCGGATTTGCGAACGCGTGACCGCAGGCCGGATAGGAATAAGTGCGCAGCTGCGGGAGGTCCGCGGCCGCTGATTGAATCGCGCTCTGGGCTTTAGCCGGCACTTTGGAGTCTGACTCGGCGAGGTGCAGCACGCAGGGCCGTTCTATCGCGTTGGTTTCCTGCAGATATTCCTCGATCCCGACGCCGTAGTAACTGACTGCGCAGTCGATATCGAGCCGTGCCGCGCTTAAATAGGCCAACAATCCGCCCAGGCAATAACCGACACAAGCGATCTTTCCGACCTGGGCGTCGTGCTGTCGCAAGGCTTCGATAGCGTCGCCGATATCGATGACGGCCTGATTGACGTCGAACCGAGCGCGCAGGTCCAAGGCCTTCTCGACGCCGGACGCGTTGTAGCCGAGATCAGTGCCCGGCTCGATACGCCAGAAAAGGTCGGGGATGATACAGACATAACCCTCTTCCGCGAAACGATCGGCGGTCGCGCGCATGAAGGCATTGATCCCGAAGATCTCCTGGAGCAGGACGAGCCCGGGGCCGCTGCCGTTTGCCGGCGCCGCCAGGTAGCAGTTGAAGCGGCCGCCGTCTTGCGATTGGACTTCGATGAAGGAATTGTTCACTGCCTGTTTCTCCGCTTGATCTTCTGTAATCCGCAATCACCAACTGTAGCGATATCCGAAATCGTCACAAAGGTATCGAGCCAGAGTGGTATCGAAAAACAGCCTGTCGTCGGTGCTGAACCATGTGTCGGGTGCTTGGTGGCTGTCGCGCACGATATTTCGAATGGGGTCGTCCGGATTCAACCTGTCAGCCATTTTTTCCTTACTCGATTCGGCGACCGCATACTCGATATGATCATGGGCGATCACGATGCCGAAATGGGTAAACATCTGCTCGATCGATATGGCGGGATCTTCACTTAATCGCTCGTACTTTAATATGAGCGTTTCATGTGGAAAACGCTTGCGCACGCGGGACCACCGGTTGAGAAAGTGCAAACACCACCAGATATCCATGATGTAACGTTTTCCGGACGGGTCGCCTCGCAAATATTCGGAAAACGATACGCCGTAACAAAGCTTCCATTTTTCGTAGTTCGAAACCAAGGCCCCGCGAATGTCACGCACCAACAGCCCGTAATGTGGAAATTTCGCTAATCTGCGCAGCACTCGCGAGTCGAACAGGGCGTGTGGAATCGAGTGGGTGCTTGCGATCCGCGGCGCCTTGAGGTGCCTACGCTCGTGTTTCGGGTGTCCGATGAAATCGTTGCTCGAATCGTTGTGTATGTAGTGCGGTGGCGGGAGATCGAGCTGACTCGCGATCGCGACGCTCATCATGTATTTGAGCCAATGCGTGCCCGAATGCTGCATCGTGACAAGAAAACCGTCGAAATCTCGATACTTGAGTAGTGCGAAATTCGATACGTCGCGGCGCCAGCAATGCCAGTGGAACCGCGAACCCATGCCGGTATCTACGAACGTTTCGCGCATCATCGCGGGCCGTATACGTACTTGGCGGCGCTAATTCGGATGGCCGTCCTGTGCCGGCCCTATCCCGCCGGCCGGCGCAAGACGATAAACGGTGCTACGCCTCAATCCGGCATCCCGCCCTTACCTTTTCTCAGGCCGAGGCACTTGCCCGTGAACCGACGGCCTTTAGCCACCGGCTGACATTGGGGCAGTCGTCTGGGACTGGCAGTCCGGCGGCATTGGCGAAATCCACGGCACATTGGGCCGTAATATCCGCGGCCGTATACCGATCGGAACCTACGTACTCCGATTCACCGAGGCGCTTTTCGAGCTGCTGGTAAAACCAAGCCGTCCGTTTTTTGCCGCGTTCGACGAGCTCCGGTATCAGTGCGATGCCCGAAAAGCCTGGCATGGCGCGGTCCTTGAGCACGTCCATCTGGTTGCGAAAGAACTCACCGATCGCGGCCATGCCCTGCATTTCCGCAAACCGCTCCCAAGCTTCGATCTGCGCCGATTCGAGCGGGTCATTACCCAACAGGTTCGGTTCCGGATGCTGATTTTCCAGGTAGCGAAAGATGCAGGGTGCTTCCGTAATGACAGAGCCGTCATCAAGCTCCAATGCCGGCAGCATGCCCCAGGGATTTACCTTGAGGTAATCTTCCTTAAGATTTTCTCCTTCGAGAATGTTGATCTCCTTTTTAGGTATATCGAGGCCTTTTTCGGCGATGAAGATCCGTGCACGCCGGGGATTGGGTGCCATTTGGCAGTCATAGAGTCTCAATTTAATCTGCTCCTTCCATTTTGTTTTAGAACTACGCCTTTCTTAAGCGAACTGTGTACTGGGCGCGTTCGCGCAATCCGCTGCAGGCGTCCCGTTCACGAGTTAAAGTATTCAACAGCATCGGGACTATCAGCCGACGATTTGAACGCGGTCACCTGTCGTCGATCCGTTGTACGCATTTTCCCGAAAGACATCCGAAATAGCTTCGAATGTCATTCCTAGTAGTTCGTATTATCTCCGGATTCGACTCGGAAGTGTCCAGGCATCCACGCGTTAGATGGCGACGAATTCCCCGACGCCTCACGGACGCATCCCAGTCTGTGAAAAGCCGGCTTTGGAGCGTCGTATTCAGGCGAATATTTTCGCCAATGTCATTTTTTCGCGGTACGGCCCAAGATCCTCTGCGAAAGTCGGCTCAGCCATCAGCTTCTCATAGTGTTCGAATGCGCGGGGATAAGCCTCGCGCGAGGTTTGGCCTATGATCGGCCGGCGTCCAACCGCTTCGAGCCGGGCGTGTTCGTGGCGTTCGAGTGCGAACAATGTCAATTCACATGCGAAGCAGATATCCGCAAGCGTCATCGTGTTTCCGGCAATGAATACCGACGATGTCCCGCGGACTGTGTCGATGCCTCCCATGTAAGCTTCGAAAGCAGCGGTCATCTCGTCGTGTGCGCCCGCGAGCGAGCCCTTGCCGCGGAGCGCGAAGAGGTAGCGCTGGCTTTCGAGCGCGAAAACCAGGCTCGAATCGAGGAATGCGTCGACTCGGGTTGTTGAGTAGGGATCGTCTCCGTAAAGCTGCAGCCGCGCTTCGCCGAGGCGGGCAACGGCGCGCATAATGCTGTTCGACTCGAAAATTCCGATTCGTCCGCTGGGGTCGAAAGCGGCTGGTACCGTGCCAAACGGGTGTGCCTGCAAAAAGTCGTTGGTCTTGTGTATCTCACCGGTAAATCCCTTGCGCGCGGTACGCACGGTCGATTGATCCGCACGGTCGGCATCGTTCAAGGGGTGAGCGTCGAAATCCCACAACCACTCGGCGAGTTCAGATGGTTTCGCGCCGCGGATTTCGAGGCTTACGCCATTCAGGCGAGCGGTAATGGTCGCCTTGAAGAGGCGCGGATTCGGCAGGTAGGAGAAAATTCTGAGAGCGCTCACCTGTAGGAGTCTAATTGGAATCCGCGATTTGCGTAATGAACCGGACGTGGAGGTCGATGACGGCGGTAGGATAGGCCACGCGGATGAGTATGTCCGCCAGTACTGCTTACTGGCCTGCAGCTGCCCTCGACCCGGGTTAGCGTCCGGACGCAGGCCTAATACCAAGGGATTTGCCTGCCTCAACAGCTATAGCAATACTTGCGAGGCCGCGCTGCGGGGCAGGTGCTGTGATATTTGTTGTTGCAGCCGATTGATTACCGCCGACATACCTGATTTGATTGACTTTGGCGTTTGGTATTGGTCGGTCGAAGCCGGCGAGCCGGCGCGGAACTCGATTTCCGGGCCGTTGTTACAAAAACCCACGGTAGTCACGCCGCCGATCTGAATCCGTACACGGCATTAAACCGCCGTCAGGAGGAAAGCATGAGCACGATCCTGTTCAGTAACGTGAATGTATTGGAAGGCGAGTCGTCCGCGCTCGTGCCTGGCGAGGTCCTGGTCGAGGGCAATCGAATCAAGACGGTCGCGCTCGAAGGCGAGAGCATTGCCCGCGACGGCGTGTCCGAAGTCATCGACGGCGGCGGCGCCTGTCTGATGCCCGGCATGATCAATCCGCACTGCCATTTCACCTACAGTAACGCCACGAGTCTGGCGGATATCAACGCACTGCCGGTCGAGGAACACATGCTGGTCACGATGCGTAATGCGAAAACCTATCTCGATTGCGGCTTCACGGCGGCTATCGGCATGGCTTCGGCAAAACCACGGCTCGAAATCGCGGCTCGCGACGCGATCGACAAAGGCGAATTTCCGGGGCCGCGTATACGTGCGTGCACGCCGGAATACACGGTCAGCGGCGGTGTCGGCGATGATTCGAAGCTCGACCGGTACGTGCCTTCGATCGGGTTGGTGTGCAACGGCGCTGACGAATTCCGCAAATCGATCCGAGAATTGATTCGGGAAGGCGTCGATATCGTCAAGTTCAATAACTCCGGCGACAGCTTCACCCTCGGCCGTCTTCCGGGATACGTCAATCCGATGACCACCGACGAGGTCAAGGCCATCTGCGAGACGACCTTGAATCTGGGTAAACGCGTTGCTGCCCACGCCCATACCGACAGTGGCGTTCTGCAGTGCATCCGCTATGGCGTCGAGTTCATCAATCATGCAACTTTTGCGACAGACGCAACGATCGAGGAACTGGCCAAATACGCCGACAAGCACTGGGTGACGCCCGCCATCGCGGCCCGCTACAACACGACTTATGAAGCCGGCGATTGGGGCATTACGACCGAGATCGCCGAGGCGATGGGTAATAAGCGCGAACTCGAGGCAGGCTGCGAGAATATGCAGAAGATGCACAAGGCAGGCATCAAGGTTCTGCCTTTCGGTGATTATGGTTTTGCCTGGCTGCCGATCGGTACCGATGCGCGGGATCTCGAGCACATGGTGAATCTGTTCGGCATGCAACCTTTCGAGGCACTGCGCGCCGCGACTGCCTATGGCGGCGAAGCCTGGGCCGGTGCCGGCGGTGAGCTGATAGGCCGCGTCAAGGTAGCTTATCTGGCGGATCTGATCATCGTCGACGGCGATCCGCTCGCCGACGTATCGATCCTGCAGGACATCGCCCGTATTACCGCGGTGATGAAGGACGGACGATTCCATCGACGCCCGGCGCCGGGTGAGCCCTTCGCCACATTCGGCGAGGCGCGCAAGCAATCGGCTGCCTGAATCCGGATTTCTGTCTCCGCGGTAAGTAAAGAGGAACGGTCATGCCCAGGCTGCGCGTCGCCGTCGACATCGGTGGGACATTTACCGATATCTGCGTGCTCGATGAAAATACCGGTATGCTCGAAATTGCCAAAGTCGCTTCATCGGAGGATCCGATCGACGCGGCGCTGAGCGGCATCGACAAGATAGGGGTTGATCTCGAAGACGTCACGCTCTTCGCCCACGGCACGACCGTGGGGACCAATGCGCTCATCACCCGCCAGCTGCCGTCGACCGCAATGGTCGTGACGGAAGGCTTTCGCGACGTCATCGAGATCGGGCGATCGACGAAACAAGACCTTTGGGACGCCTACAAGGACAATCCGCCACCTTATATAAGGCGGCGCGATCGCCTGCCGTTTATCGAACGCACCACGGCGCTTGGCGAGGTCGAAATGCCGGTCGATGAAGCGGCCGCGCGCGAACTAGCTGGAAAACTGAGACGGCGGTCTTACGAGGCCGTCACCATTTGCTTCATGAACTCGTTTGCGAACCCCGCCAACGAGCGTGAAATGAAAAGGATACTGGCCGAAGAGCTCTCGGGCGTCGCCGTATCGAATTCTGCTGACGTGCTGTGCGAGATTTTTGAGCACGATCGATTTTCAACGGCGGTCGTGAATGCCGTCGTGCACCCGGTTATCGGTGCCTACGCCCTGCGCCTGCAGAAAAGGCTGCGCGACGGAGGCTACGGCAACGATCTTTTGTTGTTGCATAGCGGCGGCGGCGTCATGACACCTAATACCCTCGACCGTCAGGCCGCGCGCCTGGCCGGGTCGGGCATCGCCGCCGGTGCGGTGGCGAGCAAGTACATTGCTACGCTTTGCGGATTCGAAAATTCCATCGGTTTCGACATGGGTGGAACGAGTACCGACGTCTCGTTGGTCTTCGGCGGCGATTCGACCGTCACGCGAGAGTGGTATATCGAATACGGTCATCCGATCTGTTTCCCCAGCATCGATATCAAGACGATAGGCGCGGGCGGGGGTTCCATTGCCTGGATTGACGACGCGGGTTCACTGCGCAACGGGCCGCAATCAGCCGGTGCGCGCCCCGGACCCGCATGCTACGGCCAAGGTGGTGAACAACCCACGAATACCGATGCTGATCTGCTGCTGGGCCGGCTCGGCAGCGGACTCGCGGGCGGTGCTCTGCGTCTGGATCCGGCGCTCGCTCGGGCGGCGCTCACCCGTCACGTCGCATTACCTTTGGGAGCAGGCGAAACCGAGGCCGCGAAAGCCGTCATCGACGTGGCCAACGCCAACATGGCGGATGCTATCCGCCTCGTTTCCATCATGCGCGGATACGACCCACGCGATTTCGCCCTGATTGCGTTCGGCGGCGCAGGCGCTCTGCACGGTGCTGCGCTCGCCCGCGACCTGTCGATCCCGACCGTGATCATTCCGCCCAACCCCGGCGTCACCTCGGCGCTCGGTTGCCTGCTGGTTGATATTCGACACGACATCACCCTGGTGTACCTGGAGGAGACGACTTGCGTCGATCCGGCCGCTATCGAAGAGGCATACGGAGCACTCGAAACCGAGGCGCACGAGCGGCTGCAGAGCGAAGGCGTCGGACCCGGACAGCGGGTGCTGCAGCGCTCGATCGATATGCGTTATGCGGGTCAGTGGCGATCGATCGCGGTACCGGTTCCCGCGCCCTTCGTCTCCATCGACGAAGTGGTGCGAGCGTTCGAGGAAGCGCACCTGCGGGAATACAAATACAAGCGCGAGGGGGTTGCACTCGAGATCTTCCGACTCAACCTAACGGCGATTGGCCTGACCCCGAAAGTCGAACTCAAACGCTATGAACCGAGCGGCGGAACCAGCTCCCCCTACGCCGAACGTCCGGTCGTTTTCGATAACGCCAACGAGACTCTCGAGACGCCGGTATACCTTCGCGATGCTCTCCTCGCTGGAATGGAGATCGAGGGACCTTGTATCGTCGAACAACTCGATTCGACCACATTGGTACCGCCGGGCGCGACGGTGAACGTTGATGAATGGTTGAATCTGCGGATCACCGTGTAAAGTCGTATGGACGAGCGCGTGAAAAAGATCACAAGCCTGGACCCGGTCACGTTCGAGGTTCTGCGAAATGCCTTCATTACGATCGTCGACCAGATGGCCGAACAGGTGCGGCGAACCTGCTACTCCTTCGTGGTGTACAACCGTGATTTCTCGAATGGTTTGTGTGACGCCCGCGGCAATACGGTGGCGCAGGGCAATCAGGACCTGGCGGCACACGTCGGCACCCTGCATTACACCTGCAAAGCAGTGATCGAGGATTTCGACGGAGATATTCATCCGGGCGACGTGTTCCTGGTCAACGATCCCTATATCGGCGGTACCCATTTCAGCGACACACGTGTGCTCGTGCCGATCTTCTGCGGCAGCGAATTGATCGCATGGAGCCAGGCCAACGGCCATTGGGCGGACATGGGCGGCAGCGTGCCGGGCTCCTTCGACGTGACCGCGAGCGAGATGTTCAAGGAAGGTATTCGCGTGCCGCCGGTCAAGATCTGGCGTCGCGGCGAGTACTGCGCCGACGTCGCCAATCTCGTCGCCAAGAATACTCGCGATCCGTCCGCCATCATCGGCGACATGGTTGCCCAGACCCAGGCCTGTAAACTCGCCGAGCGCGAAATCCTGCGCCTGGCGGACAAGTATGGCGTCGAGACCATCAAGACCGCGTTTGCCGAGGTGCAGGACTACGTCGAACGTGCCGTTCGGCAGCGCCTGGCCGAACTGCCCGACGGCGAATGGCAGACGGTCGATTTCGTCGATCAGGATCCAAGTGGCGAAGAAGGCATGATCCCCATCCGCGTGAAAATGATCATTCGCGGCGATGAGGTCGAATTCGACCTCACCGGATCACATCCCACGATTGGATCCATGTACAACTGCGCCTTCGGCGGCACGTTCGCCGCCATCGTCGCCGGTATGAAGACATTCTTTCCCGAAATTCCGTTGAACTCGGGCCTTTACCGCACGATTAGCGTAACGGTTCCGCACGACACCATCGTCAGCGCCCGCTGGCCAGTTGCCGTCAGCGGTTTCGTCATGCCATTCGAGAAGATCATGAATTCAATCTTCGAGCTGTGGTCGAAGCTCATGCCCGAACGGGCCATGGCCTGCGCTTTCAACATCGAATACCTGCAGACTGGCGGCTACGATGCGCGCTATCCGAACCGGCCTTATTTCATGCTTTATGATTGGCTGTCCGGCGGTTGGGGTGGACGCAACGGCAAGGACGGGCTTGGCGCCACCTCGTCATGCTTCGGCGTGGGTCTCATGATCCAGCCCGTGGAGGGCCAGGAACGCCTGTGTCCGGTGCGCACCGACCGCTTCGAAATCGTCACCGACAGTGCCGGTCCGGGTGAATTCAGGGGCGGTGTGGGCCTTGATAAGCAAGGCACGATCCTCGATGCCGAGGACTGTGTGTTCTCCTATTTCTGCGATCGCGAACGTTCCGTAGTGTGGGGTATCGAGGGCGGTCTGCCGTCGCGGCCGCACGGGCTGTGGATGGAATACGGCGGTAAAGAGGAATTTCTCGGCGCTGTTTTTTCCAACGTATCGGTCAGAAAGGGGGCGCGCTTCCGGCGTGGAACGGCAGGCGGCGGTGGCTACGGTGATCCCCTGAAGCGCGATCCCGAAAAGGTCAAGGCGGACGTCGAAGACGATTATGTGTCCGTCGAGCGCGCTCGGACGGATTACGGCGTCGTCATCAAGGTCATCGACGAGGATCTCGCGGAATACGAGGTCGATGAAGAAGCGACGTGCAAGGCACGCGAAACGATCGCCGCCAAACGATGCGGGTGGCTGCGAGAAGATCCCGAATCCGTGGCGCAGCGTTTCCGCGACGGTGAAATCGATCTATACGACGTCATCCGGCGCTACGGTGTGATCTGCAACTGGGGTACGGGCGAGCTCCTACCCAATTCGACGCGTGATTTCAGGGCAGCAATGGAGCGGCGCAGCGCCGCACACTGGGCGTGATGCGGTTTCAGGCAGGTTTATTCGCCCGCAAGCGGGCTCCTACGGCGAATGTTTTTAGCGCCGCGCTCGAGCACCGTAGGGGCCCGCTTGCGGGCGAATGTTAGCCCGGCATCCCGCAATTCGGATCACTCTCACGTTCAGAACAAGGTATAGACGAACGGCGCCACGGCGGATCCTTGCGCTAACACGATCAGCCCACCCAGCAAAACCATAATGATGATGATCGGGGCAAGCCAGTATTTCTTGTTCTCGCGCATATAGCCCCAGAGGTCTTTTAAGAGGTCCAGCATTAGTAAGGCTTCTCCATCTTCTGGACTGACGAGCGCGTGCTCTCGAGTCGATAGCTCTTGGATTCGGCGTCAAACGATCGCGCCATCATATCTCGTCCTCGAATGCGCGTGAGCACGGCCATCGGCGTGATCACCAGATAAAACACAACGCCGAGTATCACGGGCGTCATGATGCGGTTCAGCAGTAATCCGAAGCGCATCCATGCGCGGTAAACGGGGCGCAAACTCGTCGGCGCCGCGGCGCCCCAGGTGGCGAACAAGCATGCGAGGGTCCAGGGCCACACCGGATAGGAAGCATTCCAGAGCCAGGGCAGCAGCACGCCAAACAGGGTCGCGATGATTGCGCCCATGGTAAACGCAAACTGCCTGAGACCTTTGGCGTCGAGTTCCGGAATATCGGTAGCTTGGGCCATGGTCAATCCAGCTCGAACTTGTCCTTCCAGGAATCATCCTCGTCCCAGGCGGGTTGCTCGGTTTTGGCTAGGACGTAATTTTCGAGCACCAGATAATCCATCTCCGTACGCATGAAGCAGCGATAGGCGTCCTCGGGCGTGCACACGATCGGTTCTCCGCGGACGTTGAAGGAGGTGTTGACCAGCACGGGACATTCCGTTCGCTGCTCGAACTCCTGTAGCAGCATATAGAAACCGGGATTCGTCTCTTTGTGTACTGTCTGGATTCTCGCCGAATAATCGACATGCGTGACCGCCGGGATCTCCGATCGCGACACGTTCAACTTTTCGATTCCAAAGAGCGCCTGCTCGTTTTCTGTCATCGGGATCTGGCGGTTGGCCGCGACATCGGCAACGAGTAGCATGTAGGGACTTGCCCGGTCGAGATCGAACCATTCGGACACGCGCTCGCTCAGCACCGCCGGGGCAAACGGCCGGAACGACTCTCGATACTTGATTTTCAAGTTCATCACGGACTGCATGCTGCGGCTGCGCGGATCGCCGATGATCGATCGCCCACCGAGCGCCCGCGGGCCGAACTCCATCCTGCCCTGGAACCAACCGACCACATGCTCGTCAGCCAGAACCTCGGCAATGCGTGAATAAAGCACGGCTTTGTCCACGACCTCGTATTTCGCTTCGACGGAATCGAGGTAGGCGCGGATCTCCTCGTCGGTGAAACGGGGACCGAGATAGGAACCTGCCATCGCGTCGCTGCCGTTGACGGACCGTTCCTTGCCGAAAAACTCGTGCCATACCGCGAGTGCCGCACCAAGGGCACCGCCTGCGTCGCCCGCCGCCGGCTGGATCCAGATGTCCTCGAAGGGCCCTTCTCGCAGCAGCCGCCCGTTGGCCACGCAATTGAGCGCAACGCCTCCAGCCATGCAGAGGGATTGCACATCCATCTCGTGCTGGATGGTTCGCCCGAGACGCAACACCACTTCTTCGGTGACCGATTGAATCGACGCCGCGATATCCATTTCGCGCCTCGTCAGCGGTGTCTCGCCCTGCCTCGGCGGACCGTCGAACAAGGCGTCGAAGCGGGCGTTCGTCATCGTCAGCCCGGTCGTGTAATCGAAGTAATCCATATTGAGGCGGTAGGTCCCGTCGTCCTTGATGTCGACTACATTGTCCAGAATTTTTTGGGTATAGAGCGGCTTACCGTAGGGTGCGAGGCCCATCAGTTTGTATTCACCCGAGTTGACTTTGAATCCCGTGTAGTAGGTGAATGCGGAATAGAGGAGTCCCAGGGAGTGGGGGAAATCGATGCGCCATTGCGGCTCGAGCGTATTCCCTTCTCCCAACCATACCGTGGTCGTCGCCCATTCCCCGACACCGTCGAGACACAGTACGGCCGCGCGCTCGAAGGGACTGGGGAAAAAAGCCGACGCCGCATGGGATTCATGATGCTCGGTGAACATCAGCGGCGGGAGTTCGGCGACTTTACACGCGCCGATCTCGGCCAAAGCGGTTTTGAGCTCCGTTTTTAAATAGAGTTTTTCTTTAAGCCAAACTGGCATCGCGGCGACGAAAGAGCGGAATCCCACTGGAGCGTACGCCATGTAGGTTTCCATCAGGCGGTCGAATTTGAGTAGTGGCTTATCGTAGAAGACTATCCGATGGACATCGCCGAGATTCAAGCCCGCCTCATCAAGGCAATAGCGAATCGCGCTCCCGGGAAACCGGGCGTCGTGCTTCTTGCGTGAAAAGCGTTCTTCCTGCGCGGCGGCGATAATTCCACCATCGCGGATCAACGCGGCTGCGCTATCATGATAGTAGGCGGAAATACCTAGAATATTCATTTCGTTATCTGAACGATCGAAGAATGCTCGGGTTGCAAAGCTGTCTCTTACTCCGATTTCGGGTCTGATTCACCGCGCCACGAAACCTCCATCCACAGCGAGCGCATGTCCCGTCATGAACGATGCGCCGTCGGAACATAACCACACGACGGCGCTTGCAATTTCCTCCGGTTCGGCCAGGCGCCCCATCGGTTCGTGCTTTGCGAGCTTGTCGAGGAAGCCCGGAATCTCCTTTTCAGCGGCTTCAGTCATGTTCGTGTGCACGCCGCCGGGACATACAGCGTTGACGCGGATGTTGGACTTCGCGTATTCCATGGCGGCGTTCTTGGTGAGGCCGACGACGCCGTGTTTGGCCGCGCAGTAGGCGGGAGCATGACTCATGCCGACGAGCCCGGCGACTGACGCCGTGTTCACGATCACCCCATTACCCTGGGCCATCATCTGCCGAAGTTCATACTTCATGCAAAACCATACCCCCGTCAGATTGACGGCGATTACCTGGTTCCAAGTAGCGGTATCGTAATCCGCAGTTTTTCCCATGCCGCCGCCGATGCTGGCGTTATTGAAGGCGAGATCGAGGCGGCCGAAGTGGTCGACGGTCTTTTGCACCATCGACTCAACACCGGTTTCGTCGGATACGTCGACCTGCCAGGCAAGCGCCTCGCCACCGCCGGCTTCAATCTGGCTGACCGTATCTTTACAAGCGGCCAGATTGAGGTCTGCGATCAGCACCTGCGCGCCTTCACGCGCAAGCGCGACGGCGCTCGCTCGGCCGATCCCGGATCCGCCGCCGGTGACAAGTGCAACTTTACCTTTGCAGGTTTCCGCCATGATGTTTACCTCTCATGTATTATTTCCGAGGCGTGAAGAGTGCCGGAGACGGAAAAATTAATCCAACTTCGAAAAAGAGAGAGCGACTCGAGTTATTCGCCACACCCGTTTTCGCGAGCTGGCGATCGGGATCATTGGGGTTTGGTGACTGGTCTCGCATCTTCACCATCCACGTAAGCCGTTATTCGTGCGGCTTCATGAAGAGCAGATAGGCGATGGCCGCGATCCCGGCGGCGCCGAAAGTCATACACATGACCATGATTTGATAACGAACGGCAATCTGTGGTTCTACGCCAGACAGTATCTGCCCGGTCATCATTCCCGGAAGCGATACCAAACCGACGGCGAGAAACACGTTTACCATTGGGATGAGGGCGGTTTCGAGCGCGCGCTTGCGCGCCAGTTCATAGCTCACCGCGTTCCTTCGTTCCGCTTCGAAGCGTTCCGCGGCAAGGCTTACGGTATTCATTGCGCTGGAAAAGATCATGCCGGCGATCGGGATCGCCGTGCGCGGCGCGAACCAGGGGTCGAGCCTCAATACGCCGATCGTGACGATTGCAAGCGTGAACACGCCGCCGATGGCAATCGCTAAGAACGTCTTCAAATACAGGCCGCGGCCGTGGGATTCGAGTGGCCTCAGAGCGATCCAGCTCGACGCTCCGAGCATGATTGCAAGAACAGCAATGACGATGCCGGCGCTATCCGTCTCGAAAACATAGGTCAATACGTATCCGATGAGTGCGAGCTGTACGATCATCCTCGCCGTTGCGTAGATGGCTGCACCACTTCCAGCGGACCATCGCCACAGAACAAACGCAACCGCGCCAACCGGGGCGAATGCAAAGGCGAGGTTTATGACAGGAATGACTGTGAGGGTTTCGTTCATCGACCAAAGGATCTCACGCCGCTCAAGGGAATTCGACATGCGTGCCGAGAGCCCGGGTGCGCGACAGCCTATCGCCGGGCCAAGGACGATCACCGAAACAGGCGCTTCCCATAGCCGCGCGTACGCCTTTTAATGCTTCGAACATAAACGTGAGGATGGCATAGTGACTGATGCAATTCCGGACCGGGCGGAGGTCGTCGTCGTGGGAGGCGGCATCGTGGGTTGTTCCATGGCCTACCACCTGACGAAAATCGGTATCGAGGACGTGGTGCTGTGCGAGCGCCGGCAGCTCACCTGCGGCACCACCTGGCACGCCGCGGGTCTCGTGGGGCAGCTTCGCGGTTCCCGCAACATGACCCGCCTCGCGAAGTACACCGCGGAACTCTATACCGACCTCGAACAGGAAACCGGCCAGGCGACGGGCTTTAAGCAGAACGGCTCGATATCGTTGGCGATAACCGACGGGCGCTTTGAGGAGTTGAAGCGCATGGCGTCGATGGCGAAGGTGTTCGACCTGCGTGTCGACGTGATCACGCCGGACGAGGTCAAAGCGCGTTATCCCCTGATCTATACCGGTGATGTGATCGGGGCGATCCGGATCCCGTCCGACGGCCAGGTGAACCCGGTCGACGTTACGCAGGCCCTAGCGAGCGGAGCGCGAATGGGCGGCGCACGAATCTTCGAAGACACGAAGGTCCAATCGATTTTGACGCAGGGCCGCAAGATCCGCGGTGTTGAAACAGAGCGCGGCGTGATCGAGGCCGAGTACGTCGTGCTGTGCTGCGGCATGTGGACCGGCGAACTAGCGGCGACGGTCGGCGTTCAAGTACCACTGCATGCCTGCGAGCACTTCTACATCGTCACGGAGCCACTCGAAGGCGACATTCGCGAGCTCCCGGTACTGCGCGACTACGACGCCTGTGCTTACTATAAGGAAGACGCGGGCAAGATTCTGCTCGGAGCCTTCGAACCCGAATCGAAACCCTGGGGCATGGACGGGATACCGGAGTCCTTTTGCTTCGATCAGCTTCCGGACGACGTCGAACACTTCGAGCCTATCTTAGAGATGGCCTTGCACCGCATGCCAATCCTCGCCGATATCGGTATTCAAACGTTCTTCTGTGGGCCGGAGAGCTTTACGCCGGACGTTCGCTACCACCTCGGCGAAGCGCCGAATCTCGACAACTGTTTTGTCGCCGCGGGCCTCAATTCGATCGGGATCCAGTCGGCCGGCGGTATCGGCAAAGTGCTCGCCGAATGGATCCGCGACGGTCACCCATCGATGGATCTGTGGGAGGTCGATATCCGGCGCAATATGCCATTCCAGACCAATCGCAGATACCTACACGACCGTGTGAAGGAATCCTTGGGCCTGCTCTATGCGACGCACTGGCCCTTCCACCAGAATGAAACCGCGCGTGGGGTACGCCGCTCGCCGTTTTACGATCGCCTGGTCGCGTGCGGCGCCTGTCACGGACTCGGCTTTGGCTGGGAGCGCCCCAACTGGTATGCGCCCGCAGGCATCGATCCGCGCTATGAGCATAGCTACGGGCGCGAAAACTGGTTCGAGTATTCGGCGGCGGAGCACGCTGCGGTACGAGAGAATGTCGCGTTGTTCGATCAGACCTCCTTCGCCAAGTTTCGCCTGCAGGGTCGCGACGCCGAACAGGTGCTTAACTGGGTTTCAGCGAACGACATCGCGGTGGCACCCGGGCGCGTCGTCTATACGCAATGGCTGAATGAACGCGGCGGCATCGAAGCCGACTTGACGGTGACGCGCCTCGCCGAAGATGATTTCCTGATCGTGACCTCCGGCGAGACCGAGGTCCGTGATTATCACTGGCTCGAACGCCAGATCCCCGACGGCAGCCACGTCTTCCTGTCAAACGTGACATCCGCCTTCGCGGTCCTGTCGATCATGGGGCCCAGGTCGCGCGATCTTCTGCAGTCGCTGTCGCCCGATGATCTATCGCATCCCGGGTTTCCCTTTGCCTCGAGCCGAGAGATCGAGCTCGGTTACACGCGCGTTCGTGCCTCGCGCATCACCTTTGTGGGCGAACTCGGGTGGGAATTGTACGTGCCTACGGAATTCGCCCTGGGCGTCTACGAAGCGATCGTCGCGGCGGGCACGGCATTCGGACTCGTTCACGCGGGTTACCACGCTTTGAATTCATTGCGCATGGAGAAAGCGTACCGGCATTGGGGACACGATATCTGTGATGAAGATTCGCCGCTCGAAGCGGGCCTCATGTTCGTCGTCAAGCCCGAAAAACGCCGCGGATTTCTGGGGCGTGATGCCCTGATGCAGCAACTCAAAGCAGCGCCGACACGGGCCCTGGTGCAATTTAAGCTCTCCGATCCCGGGCCGCTCTTGTTCCAAAACGAACCTATCTGGCGGGATGACCGCATCGTCGGGTACATCACGTCGGGCATGTTCGGTCACACCCTCGGCGCTGCGATCGGACTCGGTTACGTAAACTGTTCCGAAGGCGTCGACGATGTCTTCGTTAACAGCGGCGCCTACGAAATTGAAGTGGCAGGCGAGCGGATACCGGCGATCACTTCCTTGCAACCCCTATACGACCCCGAATCCGAGCGGATCCGGTGCTGAAGCCGGCTTCGAAACACGCCGGTCGCACCGCCGGCGTTCTTGTCGCCTACGGGCCGCAGCGGTAGAGTAAAGCGAGTACCGTCAACACCAGTCGTTATTGGAGTGACGTAAGATGAGCGAGCCCACCGAACGCCTCTCATCCGCCGAGAACATCCCGGATCTGGAGGCCCTGTGGCTCCCCTTTACCCACAACCGCTATTTCAAGAAGCACCCACGCCTGGTGAGCCGCGCGGAAGGCATGTACTACACGACACCGGACGGCAGACAGATACTGGACGCCATTTCCGGCCTGTGGTGCTGCAACGCGGGACACCGTCATCCGAAAATCGTCGAAGCAGTCAAAGCGCAACTGGATGAACTGGATTATGCGGTCGCCTTTCAGGCGCATCATCCCAAGGCGTTCGAACTCGCGAATAAGTTGACGGATGCCGCGCCGGGGGATCTCAAGCACGTGTTTTTCGTCAATTCCGGATCGGAAGCCGTCGACACCGCGCTCAAGATCGCGATTGCCTATCACAAGGCACGCGGCGACGGCGGCCGCTTTCGGCTGATCGGCCGCGCAAAGGGCTATCATGGTGTCGGCTTCGGCGGTATTTCGGTTGGGGGCATGACACCCAATCGAAAGGCGTTCGCGAGCGCACTGGTTCCGGGCGTCGATCACCTGCCTCATACGCATGATCTTGAACATATGGCGTTCACGCGCGGGCAGCCCGAATGGGGCGCGCACCTGGCGGACGATTTGGAACGCATTGTGGCCCTGCACGATGCTTCAACCATCGCGGCAGTCATCGTCGAGCCGATGCAGGGATCGGCGGGGGTCATCGTACCGCCTACCGACTATCTCAAACGCCTGCGCGAGATCTGTAATCGTCACGGGATCCTGTTGATCTTTGACGAGGTCATCACGGCTTTCGGACGTCTCGGCGAACTGTTTTCGCCGACCCGATTCGACGTGATGCCGGACATCATCAGCTTCGCCAAAGGCGTCACCAGCGGCATGGTTCCGCTCGGCGGCGTCCTGGTGGGCGATGGGATCTACGAACCGTTCATGCAGGGTCCGGAACACCTCGTTGAATTTTTCCACGGCTATACCTATTCCGGACATCCGCTGGCTTGCGCGGCCGCGGTGGCGACGCTGGACGTCTATCAAGAGGAAGGCCTATTCCAGCGGGCGCGGATGCTCGAACCGGTGCTCGAGGACGCCATCCATTCGCTCAGCGACGAACCCAAGGTCATCGATGTCCGGAACCTCGGTATTGCGGCAGCGGTCGAGTTCCAACCGATCGAGGGCCAAGCATCGATCCGGGCAATGAACGTCTTTCATCACTGTTTTGATGCCGGCGTGATGGTGCGTTACAGCGGGGACATCGTCGCCATCGGGCCGTCGACGACGGTGAGCGAAAGCGAAATTGGTATCATCGTCGACACGCTGCGGGATGCGATACGCGCGAATCAGTAGTCAATAAGGAAAGCATGTTGGCGCCCTGAGCAGGATTCGAACCTGCGACCTACCGCTTAGGAGGCGGTTGCTCTATCCCCTGAGCTACCAGGGCAGCCGATGGCAAAAGTCTACCAAACGGAGCCGGTCAAATCAGGCACCCCGCGGATCGTGGTTCGCGACGGTGATTTTCCAACCAGTCCGGGACCGCCCCTGGAGTTCAGCAACCGCCGATTGAAGCAGTCGCAATGGCGGGCGTACTGAGCGGTATGTTCGATGTCTACTACCGGAGCAAGGGTATTGAGGTCGGATCAGGTCCTCGTGCCCATTGTGTCCAAATGTCACAGCATCGTTAAGGAATGAAACGATCGGCCGAGCCGGCTGTTCCGCGAGCGCGCGCTGCATTACCAGGAACACGGCCCGGTGGATGATTGGGACGGCGTCTGGACGCTTGCGGAGAAATTAACAAGCACGGCGGATGACTGCCGTACGGACAGATAACCCGGCCGGGTTCACCTGCTGCGGCCCTCTACCGATTTTCAGCGCTGTCCGCTAGCCAGCTTCGACCACGTGTCGCGCAAGCTGACCGTGCGATTGAAAACGGGTGATTGCGCAGTGCTCTCGTCGTCGCGGCTGAAATATCCGACGCGCTCGAACTGGTAGACCGAAACATCGCCGTCGATAATCGAAGGCTCGGCGATGGCCTGATCGATGACCTGTATCGAATCCGGGTTCAGGCAGGTCCGAAAATCTTGCTCGGCACCCGGGTCCGCCACATCGAACAGCCGGTCGAATAGCCGGATCTCGACCGGCTTCCCGTATGCGCACGAAACCCAGTGAATAATGCCCTTCACCTTACGCCCATCCGGCGTGGTACCGCCGGCGGTATCCGGATCGTAAGAGCAATGCAGTTCGCGGATGCTGCCGTGCTCGTCGGTCAATACTTCGTCGCAGCGAATGACGTAAGCATTTCGAAGGCGTACTTCGGTGCCGATTGAGAGGCGGTAAAATTTTTTCGGCGGATCGATCATAAAATCGTTGCGCTCGATATAGATCTCGCGCGTCAATGGAATCCGGCGCCTGCCGAAGGATTCGTTTTTAGGATGATTCGGTATGCCCAGCCATTCGACTTCGTCTTCTGGGAAATTACCAATGACGAGCTTGACCGGATCAAGAACCACCATTACGCGTGGTGCGGTCCGATCGAGTTCTTCGCGGACACAATTCTCGAGTACGCCCATATCGATGACAGTCTGCTTCTTGGTTACCCCGACCCGATCGCAAAAATTCCGAATCGCCGCCGGCGGATATCCTCTGCGTCGCATTCCTTTCAAGGTTGGCAGGCGAGGATCGTCCCATCCCGAAACATGGCCTTCTTGTACCAGTTCCAGCAGTTTGCGCTTGCTCGTAATCGTGAAATTGAGCTCGAGGCGCGCGAATTCGATCTGCTGCGGGTGGCACGGCACATCGAGATGATCCAGGATCCAATCGTACAACGGCCGATGATCTTCGAATTCGAGCGTGCACAAGGAATGCGTTATGCCCTCCAGTGCATCAGACACACAATGCGTATAGTCGTACATCGGGTAGATCTTCCATTGTTCACCCGTGCGGTGATGAACAGATTTCCGAATGCGATACAGCGTCGGATCGCGCATGTTGATGTTAGGCGAGACCATGTCGATCTTGGCGCGCAACACATGAGCACCTTCGTCGAATTCGCCATTGCGCATGCGTTCGAAGAGATCCAAGTTTTCTTTGACTCCGCGGTTACGATATGGACTGTCGCGTCCGCCCTCGGTCAAGGTGCCGCGGAAATGCCTGATTTCGTCCGCCGTCAGACTATCCACGTACGCCTTGCTTGCTGATATCAGGCCGCACGCGTAGGCATACAATTGTTCGAAGTAGTCCGACGCGTGAAATAAGCGATCCTCCCACGCAAATCCCAACCACTTCACGTCTCCCTTGATCGCATCGGCGTATTCTTCGCTTTCCTTGTCCGGGTTCGTGTCGTCAAAGCGCAGATTGCAGCTACCTCCATAATCCAAGGCGGTACCGAAGTTAAGGCAGATGGACTTGGCATGCCCTATGTGGAGGTACCCGTTCGGTTCCGGAGGAAACCTCGTTGCGACGCGGCCACCGTATTTTCCGTTATCCTGGTCGGAATCGATGATGCCGCGTATGAAATTGATGGATGTTGGCTTGGTTGTGGAATTCATTGTCGTCGGCTCGCGGCATGCACTAAGGTCCGTCGCCCTTCGTGAGTTTGATCTAGCTCAAAACCGTATTGGAATCATTCCCAAAAACCCGGGCAGGTCGCTGCGGGACAATTTCGAGACGAAATCAGATTTAAACTGCTATGCCGGCGATCCTTTTGGGTCTGGCGAATGGCTCGACCAAGGGCGGCGGATGCCACAATAATGCGGTAAATCGTACGTTCGGCGCAACGATCGTATACCGATTCGAACTACCCGTAGGTGCGATTGGGCCTCGCTACCGAGCCAGGTGCGCTTGAACCGCGCTTTTCAGGAAGTCTTGATCGAGCGCCTTCGGGCGACGAGCAAAGCCTTGGCGCGCGCACTGACTTAAGCAGCCTATTGCTGCGCGTCTCGAGCGCGCGCGCGGGCGATTCCTTTAGCTGTCCGCAAATCGGGCATAACCCACGAAAGTCCATACCACGGCCATCATCACCAGGCTCAGAAATACCGCGGCCGCAGCGAGGTCCTTGGCGCGCCCCGAGAGTTCATGGGGCTCCTCACTGACGCGATCAGTGAGTGCTTCGACACCCGAGTTCAGCAGTTCCGTGATGAGCACGATGAAAAGCGATCCGATCAAAACAGCATAGTCGAGCGGGCCGCGTCCAACCCAGAATGCGAGCGGCAACATGACGGCGGTGAGCATCGCTTCCTGTCGAAAGGCTTCCTCGTGCTGCCATCCGGCGCGCAGGCCCTTGATGGAATAACCGAATGCCTTGATCAGGCGATTGATGCCGCGAAGGGGGGGGGCCATGCCTGTATCTCCTACACCGTAAACCTGGCGGCCTGAGGCGTGCGTTTGCGCGCGATTCCCCAGCCGATTCGCGCGCAAGCGCGCTCCTACATCCTAAACCACACCACCGCAGGAGCGCTTGTGGGCGAATGGCGGTTTGTTTTTCGGAAATAACTGTATATAATTACAGCTGTACGTTCAAGCAGGTGTATTGTGGTTACGGGTTTGACAGCGCGGCAGGCGGAAATCCTGGCCCTGGTTCGCAGGGAGATTCAGCATACGGGAATGCCGCCGACCCGTCTCGAAATTGCCGAGGCCCTGGGATTCCGCTCGCCGAATGCCGCCGAAGAGCACCTGCGGGCGCTTGCCCGTAAAGGCTATATCGAATTACTTCCCGGGGCGTCCCGCGGGATCCGTATCGCCGGAGACGCATCGCTCCAGGCACTGGGGCTGCCGGTGGTGGGGCGAGTGGCCGCAGGTCATCCCATACTCGCTGCCGAACATATCGAAGACCATCATGCAGTGGACCCGGATCTGTTCAAGCCCCGTGCGCATTACCTGTTGCGCGTACGCGGCATGAGCATGCGCGACGCCGGTATTCTCGATGGCGATCTGCTGGCAGTGCATGCCAGCCCGGAGGCGCGAAACGGTCAGATCGTCGTCGTGCGTCTCGAAGACGAAGTCACGGTCAAACGTTTCAAGCGGCGTGGTAAGCGCGTGCGTTTGCTGCCGGAGAATCTGGATCTCGAACCCATAGAAGTCGATCTCAGATACCAGGAACTCGTCATAGAGGGTCTCGGGGTCGGCGTGCTCAGAACACATCCTCAATGAACCTGCAGGATTTGATGCGACGTGCCGATGTCTGGCGCGCCGGGGAGATACCCCCTGCTTCCGGCTTGAGCACGGGCTTTGAGGCCTTGGACGGCAGCTTGCCGGGAGGTGGCTGGCCACGCTCGGGACTCACCGAAATCCTGTCGGCGACGCCTGGTATCGGTGCGCTGAGGCTGGTACTGCCCGCGCTTGCCAAGCTCAGTTACGACGGGCAGTGGATCATATGGGTCTGCCCGCCCTACATCCCTTATTCCCCGGCCTTGATCGAGTACGGCATGGATCTCGCCCAGGTCTTGGTCGTCGATTTATCCGATCAGCCGAATGCGTTGAAAGAGCAGACCCTGTGGGCTTATGAACAGGCTTTGAGATTCCCCGATTGCGGTGCTGCCCTCCTGTGGATCGAGGATGCCGCAGATCTTCACCTGCGCCGTTTACAGCTCGCCGCCACGGCCGGCCGTACCTGGGGCATCGTGTTTCGCCCCGAACGGTTCGGAGCTCACCCGTCCCCGGCCCCGCTCAGACTGGGCCTAGCCCGGGAGGCCGCCGAAGAGCAGCGTGATGCATTGCAAGTGACGGTCCTCAAAGCGCGCGGCGGGCAGGGCGGTACACGTCGCCGGATCGCATTGTGACTGAAAAGCACTTCCAAGGAGAATAAGCGTGCGAGCGTCCAAGCCCTGCGAACCCCTGCCGCGTGATTTCCATGGCAGGCGAGCGACACGCCCTGCCACGGGGTATGTGCCCGGGCACAAAAACGTCCATTCGGCGAATGCTTCCACAGCCGGCGCGCTCTGGCTTCACCTGCATCTGCCGCAGCTTCCACTGGAGGCATTGACCCGCGGGGTCGCGACACAACGCGCCTGCGTGTTGACCGCAGGGGAGGGCAGCCGCCGGAAAGTCTTGATGGCTAATACCCGCGCGGCGGCGCTCGGTATACGCCCGGGCATGCCGCTCGGCGCCGCGCATGCCTTGGGCGAGGTGACCGTGCTCGCGCGCAATGAACGTGCGGAACACCAAGCGCTGGACAAGCTTTGTCTGTGGGCGTTGCAGCTGAGTTCCCAGGTCAGCGCGGTACCGCCCGATGGGCTGGTGCTGGAGATCAAGGGCAGTCTCAGGCTGTTTAAGGGAATGGACGGTTTGTTGAGCCATCTGCGCCATGGTCTCAGGGGGCTCGGTTACCGGGTGCAGCATGCGGTGGCGCCGACGCCGATGGCCGCGGCCTTACTGGCGCGTTCAAATTCCCGTGCGATCGTTTTGGCGGAGCAGGATCTGATGCAGCACCTGTCACCGCTACCCATCGAAACCCTGCGCCTGGAAGTGCGCCACAGGGAGGCATTGGAAAGCATTGGCGTCAGGTGTATCGGTGATTGTCGCCGCCTGCCGCGCGACGGCCTGGCGCGCCGTTTTTCACCCGTATTGAACGACATGCTGGATCGCCTCTTCGGACGGGCGCCCGATCCCCAGCCGGCTTTTTCCGTGCCCCGGTGTTTCGAAGCAGCACTCGACCTGCCCTGGGAACTCGACAACGCGCAGGCGCTCATCGTCGCGGGGGAACGCTTATTGCACGAATTGGTCGGGTATCTGAGAGGGAATGCGACGATGACGCGCCATCTGCGATGGCGGCTCATCGGTCGCGACAATTCCCATACGTGTTTCGAAGTCGGGCTCACGCGGCTTGGCCGGGATTTCGATCACATGTGCCTCTTGCTCAGGGAAACACTGATGCGCATGAATCTGAAGGTGCCGGTGCGTGCCATCGAACTTTACGTGGATGACATCGTGCGCGGGATGTCGCCGTCTACGAGCGACTTGTTCTTGGAAAGAAACCATCAGGATGAGGAAGCTTATGCGGTGTTCGTCGATCGATTCCGTTCGCGTTGTGGTGCCCGGGCACTGCGCGGACTGGAGCTGAAATTCGATCATCGTCCTGAACACGCATGGTGTTGGCGGTATCCGGACGATGGAAAACGCAGCCCCCCCCCAGGGGCGGTGGCTTCCAGCCCTTTCGGTGCCCGGCCATTGTGGCTGGTAAAGCACCCCATGACACTCACGACTCGACATGGGTACCCGGAGTTCGACGGGCCTTTGCAACTGGTTCCCGAGCGCGAGCGGATTGATGCTGGCTGGTGGGATGGGCATGCAATAGCGCGCGACTATTTCATAGCGACCACCACGAGAGGAAGCCGTTTGTGGATATACGAGGAACTCGGCGGAGAGCGGTGCTGGCGCCTCCATGGAGTTTTCGAATAAGTCTCTAACAACCTGTCAATTCGGAAAGCACGAAGCCGAGCGTAACAAGCCAAGAATCGAAATCAAGATTCTATTTGTTGCGATCCCCGACCTTTCACCCCCAAGGCCTCGTACTTTGTGCTTTCCGTCTTTTTTATTTCCAGCGTGACGCGGTAACGGCTCGGTTCGTTGCTGAATCACGCAACAAATTCCTGACCTCAAGCTTCTTCCAACTATCCGGGGCGCCGAACCAAGCCAGACACGGCGAGCGATTTTAAGTTTCTCGCTTCGTAGTTTGTGCTTTATACCCCCTCCTGGTTTGAGGTTTAGCCTCACTGCAACTTCGTATAGCAATGGCTATAACTTTGCGCCGCCTCTAGTGGTTTCGTACTCGCGCGAGCTTTCCATCTATTCGCTTGGGTGATGTTTTAACCCTCCGGATGGCAAATCCGGAGGGCAAAATTTTCGTATGGAGCCGAGGAGATCACCGCTATACCTAAATTGCCCGACTACTGCAAGCCGTCGACTGGCGGAATATTGTTTTTAATGTGGAATTTAAATTAACTATCTGACAAATGTCACGAAGAGGTTATAATCCCTAGTGCTGCATCAAAGGGGGGACGAACGAGCAATGCGTGCATTCGTCGATTCAGTGTCCAGAATCAGGCTCTAATTGATCATGAAAGCCACGGAAATCAACGACTTATTGCCGTTGCGCAACGCCAGTTTCGACACCCTTGTCGAGGCCTTGGAGTACGCGGCAGAGGGTCAGACCGGGTACAACTTCTACGATGGTCGCGGCGAATTATACGCTGTGTTGAGCTATCGAGAGCTCCGGGACGAAGCTCGGATACTCGCCAGGCGCCTGCTCGGACTGGGGTGCAAGCGCGGCAGCCGGGTCGCGGTCATCGCCGAAACCGAGCCCATGTTTCACCGATTTTTCTTCGCCTGCCAGTTTGCCGGATACATCCCGGTGGCGTTGCCCGCAGGATTTCAGCTCGGCGCGCGTGCGGCCTATGTCGAACAGCTCGAACGCATGCTTGACAGCTGCAGCGCGGATATCGCGGTGGCTCCGGAATCTCATATCGGATTTCTCAAACAAGCGGTAGAACGGCTTGATCTCGTGAAGGCGGGGACACCTGAGGAATTCGACAACCTGTCCGAGTATGACATCGAACTCGAACCCCTGCGCGCCAACGAAATAGCCTACCTGCAGTACACTTCCGGAAGCACGCGTTTCCCGCGCGGCGTGGAGATTTCTCAACATACCGTACTGACCAATCTGCGCGATATCGCGACGCAAGGCCTCAAGATCACGCGGCAGGATCGTATGGTCGCCTGGTTGCCGCTTTACCACGATATGGGCCTGGTGGGTTTCGTCCTGTTGCCGCTGGGCAGCCAGCTTTCGGCCGATTACCTGAGCCCGCGGACTTTTGCAATGCGCCCGCGACTGTGGCTGAAAGTGATCTCGCAGAACCGCGGCACCATTTCATCGGCGCCACCGTTCGGTTATGCGCTGTGCGCAAAACGGCTCCGCCTGACCGATCAGGATCGCTACGATCTGAGTTCCTGGCGCGTGGCTTGCGTGGGTGCGGAGCGGATTCATCCCGAACCCCTGCGAAAATTTGCACACGTGCTCAAACCTGCAAAGTTTGATGCGAAGGCGTTCGTTGCCTGCTACGGCATGGCGGAATGCGCGCTCGCCGTCAGCATCGCTCCGCTCGACGTGGGCATCGACGCGGTCAAAGTCGACAAGGAAAGCATGGCGACCGAAGGACGGGTCGAAATCATCTCGGATGATGCCAACGCCACGCCTCAGAGTTCACTCACCTTCGTCGACTGCGGCAAGATCTTGCCGAGTTTTGAGATGGAGATTCGCGACGACCAAGGACGCGATCTCCCCGATTATCAGTGCGGACGTATCTGCCTTCGCGGGCCGAGCGTCATGCAGGGTTATTTTCGAAACCGCGACGCAACCGCTGAAGTTTTGTCGGGCGCCGGTTGGTTCGATACCGGTGACATTGGGTACCGCGTGGGGCAGCATGTCGTTGTTACAGCACGTCGCAAAGACGTCATCATCGTCAACGGTCGTAACATCTGGCCGCACGATCTCGAATACCTCGCCGAAAGCCTACCGGGCGTTCGCTTCGGCAACGTTTCCGCATTCTCATTTGCCGACGACGCCGGCGCTGATCAAGTCGTCATGGTAGTCGAATCGCGCGAATCCAACACGGCGAAAGTCCGAACTTTGACAGACGAATTGCAGACACTGATCGGATCGCATTTCGGGATCAACTGCCATATCGATCTCGTACCGCCACGTACGTTACCGCGCACCTCCTCCGGCAAATTGTCCCGCTCCAAGGCGAAGCAGGATTTCCTTGCACGTATGGAGAGCGGGTCCCGCAACGTCGCGGGCGCGAATGGGTGACGATTCCCGCGGTACATCACGCATCGCCCTGACCGGGGCAACCGGCTTCATAGGATTTCAACTCCAGCGCCGCCTGGCGGCGGACGGTTTTACCGTGCGCGCATTAGTCCGGCCGGGTTCCCGCTATCGCGACAGGGTGGCCGAAGGCGTTGAAGTCAGTGACGTGGCGCTCGATGACGGTCCAGGGCTTGCGGCAGCGTTGAATGGGGTGGACGCTGTCATTTATGCCGCTGGCGCCGTTCGTGGACGCGACTTTCATGATTTTACGGCAGCCAACGTCGATGGCTTACGGACTGTTTGCGAGGCGATCTCCAACCGTTCTTCCGCTCCGCGCCTGCTCTTGATCTCGTCTCTGGCGGCCACGCGCCCCGAACTCTCCCACTATGCGCGCAGCAAGCGCGAAGGCGAACGCGTGCTCGAGGACTTCGGGGGAATCGCGTGGGCGATCTTGCGTCCGCCTGCGGTCTATGGTCCGGGAGACAAGGAAATGCTGCCCCTGTTTCGCTCGATACGTGCTGGTTTGGCGCTGATCGTCGGCCCGGCTCAGCAGCGTTTGTCCTTGTTGCACGTCGATGATCTGGTGAGCGCGGTTGTGAGTTGGCTGCGCTGTCCGGAACCCTGTGCTGGGCAGATTTTCGAGATCGACGACGGGCGCAAAGGCGGTTACGGCTGGCAAGACATCATTGCTGCAAGCCGGGGCGGGCGGCCGATCTTAAAGGTATTTATACCGCGACAGATCCTGGCGATACTCGGGCAACTCAACCTTCTCAGTGCACGATGCCTGCGGCGCGCGCCCATGCTGACGCCCGGCAAGGTGCGCGAGCTTTCTCAGGAAAGCTGGCTCTGCGATAATGAAACATTCACATCGGTCACCGGCTGGACGCCTAAAGTTCAGCTACAAGAAGGCGTGCATCGGTTGTTCGCCGTGTAAACTGACAGGGGAAGCATGGGTCTTGAACTCTGAGTTGAAGATCGAGCGCGGTACCATCGAAGACGAGCTGATACGCATGCTCCGTGCTGCGCTGAATGACCCGCCTCCCATCGCGCCCGACACCAGTCTCGTAGGCGATCTCGGGCTCGCATCAATCCAGATCATCGAATATTTATGCGAGGTCGAGGATCGGTTCGATCTCGTCATCAAGGAAGATGCGCTTGCCGACACACATACGATCAGTGATCTGGCGGCTGTCGTCGAAAGCCTCGTGAAGTGTTGACCACACAATGAGCCTCAGCGACAAGTTCGCAAACGCCGCGCGCGTGCGCGACGAACTGTCCGCTGCGCCGGTCAATCCTACGAACGTCGTAATTGAACGCGTGTTGTCCGCGACCGAAGCCATAATTTCCGGGCGGCCGACGATCATGGCCGGGTCGAACAACTATCTCGGACTAACGTTTGATCCCGGTTGCATCGAGGCGGGTCGCGCGGCGCTTGTGGAATCAGGCACGGGAACGACCGGGTCGCGTATGGCCAATGGCACTTATCGGGAGCACCTGGAATTGGAAGAGGAGTTGGCCGCATTTTTCGGAACGCCGTATGCGATGGTGTTTTCGACCGGCTACGCCGCAAATCTCGGGGCTTTGGCAGCGCTTCTCGAACCTGGCGACGCCGCTCTGCTCGATTCAGAAGCGCATGCCAGTTTGTATGATGGCTGCCGTTTGAGCGGCGCGGATGTGTATCGTTTCAAGCACAACGATCCCGACGGCCTCGCCAATCGCATGCGCCGTCTCGGCGATCGCGCTCGCGATGCCCTGATCGTTGTCGAGGGGCTCTACAGCATTCGTGGCGACTGTGCACCATTGGCCGAGTTTGCAGAGGTCAAAGCCGAATACGGCGGCTATCTCTTTGTCGATGAAGCGCACTCGCTGGGTATTTATGGCGACCACGGTCGCGGGCTTGCCGAACATATGGAGGTCGAGGATGCCGTAGACTTTATCGTTGGCACATTCAGCAAGAGCCTTGGCTCCATCGGGGGCTTCTGCGCAAGCCGCCATGAAGAGCTAACGCTTTTTCGCTATGCCAGCCGGCCCTATATATTCACCGCGTCGCCGTGCCCCTCGGTTGTTGCGACGACCCGCGAAGCACTGCGACAGATTCAGAACCGTCCCGAGCTGCGTGAGAGGGTATGGGCAAACGCAAACCGTCTTTATCCGGCACTCGAAAAACTACAGCTCAATGTCGGGCCGCACACCAGTCCGGTCATTGGTATCGCACTAAATGATCGGGACCTCGCCTTCGCCTGTTGGCAGGCGCTGCTGGCGGCCGGCGTCTATACCAACCTGATTTTGCCGCCCGCCGCCCCCGATGGCGGCAGCCTCATCCGGTGCAGCGTGACCGCCGCCCATAGCATCAAGCAAATCGACGCCATCATCGCCGCCTTCGCCGACGTCAACCGCGAACTAGGGATTGGACGCGATGCAGCGTAACGTTTAGGAACCTCTGAATAAGTCATGGCATATCTGCCTTGTCCGTGAAATCGCGCAGTTCGGCGTTACGAACCTCGCTAATAGTCCCCGCTATTGCCTGCGTTTCGTGCCTTGATCCGCCCAATTTCAAGAACAATTCAGACGCACCATGGCTTATTCAGAGGTTCCTTTATTTGAATCCACCGAGACGATAGAGTCGCCACAGAAGACCCCAGGAGAAAATCAAAGGGTGGCGGCGCTGCAGAGCGGTCGGTTCCATATGAATGCCGGAGTGGCGTTCAACCTTCCACAGAATGTAGTCCAGCGGGTCATTAAAAGTGAAGGCCGCCTTGAACAAGCGCGCGATGGACAGCAGTTTTCCTTCGACACGACGCAGCCGCCAGGACCATGCGGCCGCACGACGGCGCGCACCAGACAGCTCGGATCGCCACCGGTGATCACCGATCCTGGATAGTGCTAATTCCGGTGCTAGCGCGTCGGTAACCGCCGCTAAGGGTTCGGCATACGCCGCAAACAATTCCGCGGCCTTGCCGCGATCTTCGGCTCGAAGCTCGCAATCATAGGTAAGCGTAAAAGCATGCTTCCACAATGCATCGGTCGAGAATTCCGGTGCAAGCATCGGAATGACCGATTCCATCATGCGGCGGGCCGCAGCACGCCCGGCGTCGCTCAGGCGCTGCTCTACCGATTCGTCACGCGCGTAAGCGAGCACGAAGGGTTGCGCAAAACGCGCCCAGAAGTAGGAATGAAACCGGCGGCTTATCTCGTGTTCGAACTGCGCGAGGGTGACCGTCGCAAACTTCGCGGCACAGCTTCGATCGCCTTTTTCCAAGGTCAGATGGTAAACGTTCGGCGGCAATATGCGGTTGGCCACTTGATGAAAAACTCCAGCAATACCCTGAGCGTAGTCGTTCAGCAGGATATAGAAATCGAGCACGGTATCTCGCTTGCCGCGTAAGTGTGAACCGTAAAGGAGAATTGCGGACACGGCCCCGCCGTGTCTGTCGATCAGTTCGGTGACGAACAGGCGGACCCATACGTTCGCGTCCGCATCTTCATTGAGATCGAGGATCAGCGGATTATCATCCATAAGCGCGACGCGTGCCGGAAAAGGTCTGGTAAGCCGCGGCGTGTTTGGCTTGCGCTGCAGTTGGATCCTTGAGCCATGATTCCAGAGGTTCGCTTCGAATGCGCACCCCCGCAGCATAGATGAGGCGAACGAGCATGATCGCGCTGCTCATGATCGTCCATAGCGCGACACCGAAAAATCCATAGTCTGGACGCCCGATCAACAATGCGACAGTGAGGATGATCAAGCAGGGGTTTCTACGTGCCGTGTAGAGGCGGAAGTAGGCGTCGAATGGCCTCCACGCGAACATGCTGCAATGGCCCAGCGCATGGAATAGGGCTTCGATCACACGGCCTGTGATGTAGCCGCCGGCGATCAGCCAGTAGAGCTCTGATCTCCCGAGATCGAAGAAATTGTCGAAACTCGCGAGACCCATTCCCCAGAACACGTACCAGAATGGTGGGTGGATGATATCCATCCCGTGATCCAGCACGTGGCCGAAGCGGCTGCTTCTAATCGTGACGCGGGCGAGCTTGCCATCGACCGTGTCGAGCAGCGTCATCACCCAGCCGCATGCAAGACCACTCGCATAATGACCGTGCAGGAACAACCAGCTTGATGCGAGAACCAGGAGCAAACCGGTGACGGTCACCATGTTCGGTGAAATACCGGCCAAGGTGCACCATTTGACGAAGTGTCTGGCGGGACGCGGCCATAACCATTTGGTCACCAAATCCGTTATGCCCTTGTACGAATTACCATACAAAAAATCTTCCAGCAGGATTCGATTCTCGGCCGTGATCGGCTTCAGCAGTGGCGGTTCGATCTTGCGTAACTTTCCGTCGAAGCCGTCTAAATTCTGCGACTTCAAGACAACCATATCGGGCGGCCGCGTTGCGTTTGCGTGGGTGACGACATCGAGGCAAGCCATTGCGCGTGCGGTGTCGACATGCGCCGCCGCGATATTCTCGTCTTCCGCGCACTCGAGCAGGCTCTGCCGGTGCTGTATAAGTCCGACGAGCGTGCGCACTTCGAACAGGTATCCGGCGTTTAAAAGAAGCATGCTATCGACACCGGCTAACCGGGAAAGATCACCAATGATTTCGTCGGTCCCCGCCGCCCGAAGCTGCCGTTCGATGCGTTCGCGTGAGGTGATGCCCCAGAGCCGCTGGTCGGTAGATCCCACGATGTAGGCGGCGGTGCTCATGCTATACTGCAAGCTCTAGAGTTGCTAAAAAAGCCGTTTAATTATAATCGCTTATATAATCTATCGGCAAAATTCCAGTCGGCGCACATGCGCATCGCTCATCTGACCGACCCGCACCTGACATCGCTCGACGGCATATCGCCGTTCGCGCTCAAGGGTAAGCGGCGCTTGGGCTATCTGTCGTGGTGGCGCAATCGGCGCCGCCAGTACCGTGCGGAGATGCTGAAGCGAATCACGTGCGCACTTGTCGCCGATGATCCAGACGTCACCTTCGTCACCGGGGATCTCGTCCACCTCGGGTTGCCCGCGGAAATCGCTCACGCACGCGAATGGCTGGAGCGGTTGAGTGAGCAAACGCAGGTCGTGCTGGTCCCAGGCAATCACGACTGTTACCGGCACGACTCTATCGATCACGTCTATGGGCAGTGGGCACGGTTTCTCAACCTGCAACCCAATGATCGCAGTGGATTTCCAAGCGTATTGCGTAAAGGGTCTGTATCGTTCATCGGAGTATCGTCGGCGTTGCCAATGCCGGTGTGGTCGGCCGGCGGAGATATCGGCCGCGTCCAGATCGAAAAGCTCGACCGTATTCTGAGCGAGACAAGCGGGACCTTTCGCTGCCTCGGACTGCATCATCCGCCGCTCGTCGGTCAGGTCCCGGGGCGAAAGGCGCTCGCCGATGCTTCGCTGCTAGAGGGCTTGATACGGAAGCATGGCGTCGAACTCGTATTGCATGGCCATGTTCACCGTAATCGCGAAACGGTCGTCGACGAGCGCACGCGCGTCATGGCCAGCGCTTCCGCTTCACGCGTTTCCGGGCGTAACCGTGCATCTTTTCGCACGTTAGACGTTCAAGCAAGCGATACGCAATGGCAGGTGACGGGCAGACTCAAATCTGTCGATGACAACGGCACGTCGATCGTATTGTCGGAGCAAAGCTGGCAGATTGAAAAGCGGCGCGCTTGAGGGCGGTGAGCGCCTGTTAAGACAAGCGCCTAAGTCCGACCAGTGCGACGGTCAACGCCAGTACTGCGGGCAACAGGGCCGAAGGAGCGGCGGGAATTTCTAGTATCGTGGAGAGGTGCCCGGTCATCTGTTCGAGTAGATAAAATCCGATCCCAACGGCAGCACCGATAACGAGCCGGAATCCAGTGGAATGTGATTGCACCGATCCAATTACGAAGGGCAGGCCGAGCAGAGTCATCGCAATCAATGCCAGCGGTACGCTGATCTGCCGCCAGAAGATCGATTCATATTGGTGGGTGTTGACACCACTGCCCTCCATCGCACGAATA
Source organism: Pseudomonadota bacterium (assembly GCA_036339995.1). GTDB lineage: Bacteria > Pseudomonadota > Gammaproteobacteria > JAYYZW01. Next base: position 72,871 of record JAYYZW010000039.1, read on the forward strand.
TAGCGATAGAGATCGGCAGACGACAGCGAATAGGCCGGAGCCTGCAAAGTGGACAATTGCTCGCGGCTCAGAAAACTCTGCCATTCGAGCTCGTCGAGGACGCGGTACCTGATGGCATCGTCCCCCAGAATTTTCTCCTGCACCCCGAACAGCATCCAAGTCTGTTCATCGATGATGTCTGCCCTGTGTGCCTGCAGCATTCGCTGTAAACGACCGTGCGGCCCTATTTCATAAATTTCAATCTCTTGTGGGATGCGTCCAAACTCGACGCCGCCGACGCGGATAAATCGATTATCGTGCCGGCTCCAGAATTCAGTTCCGCCCCCTAGTGTCGTCTGAGACAGTGTCCTGGAGCGGAATTCCTGAGCCTGGCGTTCGACCGATGGAATGACGTAATTCTGTAAGACGACGGTGACGAATATCAGCCCTAAGGCGGCGGCACATGGACCGCGCGCAAGCCGCCATGGTGACAGACCGGCGACTCGCATCACGATGATTTCACGGTAGTTGGCCATCGCGCCCAGGCCGAGTATGGCCCCGAGAAGAGCGCTGACCGGTAATAAGTCGGTGATTCGCTTCGGCGTGGTGAGAAAAACGACGGAAACGGCATCCGAGGTCGTGAAGCTCCCGGTACCGACGTCCTCCAAGGCCTCGGCAAAGCTGAGGAAGCTGAATAGCGCCAACAACAGCATCAGTACCAAGCCGGCCGCCTTCACGAAATTGAGAGCAAGGTAGCGTTCAACGGTCGTCATTTTCGACGTCTCGCGAGCGGGCGGATTGAGAACATAGCGATCACGCATGCGAGGAGCGCTGGTACCCACCAGATGTTTGGCAAGGTTTCGTGCTCAACCCAGGTTCGGCCGACGCCGAGCAGGTTGTAGTAGACCGCATAAACGCCAATCGCGATCGGTATCCTCGTGTAGCGGCCCTCGCGGGGTTTGGAATCGACCAGCCTGAGTGCGGCCAATGCGAGTAGGAGTGTTGACACCGGCGTCGATAGGCGCCATTGAAATTCCGCACGATCGTGGGCCTGTTTTGAGAGAGACAGTGCCGAAGTGGGTTCCGTTTTTGCTCGATAATCACGCGCGACGCTGCGTTCGGCGTTGAGGAATATCGTCAGAGTGTCGAACCTTCCGTAAAAATCCGATGCGTCGGCCGTGCTTTTGTATATGCTCGCGTCGTTCAGCACGAGCCGATGTCGAGTATCGGTCACGAAGGTTTCCAATCGCCCCGTGCTGGATGTAATGACTTCCATATCGTTCGCTTCACGATCCCGAATAAAAATACCGACGAGTTCCTTTCCATTCCTACCGATGTCCTCAACGTAGACCGCGCGGTTTTCCTCCTCGAACAGGTAGAAACGCTGAGAGCGAATACGGCCGAGTTCCGAGGTCGCCTTTGCTTGCGCTCGCAGCTCGTACATGGCGTCATACGCCCACGGCCTAACCACGATCGACAGTGTGCCAACCGCTGTCGCGAGCAGTATGCTCAGTAGAATCAGCGGACGATGCATTCGATTGCGGCTCATTCCGCAGGCGTGCATGGCGATGATTTCGGTATGGGTATTGAGGCGGCCGAAACCGATGATGAGACCGAAATAAAGTGCAAGCGGCAACAGTACTTCGAGAGCGATAAGGGATTTGAAGAATGTTAGGTGCGCGACCTCCGCAGCTTTAAAGAGCCCACTCGCTGCATCGGTCAGGAATAGACTCAAGCTGTATGCGAGAAAAATAGCGATGAGCGCCATTGCCACACCGATGGAACTCAAGCTGATTTCGCGGATTAGATAGCGATCGAAAAGCACGGCATATAAAAAGGCGATGAAGATGGAAATACGGGGGCAGATTACTTAATTTCTTGCAAGCGTGCATTTTGTTTTATGCGTTCTCGAAATAAGTAATCTGCCCCCGTATTTCTATTACCGGCGTATCCGCTATGATGAGCAGGTGAGAGTGTCAAATCAACCGTCGATCGAATCAAAGCTGAAACGGCTGGCGATATCGGTCGTGACGATTGCCGGCGCTTATCAGTCCGTACACGCCGAGGCCATCTATGCAATTCTGGACGACGCCATCATCGTGCGCGCCCGCGAAGCGCGCGAAGCAGAAAACGGCAACGCTATGTTTCTGCAAGGTGGCTTGGAGTTGCGGGCACCCGAGTGGCGGATCGATGCAATTCGCGGTGACATTTATGGCAAGCTGGAAGATCCAGATCGGATCGTCGCCGACGGCGATCCCGCGCGCATTTCCGTCAGCCGCTCGCAAGACGGAGAAATCTTCGATGGCAGGGGCCAGCATATCGAATTCGAGCCCAACGGCCGCACCGTCAAGCTTGAGGGGGAGGCTGTCGTCGTAAAGGGGCGTCAGTCTATTCGCAGTCGGTCCATCGAATATAGACTGGACGAAGATAAGTTTTACGCAGGTGATGACGGTCGTGTTCGCGTAGTGACGACGCCCAAATCAGACGCTTCCTGAGCGTCGTCAAAGCGGCCGCCAGGTCGAATATTCCAGCGGGCCTGTTTCACCAGACCCCGATCAGGCGATCCACCAGGCGTTTGTTAATTGACGCGACCGTGCTCGTTGCGTGGTCCAGGCGCGGCGGCCCTGGCCATCCCGGATCGTCGAATTCAATCTGCTCAAACGAGCGCACATCTGCATATCGCGGGATCACGTGAAAATGCACGTCCTTGTCGACCATCATCAGCATCAGGTAATTGATCTTGTCGAAAGAGAAGGCTGCGGCGAGCGCGAGTTCAATGTCGTGCGTAATCTGCGCGAGTTCCTCGCAGCCGGCCGCCGAGACGTCACCAAAAGCCTGTACGGGTTCCTTGCTCGCCAGGATGAGCGCGCCGAGCGTCGCCTGCTGCGGTCGCAATAAGACGACCCAGGACGAATAATCTGTGATCAGGGTGTCCGGATAGCCGAACTTGAGGATGGTTTCATTCACGCTCTTCTACTCGCCTCGCCACGATTCCCCAAGTCCGACAAGCTTCCAGGAACTACCATTCAGCCGCAGGCCGACGTGACCGGAGCGACGGTCGAAACCCATTCGCAGACGACGGTCGCGGCATGCTCGAGATCGGCGTGATCGTCGATTTCACACCAGCTCAGGCCGTCGATTGGACAAGACCCGACCAGGCCTACTTGGGCAAGTTCGTCGATTGCGGACAGATACCATTGCTTGACGCCCTCGCTCGAGCGCATCAGTTGCTCCACTTTGTGGCTGAATTCGCCCGGCCCGTTAGCACGAAAGGCCATCATGCCGATCGATTCGCCGTTGACCTTGTCCGTATTGAGCTGCTTGCTGACGCGCTGCAGGCACCCCTGCTCGACGATTACTTTCATATCGTCGCTGTCATAAGCGGCTTTGCTGTCGGTCACCAGCTTGATCGGCGCATCGGTGTTGCTGTCCAGTAGTTTGCGCAGGATCGCAGCTTCGAACAGCGTGTCCCCGTTGATAATCACGAAGGGCTGATTCATTTCGGTACGGGCCACCCAGCACGTGCCGAGATTGTCGCAGCGCGCATAGAAGGGATTGTAGAGCGTGCGCACGGGCATTGCGGTTTGGCGGGCAACGATCTCGTCGACCTTATCGGCGCCGAATCCGGTAACGACTACAACCTCTTCGATGTCGCAGCGCGCGATTTCCTGAAGCTGCCATTCGAGTGTGGACCGCCCGGCGACCGTTAGGGCGCACTTGGGCTCATTTTCGGTCAGGGGCAGCAATCGTCGACCCTGGCCGGCACTCAGAATAATCGCTTTCATTCGGTTGTAATCTTGCGGGATTTTCGCCGGTTAAACTCAGCGCGACTCTAGCACGATTGCAGTTCGGTTCGATAACGGAACATTGCGCTCGGGCGTCAGGAAGTGCGTTCGGGTCAGCGGCGATTCCATTCGGCGAGATTTCTAATCGGGTCCTTGACGTAGTGTGTCGCCTGCACGATTGTCAGAACGAAACGATTAAACCACGTTCCCAGGCGATCCATGGGTCGGTCGAAATCCAGAAATAGCACGGCACGGTATTCCGGCGTGTCGTTGGTGACTTCGTGCTCGTAGGTGTCATCGAACAGCAGGCATTTACCTTCTTCCCATTGACAGATCTGTTCGTCGATTCGAATCCAGCATTTTTCGGCCTGCGCGGGTACGCGTAGCGCGAGATGGCAGCGCACCAACGCGCGCGTCGGTCCCCGGTGCGGCGGAATGTGATAGCGCGGCGCGAGGATCGAAAACCAGGCGTTTTGCAAACCCGGCAATCCGGATAAAAGCTCCGTAGTGACCGGACATTCACCGCAATTCGGATGGATTTGCCTGCCGAAGATATACAGTACGAAGGTTTTCCAGTGATCTCCTTTCGAGATGCGCGCTTGGTCGGGCGAAATTTGATGAAAGGCGGGGATATCCTCGGGATGGGCCCAAACCTGCTCGAATTCCGTGCGGATCTGCGGCCAAGAAGCCTCGATCAGTGGTACCCAATCGAAGCTTGCCTTGTCGAGGACGGGCTCTATGGCGATCCGTGAATGGCGGCCCTGGAACTCGAGAATTCCGCGCAGGAATTTCTTGCCCAAGCGGTGAACGACTTTGCGCCGCCATGTTTTAATCCGTTGCCCTCGAGTAGTCGAATCAGCCATCGGCAAGCACCCGCTCGGCGAGTCGAAGATCATCGCTGGAATCGATGTCGACGGCCGCTCTGGCATTGTCGACCGTGCAGTGTTCGACCTCGCAGCCGCTGTGCTTGGACAGGATCTTAAAGGTATCGCGGGTGGAGAGAGAGCGCGTGAGATATCGCAGCAGCGTCAACCATCCGAGATGCCCAGCGATCCGCCACGGACGCTTACGCTCGGTTTCCAGCTGCGTCCACCAGCGCAGTGCGGCGCGGCCCTGTGGATTGTTGATCAGGAACAAATTGCTGCTGCAGAAAGCGGCGTCGCTGAATCGCAGTATTGTGCGCCGCGATTCGGGAAATGCGATCTGTACGGTCTGTAAGGGAACCAGCCCGGCGACGAAATCCGCGCGCGATTGCATGGCCGCAGCGCAAAAAGCATCGACGACCTGAGGTTCGAGCAGCGCATGATCACCGACCGTAATCAAGGCGGGATAACGGCCTAATTGGTCTACGGCTGAGAGCGCGCTCGCCGAAGGCCCGTGCGCGGGTTCGATCCAGTGAAAATCCCCTGTCCCAATGAGCGATTGCATCACCGCGTCCGTTTCGACGACCGCCGCCGCCGGACCGACGATGACGCCCCCCGAAATCACCGCGCTTGCCCTGAGCGTCGTGATGACGCGTTCGATGCAGGACCGGCCCGCCACCGGAATCAGCACGCCGGCCGCCTTTCCATGTTCGAGCGCGAATCGATTGACGCCGGGTCGCTCGCCAGCCAATACGATTGCGCACATGTCGTCTGTCGGCGCAGACATCGAGCTAGGCGATGTTTTTTTCGTAGATGCGATAACGCTTGGAGACGTACCCACCGAGCGATTCAATCATGTTTTTCATCGCTTCGTTGTCCTCGAGGATCCACGACATCTCGACCTCTTCAAGGCCCTTTCTGAGCCCGGGCGGCTGCAGCGCAAGCACGACGGACAGGGCAAGCCCGGGTCCAAGACGTGTATTGTGAAGTTTTTTGCGTACGCCCATCAGCGGAATTCGTGCCGTGCGCGGGTAGTTGATCTTCAATCGGTGAATGAGCTTCGCCCAACCGAAGGGCAACAGGCGGCCATTCAAGTCCCGGATCGCCTCGTTCAGGTTCGGCAGGAGAACAATGAACGCAAGCGCCTCGTCGTCCATCTCGGCAATCTGTATGAAATCGTGGGGGATAAGCATCAGCATCTCACGGCCGATCGCGCGAAATTCACCTTGGGAAAACGGCACAAAGCCCCAGTTGTCGGACCATGCGTCATTGAATATTTCGCGCATCTTCTCGAGGTCTTCGTTCGTGTGTTTGCGCCGCAACGGCCGTATATGGATGCGTTTTCGCAAACGTTCGATCAGTGAGGCGAGTGCCGGCGGCGGTTTGAATTTCGAGCTGATCAGATAGGCGAAAACGTCCATCGCCTTGCCGTAGCCCGCGCGTTCGATACTGGTGCCGTAGTAGGGCCGTGCGTGACCCATCAAGAAATAGGGCGGTGTATCGAAACCTTCGACCAGCACGCCGACTTCCTGGTTGATATTGAGGGAAAACGGTCCGCGCGCGCGCCGCATGCCGCGTGCGAAGAGCCAGGATTCAGCCTCATTAAACAAGGCTTCGAATACCGCACGGTCGTCACAGGCATCTAAGAATCCGAAGAAACCCGTGCCGTCCTTGTACCGTTCGAGGTGGAACTGGTCGATCTGTGCCGAGATTCGGCCGACCGGCGCGCCGTCTCGGTAGGCGACCCACGCCTGCCATTCGAGATGTCCGAACACCGCCTGTTTCGGCGACAGCGCGTCTTTTCTCTCAATCAACAGCGGCGGTACCCAATGGGGGTCGTCGCGAAAGACACTCCACGGCACGCGAATAAATTCATCCAGACGGCGCGCGTCATTGACGGGTTCAACGGAAACGGGAGCGGTTTGAATCGAATTCATCGGCGCCTGCATGTTAGCCAAGTCTAACAAGTGGATAAACCGCTACCCGAGGCGAACCACGCCTCTCGCAGCGGCCTTGACTCGCTACCGGTTAGAGTCTTACCGTTATTAAATAATAATTCATACAGCGGAACTATTAGAACGCCCGCCAGGAGGTGCTTCTACGCGAAGGGGCCGACCTTCTCGTCTTTTGGGAGCAACCGCGGCGGCGTCATGGAGGAACTTGAATGGCTAGACAACCTCACGCCAATCCCGGTACGGCGCTGCAGAAAGATCATTCCTTTGCAGCGGTCGACGATTATGACACGCGGATGTACATCCTGCCGCATCTTGAGGAGAAGGCTTCGCGCGACGCGATCATCGCCGAACACCGCAAGGCCCCTCGGGGCGCGGCGACCCAGGCAGGCGAAGCGGCCCCTTTGAACAGTCTGCCGCTCAAGCGCCTCCTCGACAAGCTGCGCGTGATACCGCAAACGGGCAAGCACACCATCGTCGAAACAAAGCCCTGGAAGGAATACACCATCGGTGTCCTGCCCGGACGACGAGGCGGGGTGGTCGAACTGACCGGCGAGATCTACCCGACGCGCGAAGATGCCGAACACGCGATCTTCCTCAAACGCTTGAAGGCGCTCTGCGAGCACTATGGCATCGACATGGAGGTATAGACGATGACCGACACGCAATCCTGCATGCTCAGAATCACAGGCTACTCTGATCGCTTCTCGGCTCGGCCTGGCGACTCCGTCCGGTTCCACATCAACGCAGAGCAGAACGAATCCTTCGAAGCGGAAATCGTCCGGCTCATTCACGGCGACACGAATCCGCAGGGCCCCGGTTTCAAGGAGGAATTGATCGCCTCGCCGCTGAGCGGTACGCATCAAGGCAAACACCAGCCATTGCATGCCGGCAGCTACGTCATGGTGCCGCACTCGAAGCGTTTCGATGTTCAGAGCTTTACCCTTTGTGCCTATGTCTATCCGACGACGCCCCTCACCGATACCGAGGGCGTCGCCGTCGGTACGCAGGGCATACTCACCAAGTGGAACGCTACGGAACAGACCGGTTACGGCCTGTTCATCAACGATGCCGGGGAGCTCTGCCTGAAGCTCGGTCCAGGCAACGGCCGGGTCGAAGAAATCTCCACCGGCAAGCCGCTCTTTCGCAAAGTCTGGTACAAGGTTGCGGCGAGTTACGATGCAAGATCGGGCGCCGTGTACGTTTCGCAAAAAGCTGCCGTCACCAACACCAACGCCGGGCACGGCATGAGCATGCTACACCCCCTTGAAGACACCGATGCGTCGGTCGCGACCACGCTTGCGGGCGCCGCGCCCGCCGCCAACGACTGCCCGTTCCTGATGGCGGCCAGCACCTTGAAGACTCACTCGGGCCGGTCCATCGGCGGTGCTCATTTCAAGGATCTTACAGAGCCCTGGGAGATTCCCGAGCACACGCACAACTACAACGGCAAGATAGAGCGGCCCAAGATCGCCGAGCGCGCGATGTCCGAGACCGAGATCGAAATGCTCCTCGGCTCAGCCGGCCTCGACTACCTCCCGAACGAAATACGCGCGAGCGTCGTCGGAGCCTGGGATTTCGCCGCGAATATAAGCGAAAACGCGGCCTCGACGACCGTTATCGATACCGGGATCGACGGTGCTGACGGACAGGGTGTGAACATGCCGGTGCGCGGCGTAACGGGGTTCAACTGGTCGTCGGACTACATGAGCTTTAGGCACGGTCCGCAGGAGTACGGTGCCATCCATTTCCACGACGAATCGGTCGACGACGCGCGCTGGGAATCGCAGTTGAGCTGGGCGATACCCGAAGGCACCCGCAGCGGAGTTTACGCATTGAGAATGCGAGTCAAGGGCGAGGCAACCGCAGAAACGGAGGACTACATTCCGTTCTTCGTCCGACCGCCGGCCGGGGGATCCGGCGCTGAGATCGCCGTGGTCATGTCAACCTTTAGCTATATGGCCTACGCCAACGACAACCTGAGTGTCAACTCGGTCGTCGCGCAGCTGCTCACCGGCCAGGTGCCCTTGTTGCAGCCCGGCGATCTGCTGCTCAACAAGGAGCGGGGTTACGGCCTCGGTACATACACCTCCTATCGCGACGGCTGGGGTGTCAATGTGTCCTCCCGCCTGCGCCCGATCTTGAACATGCGGCCGAAATACATACACGTTTTGTCCCCCTCGCTATGGCAGCTCAACGCGGATCTGCATCTGGTCGATTGGCTGGAAGAGAAGGGCTACGCCGTCGACTATCACTGTGATGAAGATCTCGAACGCGAAGGCATCGACCTGCTCAATCAATATCGCTGCGTGCTGACCGGCCATCATCCGGAATACATCAGCGAGCATATGATGGACGCCTATCACGACTACCAGATGCAGGGCGGCCGCTGGTGCTATCTCGCGGCCAATGGCTTTTACTGGGTCGCGGTGCCGCACCCGGACAACCCCAACATCCTAGAAGTGCGCAAGGGCGACAACGGTACCCGCGCTTGGACCATTCAGCCCGGCGAATACTGCAACGCCTTCGACGGTAAACACGGCGGACTCTGGCGCGTACGCGGACGCGTGATGTCAAAATTGTTGGGCGTGGTCTTTACCTCTTTTGGCCTGACTTATTCGTCCTATTATCGCCGCGCGCCCGACAGCGAACTGGCGGCGTGTGCGTGGATCATGGAAGGAGTCGGCAGGGACGAGCCTATCGGCGATTTCGGCTTGGTCGGTGGCGGTGCCGCGGGGCTCGAACTCGATCGCTACGATCTCGAACTTGGTACACCGCACCGGGCTTACCTGCTCGCGCATTCCGAAGGCCATAACGACATTTATGTCAGTGTATCCGAGGATTCGACCTTTCATGCGCGCGGTAGCTTTCTGGCAGGCACCGGCGAAACCAATCCCAAGACGCGCGCGGACATCGTTTATTACAAGACCCCGAACGACGGCGCGGTGTTCTCGGTCGGGTCGATGACCTGGATCGGATCCCTGTCGCACAATGGTTACGACAACAACGTCTCCCGCATCATGCAGAACGTGATCGACGGTTTCGTGAAGGATGGCCCCCTGCCATGAGTGCGCCATGAACCGCAAAGATTCGAGCACGCAGCTACGCGACCATTTCTGGTGGGTGCATCCCGCGTTCCGCGCTGAGCAGACCCTCGAACTCGGTGATGCCGGCGTCATGCCGGAAGGCAGCATGCTGTGGCGAAAGTTCGGCGAGCGCCACGACGAGGAAGATAGGAGGGGGCTGCCAGCCGACGGCGGTCCCTACGCGATCCTCGCCAAGCTTCTGTTCAAGCTCAACCACTACCGGCCCGGTCCGGTCGACGGCTGGTACGTCGTCGTCTGTATCGAGTCCGGCCAACGCTGGGCCGTAGGGCAGTTGCGCGCAGATGCGGCGCGCCCAGTGCAGGTATTTGCAGACTTGATATTCGGAAGCGAGGCCGAGGCGCGCGAGAAGGCGCAGACGATGCGCGCCCGCGAACCGAGCGCGCCGGGATCCTGATCGCCGGTCACGGGCAGGAAGACTTGATTCTCTTGGGCCTAAGCGGTCTACTTAGAAAAGAATAAAATTCGGCGATTTCTTTCACGGCCCGAATCAAGATTCTCGAATAAGGCGGCGGATGCAGGCCGTCGTACGATCGCCCATCACGGACCTAGGGAGGCACGACCATGGCGCGCAAGACCGGCGTACAAGAAAACCGCGGATATACGCAGACCGACGAGTTCATTACCCGCACTCACATCCTGCCGCTACTCGCCGACCCCGTGACGCGTAAGGCGCTCATCGAAGAACACCGCAACAATCCGATCGGTCGGCCTGGAAAGGCCGGCACGGCTGCAGTGCAGCACGGCGGTGAGCTCGCGCGCGTACTCGACAAGTTCCGGCGGCAGCCGATGGAGGGCAAGTACGTGCGCGTCTGCATGAAGCCGCACAAGGATTACCGCATCGGTATCGTCTCGGGCACACGCGGCAAGCCCGTCAAGATCCTCGCGAAGCCCTATCCCTCGGAGGGTTCGTGCGAGCATGCCATTTTTGTGAGGCGGGTTAAGGAGTTCCTCAAGGAGTACGGTCCTTAGAACCTATCGCAAAAGGTTGACGACAGTCGTTACCGACCGTCATAAAAAATACGGAGAATTTCAATGCTCAGGATCACCGGCTACAGCGACAAGTACTCCGTCTGCCCTGGCGACGAGATCACGTTTTACGTTAATGCGGAAAAGAACGAAGACTATAACGCCGACATCGTTCGCTTGATCCACGGCGATACGAATCCGGAAGGACCGGGCTTCAAGGAAAAGCTCGTGCGCGCGCCGTGCAATAAGAAATACAAGGGCACAAACCAGAGGATCCACGGTGGATCCTACGTCTGTACCCAGCCGGATCACCGCATGGACCTGCAGAGCTTCACTTTGCAGGCTTTCATCTTTCCAACCACACCGGACAAAGGTGTGCAGGGGATCCTGACAAAGTGGGTGGGTCCGCGAAAGAGCGGCTACGGTATGTTTGTTGACGAGAAGGCTTGCCTGGCCTGCTGGATCGGCGACGGCAAGGGCAAGGTCGCGACGGTCTCGAGCGGCAAGGCGCTCATGCGCAAGGTTTGGTATCTGGCAGCCGTGTCCTACGACTCGAAATCCGGGCGGGTGCGCGTTTATCAGCAGCCTGTCGTGACGCCGACCAACGGCGGCCTCGGCCTGTCGATGTTGCATCCCGCCTCGCAGACCGCCGCCGCAGTCACGCGTACGGCCCGGGTCAAACCGGCAAAAAACGATGCGCCGTTATTGATGGCGGCGAACACCCTGCGCGCCCGGTGCGGCCGCCACCTGCAGGGCGCGCATTACGCCGAGGCTAAGGAACCGTTTCCGCTGCCCGAGCAGGAAAACGTCTACAACGGCAAGATCGACCGCCCGCGCCTCGCTAACCGTGCCCTGGACAAGGACGAGATCGACGCTTTAGCGCGCGGTTTCGCGAGTTGCGAGTCCGAGCTGCGGGGCGCCGTCGTCGGCGCCTGGGATTTCCACGCCAACATCAGCGACAACATCGCGTCCTGCCAAATCATCGATACTTCGCCGAACAAGCTGAGCGGCTTCGCCGTCAATCTGCCGGTGCGCGCAATGACCGGCTACAACTGGACCAGCGATGAGATCGTTTTTCATCACCGGCCGGAAGAATACGGCGCCATCCATTTCCACGACGACGACATCGACGACGCACGCTGGGCAGCGAGCTTTGCCTACACGATTCCCAAGGGTCTCAAGAGCGGCGTCTACGGTGCTCGCCTGCGCATCGCTGGCAAGAGCACGCCGGAGACGGAGGATTATGTGCCCTTCTTTGTGCGTCCGCCGCATGGTAAGACCACGGCCAAGGTCTGTCTGATCATTCCGACCAACAGCTACCTGGCCTACTCGAACGACAACCTCGCGACCAACTCGGTCGTCGCAGAACTCCTGTCCGGACGCGTCCCGATCATGCAGGCCTCGGATCTGTATTTGAACGAGCATCGCGAGTATGGCCTGTCGACTTATTCATTGCATTCCGACGGCAGCGGCGTGTGCTATTCCACGCGCCTGCGCCCGATCCTGAACATGCGGCCCAAGTACCGCCACTGGCTGTCGCCGTCGCTGTGGCAGCTCAATGCGGATCTGCATCTCACGGACTGGCTAGAAATGAGGGGTATCGCCTTCGACGTGCACACCGACGAAGACCTCGATCGCGAAGGTGTGGATCTCCTGAACCGCTATCCGGTAGTCCTGACGGGCAGCCATCCCGAGTACTCCTCGGAGAACATGCTCATTGCATACGAGGCCTACCAGCAGGCCGGCGGGCGCTGGATCTATCTCGGCGCCGATGGTTTCTACTGGGTCTCTCAGTACCATCCGGACAACAGCAACATCATCGAAGTGCGCAAGGGCGAGGCGGGCACCCGCGCCTGGACCGCCAACCCGGGCGAATACCACAACGCCTTCGACGGCAAGTTCGGCGGCATGTGGCGCGCGCGCGGGCGTGTTCCAACGAAGGTCTGCGGGCTCACGTTCACCGCTTACGGCTTCGACGTGTCGACCTATTACCGCCGCGAACCCGATTCGAAGCGCAAGGAATGCGCCTGGATCTTCGAAGGCGTCAGCTATGACGAGATCATCGGCGACTTCGGCCTCGTCGGTGGCGGCGCCGCCGGTCTCGAAATCGATCGCTACGATCTCGAGTTCGGCACGCCTCACGAAGCGTTCCTCCTCGCGCGCTCGGAAGGTCATACCGATCTCATGTTGCAGGTCAACGAGGAGATCCACTTTGCCGTACGCGGCTATTACGGCGGGGGCGATGAGAACCCGATGGTGCGTGCCGACATGATCTACTACAAGACACCGAACGACGGCGCGCTCTTCGCGCCCGGCTCACTCGCCTGGTGCGGCGCCTTGTCTCATAACAAATACCGGAACAACGTCTCGAAGATCCTGGAGAACGTCATCAGGGGTTTCATGAAAACCGGGCCGCTCCCATAGGCGGCGATCGGCTGCTAGCGATGAACAAGACCCGCGGCTCGCATATGCCGTTCATCAGGCCGCCCGTTGGCAAACACGTCGTGCCGACCCGCGACGTGCCGATGTCGGGCCTGGAGACCCGGATCCTGGAGGATCTCGATCCGGATAAATTGAGCGACCTCGCTGAGGTTCTGTTTGCCTTCAACAATTACCGGGTGGGCCCCATGCCCGGCTTCTTCGTCGCCGTCGTAGTCACGCCGGGAAAAGAGTGGTGCGTGGGCCAGCTCTGCGCCGACCGCGCAAAGCCCCTGAAGCTTTTCGATAAAAAGATTTACAAGACGGCCACCGGCGCCCAGAAAGCGGCCGTGCGGATGCGGGCGAAAGATCTGGAAGCATTTAGGCCTGGCTGAGAAAAATGACGCCAGTTCGCGCGCAAGCGCGCTCCTTCAGTTGCCTCCGATTCACACCGTGCCCCCGTAGGAGCGCGCTTGCGCGCGAACCATATTCTTCGCGTCAATCATTTGCCCCTATCGCCAGCTCTTCGAGCACCGAATCGATCACCGATTGCGTCTGCGCGGCCGCTCCCGAATCGTAAGTTGTGGGCTCCGAGTGGTTATCGAACCAGTGGCCGGCATTCCGCAGTGATACGAACTCGACGTCAGCGCCGGCGGTAGCAAGGGCTTCAGCACGCGCCCGGCACTCGCGTGGATCCGTGATGACGTCCGCCGTGCCGTGAAAGATGACGGTTTTGACCGACTGCGGAAATCCATCTTCGCCTGTCAACGAACCGAAGCCGCAGTACGGGTAGAAAAAAAACGCGGCGACAATATTTGAGAGTTCTAAATCGGGCATCGTCGACAGGTTCGGCGGCGTCCTAGCGGTTTCGGCGAGGGTCATGAAGTCCATGCCGCTCCAGCCGCCATGCGACCAGCCCATCAGCACCGTCTGGTCCGCCTGCACCTCAGGGCGCGCCCAGATCTCCGCGAGCACCGCCATGAGATCCCCGGCGCGTTCGAATCCGGGTATCTGCCGCCCGGTGCATATCTCTCGTTCCATGACCGCACGATCGCCGAAGCCGCGCGCGCCGAAACTGTCGACGTGGAGAACGGCGAACCCGCGACTCAAAAGCTCGTCGCGCCATCGATCGTGATGCGGGTGCCATCCTAGACACCCCGGCATCAGGATCGCCAACGGATGCGGAGCTGCCGTTTCAGGCATCGACAATTCCACATGCGGGGCGAGCGCCGCGGCCCGTTCATCAGGGGTATCGGCCGCCCAGGCCGTCGAACTAATGGCGATTAGCGTAACCAAGCTCGCAATGGTTTTTCGCATAAAAGCTCCCACTATTTAGGCTGAGTTCGCGCGCCGTCCCTTATTGATCTACATGGAGATTGGCTTACACTGCGCAAAGTAACGTAAATCATCAAGGATCTATCCATGCCGCTCACCGACGAGCTTCGCTCCCGTCTCGATTCGACCATCGCGTCGAACAAAATCGTGCTCTTCATGAAGGGCACCCCGCAGCAGCCGCAATGCGGCTTCTCGGCCACCGTCATCGGCATTCTGAACAATGTGGCGCCCGATTACGATACGGTCGACGTCCTGGCGGATCCGGAGCTCAGGGAGGGCATCAAGGAGTATTCGCAATGGCCGACGATACCGCAGCTCTACGTGGACCAGGAATTCGTCGGCGGCTGCGACGTCATTCAGCAGATGTACACGACCGGCCAGTTGCACGAAGCGCTGGGCGTGGAACCGGTCGAACTCGTCACGCCGAAGATCACCATCAGCGACACCGCGGCGAGGGCGATCCGCAACGTGACGGTCGAGACGCCGGGCGTGCCGGTACACCTCAGTGTCGACGCCGACTGGAATCATGAATTCAGTCTCGCCCCCGCGAAAGGCCACGAGGTCGGCGTTACCGCGAATGGCATTGAACTCCTGCTGGACGTCGACTCCGCGCGGCGCGCCGACGGACTCGTGATCGACATGACGGAAACGCCGCAGGGCATGAGCATGAGCATCAAAAACCCGAATGCACCGGCACCCGCCGCGCAGATGTTGGTCGAGGAGCTCAAGGCGAAGATGGACACGGGCGAATCCCTGTACCTATTCGACGTGCGTGAAACCGACGAACGCGAACGCGCCATGATCGAAGGCTCACGTCTGCTGGACGAAAAGGCGGCGAAATTCATCGATTCACTGGCGAAGGATGCGCTGCTCGTCTTCCACTGCCATACCGGTGTGCGCAGCCAGTCCGCGGCCGATTTTTTCAGCCGCAACGGTTACAGCAACGCGCATAACCTCGCGGGCGGCATCGACGCCTGGTCGCAGAAGATCGATTCCGGCGTACCGCGCTATTGATCGACCGGGCGAGGGGTTTGAGTCATTTGATTCTGGCCCCCGAAATTCATGCTTTACCGCCAGTTTACGAAGCAGGATGAGATCGATGATCAATACAACGTCGAGCTCATCGTCGGGGGCATCAAGCCTCATATCGACTTCTTCGTCAGCCAGAGCGCGCGAGCACGCGACGAACTCGAATGCCTGCTCGATGTGCCGTTCGGGCCGACCGTGGAAGAAATGCTCGATATCTTTCCGGCGAAGGATCCCGACGCGCCGATCCTCGTATTCGTGCACGGCGGTTACTGGCGGCGCCTGAGTTCAAAAGAGTTCAGCCTCGCGGCGCTCGGTCCGGTTGCACGCGGGATCACCGTCATCGTGACCAACTATGCGCTGTGTCCCAAGGTCACGATCCCCGAGATCACACGTCAGACCCGCGCGGCCGTCGCCTGGCTGGCGCGCACCGAGCTCGAATTTGCCGGCAGCCGTGAGCGCATCTACGTCTCCGGCCATTCCGCCGGCGGCCACCAGGTCGCGCGGCTGTTGAGCACCGACTGGGCGGGCGACTACGGACTGCCGGACGACGTGATCAAGGGCGGGTACTCGATCAGCGGTCTGTTCGACTTGGGTCCACTGCGCTATTCGTGGCTGCAGCCAATGCTGCAATTAAACGATGACGTCATCCGGCGCGAAAGCCCACTGTTCGATATACCGAAAGCCGCACCGCCCCTGATCACGGATGTCGGCGGCGCCGAGTCCGACGAATTTCACCGGCAATCCGCCGACTACATGCAAGCCTGGCAGTCGGCGGGGTTAGCGGGCTCGTATCGCGAGCAGGCCGGCAAGAATCACTTCACAGCCATTCGGGGCTTGAGCGAGGCCGACAGCGAGCTATGCAACGCCATCGGTGATTTCATCGTGAGTTGCGAAAAATGATCCGATTTATTCTGTAGCGCCGGTATCGCGTTCGAACCGCGCCATGCGATCGCCCGCAAACGACCCCAGGAAGATCGTTGTGCCAACCTCGACCGCCACGGTTGCGCCCGCCATGGGTGGGCCCGCGCCTTCAAACAAGGTTTTCGTCAAACCATTGCGCGGATCGACCGACAGGATCGCAAACGCCAGCGGGCAGATCTGAACGCCTGGCTCGTTGCAGGCGAACACTGCTTCGAGATTCTCCCGATGGGACGCCACCAGCAACTTTCCCGCTGCGGTCCAGCTCGAGTTGTCGGGTGCATCGACCTCGATATCCCACAAGCGTTCGCCGCTGGCACGATCGACCGCGGCCACGCGATCGCCAAAGTAATAATTGAGGTAAAGCGTCCCGCCGTCCGCCGAGACTTCGATCCCGTTGGGCAGCCCGCCGTCGGTCCCCGCGAGGCGGTTCCAGCCGGAACCTGCGTGCCATTCCAGCGCGTAGCCGGTGTCCTTGCGCGAAATCTCGGCTTCATTGATGGCCTCCTCGGAGGAACCGCGCGGCATCATATGCGTAATCGCGAGACCCCCGCCGGGCAGCCCGACCACGTCGTTCACCCATACGCTCTCGGGCACCGTGACGCAGCCGCGCCATATAAGTGACGGCGTACCGTCATCCGTCAGCTCGAGTTCGAACAGTTCGACGGCCTCGCGTCCGCCGTGATTGACAACGAAGACCCGATCGAGTCCGCCGGTTTCAGAATGATGAATGCCGTGCGGTGATAACTGCTCACCCGGCGGTCCAGGGCATGCCTCATCACCCCAGCGCGGATCGTCCACATCGGCGCCCGCCTTCGGATACAGAGTTTTGGTGGTTCCATCCGCGATCTGGAAAAGGGTGAGCCTGCCCGGCCGTGCGCCGTCGAGTGATCCGTATTCGCTCACCAGAAGCGTCTTACCACCCGGCAACACCTCGATGTCTTCCGGGCGTTGAAACCTACAGATCGGCATCAAGCCGTTTCCCGCGCTGCACGCATCGGACTGAGCCTCGCTGGCCAGGATTGATCCTGAACAGACCGCTCCGCACAAAACCAATGGCGCCCCGCAGATCGTCCCGAGTCGCCGTCCCGACCAGCCGCGATCTACACGCGCGATCAACCGTCGGCCGATAGCCACTCAGTGTCCGCCCTCGAGGAAGAACTCGATGAACGCCGAGCGATACCCGTCGTGGCGCCAGGTAATGGGAAAAAACGATTCATCCATATCCGTTTCACCAAAGCGTTTGTAGCGTCCGTAAATCGGCCCGACCCGCGTTGGGTGAAATCGGGATGCGGCCGGCATACAGTGAGTAACGAGCGACCGTCGTCGTCCCGTCGACCGATTTTTTCCGGATCCGTGCCAGATCCATCCGTGGTGAAACACGGCGTCGCCGGCCTCAACTTCGATCGCGATCCTTTCAGGCTCGTCGATGTTCGCGACTTTCGCTGCCGCTCGCACATCCTCGAACGGATCTTCGGGTGCGTGGAATCCCACGTTCCTGGGCCCGCGGCCCCACCGGTGAGAACCGCGCACGTACTCGACCGTGCCACCCTCGGCAGTGGTCTTATCGAGCGCGATCCAACAACTGATCATCTCGCCGGGCACGACCCAGTCCTGGTAGGCCGAGTCCTGGTGAAAGCCAATAGCGCGGGCGCCTGGCGGTTTCCAGAACACGTTGTCCTGATTGAGGCGCGTGCCGCTCCAATCGCCAAGTCGTGCGCAGACGCGGCCGATGTCTTCACGAAGGACCACCGCGGCAATGCAGCGATCGGCTTTCCAGGCGTTGCAGATCTGCCGCGTCAACGAGGGGTCGTCGCGTCCCGCCTGCCAGTTGACCTCGTCGGGCATGAGACAGGTCTCGAATTCGCCGCGAAACAGGCGTTCGTAACGTTCGTGCAGGGGAGGAATAAGCGCTACGTTCAAAACGTTCTTCACGACCACGTAGCCGTCATCGTCGAAAGAGCCGCGTTGCGCGTCAGTTAATTCAAGCACGGCCAACACCGGTTCCGTTTTAATCGGGACTGCAGCATAGTGTTATCGTCCGATTGCGGTGGTCCGTGGCTCGAATCGAGATGGAAAAGTGGCATCGATGGTCGTACTTTGCAAAAAAACGTGACGCGAAAATATGCGCATTGCAGTCTACATCATCGACATGGACTGGGATTTTGACGCACTGCTTATGCGCCAATGCGGCGATCCCGACCTCATGCCGCCCGCACGGCGCAACGGGCCGGAGCACGAACGTGAAGGTTGAAACGGCGCCGGGCGGCTGTCTTTGCGGTGCGGTACGTTTCACCGTGACCGGGCCGCTCCGCGAGATCGTTTTTTGCCACTGTCGGCAATGCCGTCGCCAACAGGGCAGATTCGCGGCCTACACGGCAGCGCCGCGTGAAGCCATTGCCCTCGAAGATGATCGCGGTCTGGTTTGGTTTGCATCCTCGGAGTCGGTCAGGCACGAATTCTGTCAACGGTGCGGCAGCAGTCTGTTCTGGGATCGGCTCTCCTGGGACTTACTCTGCGTCGCTGCAGGCGCGCTGGACGATGCTGCCCTTCTACGTCCCGGATGCCACATTCACGTCGACTCGAAGGCAGATTATTACGACATCGACGATGGACTCGATCGGTATCCAGGCAGTAGGTGCAGGTAACGCACGAATGCCACGCTTCGACACCGACGGTATTCATACGCCCGCTGGTACCCGCGTCCCCAATGCTCACCACCACCACTACCCTTGCCATACGAGAAAGGGAGTTCGGGTGCCGGAATTGATTTATTTGACTAAACGCGCGGGAGAAATCGCGTGAGCGCATAATATACGGGATCAATCATGCAGCGGAGACATAACAAGGCAAATGCACGCGGACGGTGAAAAGCGCCGTTCGCCGTCGCTCGCTCTGTTTTTTCCTGCTGGTGATTTGCGGCGCTAGGCGTCGCGGTCAACTCTCGAGAAGTATTCAACGCTAGCAGACAACACCCGTGGTGCCAGCAAAACCGTCGCGATTAGATTGGGAATGACCATCAGCGCAAACGCGGTGTCCACCATATTGACCGTCGTCGCGGGATTCCAAACCGCCGCCAGTGGAATCAACACGAGATAGAAATACACGAAGTGAGCGCCGCGCTCGTGTCCGAAAAGATAACGCGCGCACTTGATGCTGTAATAGGCGTAAGTAATCATCGTCGTCACCGCGAACAAAGTGAAGATGACGCCGAGCACGGCGGCGCCAAAACCGGGCATGCTGCTTTCGAACGCCTGCGCGGTCATGACGACACCGGCCTCATGGGGCGCCACGCCGCTGGTCAGAATTACGAGTGCGGTCAGCGTGCAGATCACGTGGGTGTCGATGAAGGGCCCCAGCATCGCGATCAGTCCTTCGCGTACGGGTTCATTCGTGCGCGCTGCGCCGTGCGCCATCGCTTCGGTCCCCACGCCGGCTTCGTTCGAGAAGACCGCACGCTTGACGCCGGTGACGAGGATCTCTTTGACGGTGAGACCGGCTGCGCCGCCAAGGGCCGAGTCGGCATCGAAGGCGCCCGCGACAATAGCGGTGAGCACGGCGGGAACCTGCGACGCATGGTCCAGGATAACGATGACAGCGCCGAGCAAGTAAGCGACGCACATCATCGGCACCAGCAGGCCCGCGACGCGACCGACACGGACCGCGCCGCCGATGACGACCACGCCGACGATGAGCATCGCGAGGAGTCCGGTCGCAAGGTGCGTGATCGACCATTGTGCCGCCAGCAAGTTGGCGAGCTGATTCGATTGAAAGACGCCGAGGCAGCCGACCATACCGAAGGCGGCAAACGCCAAGGCGAGCGGCCGGTAGCGCCGCCCGAGCCCGACTTCAATGTAATACATCGGGCCGCCCTGCATTACGCCCAGGGCATCGGGCTTGCGGTACATGCAGGACAGGGTGCAGGTGAAGAACTTGGTCGCCATGCCGAGCGCGCCCGCGACCCACATCCAGAACACGGCACCGGAACCGCCCATGGTGATCGCGATGGCAACGCCGGCGATGTTGCCCATGCCAATGGTGCCGGACAGGGCCGCGCTCAGCGCTCGGAAATGGCTGATCTCGCCGGGGTCCCGAGCCCGATCGTAGCGCCCGGACAGGATGGCGAACGCATGACCCATGTGTCGCAACGGTACGAGACGGCTGATGACCGTGAAATAAAGGCCGGCCGAACCCAGCATTACGACCAGCGGCAGGCCCCATACGAGGCCGACCGCCTGGTTCCAGAACGCACTGAACGCTTCCATCGAGGCTCGCTGAAAAAGAGGACATTCTACTTTTAAGCGGTCGTGGCCCAAGGGGAGCCGCCCCGAACCAAGGATCCTTTGCCAGCCCGTAGGCATACGCCAGGACGCTTGACGCCGGCGGTTTTAGAGTTGTACCGTATTCAACAAAGATTCATGATATGAAACTTCCGTCAGGCTGCATCCGCGCTCCACAAAGCGAATCGGGCGCATCGGCCCGCGACTCGGCGCGTGGAGGGTTAAAGACATGAGCCCCAAGCTGAAAAGTCCTTACGTCGTCATCGGCGCGGGCATCCACGGGCTCAGCACGGCCTATCACCTCGCGTCGTCACTCAAGGCCAGCGGCCGCGGCAGTGGCGACGACATCCTCGTCATCGACAAAACCGGCATCGCTGCCGGCGCCTCCGGCATCGCCTGCGGCGTGATCCGCAACAACTATTTTCAGCCCGCAATGCGGGAATTGATGGCGCATAGCGTGGCCGTCTGGGAAACCGACGCGCAAGGCTTCAGCTACCATCCGGTCGGCTACATGCAGATCGCTCCCGAAAGCATGCGCGACGACGTCGGCACGATCGCCGATCAACAGCGCGAGATCGGATACGAATCCGTCTTCATCGAAGGCGCGTCCGCATCCGCGAAATACATGAAAGGCCTGTTCGACGATTGGCAGGCGCAGGGCATCACCTCGGTACTCCACGAAAAGAAAGGCGGCTATGCGAATAACAAGCCGAGCATCTACAAGCTCGCATCGAGGGCCCAGAGTCAGGGCGTTCGCATCGAGACCGGCGTCACGGTCACGGGATTTTCGACCATTCACGGTAGCGGTGGCGCGATACGCGGGGTTGAGACCGATCACGGCTTGATCGAGTGCGACTATGTGATCGTCGCGGTCGGACCGTGGATCAACCAGCTTTGGAAAATGCTCGACTTGCCCGCCACGATCACGATTAAGGGCACCGATGGCGTCCTAAATGAAAACGTCGGCATGTGGATATTCTGGTCGCTGCAGGAAGGCACGCTCGGCGTCGATCCCAATTATCAGATAACGAACGACGGCAGGATGCCGCCGGTCATTCACGTGGATAGCGATGCGCCGCTGTTGTCGGATGTCGACGGCTCAGTGATCACCGAACAGATGTGGGGTATTTATTACAAACCAGACGTAAATTTTGGCGGCGTGCAAGGTGGTGCGGCGCCCGACAAGGTCGATACGCCGCCGGACGAGGTCAAGGTAGACCCTTACGGTCCGGAGTCGCCGGATTACGTCATGGGAGACGAATTCGCGCGTCGCTGGTGTTCGGCGCTGGCGCATTGCCAGAAGCGTTTCGAGGGCAAGATCTCGATTTACAAGGATGAACCGTCCGGAGGCATCGGCTGCTTCACGCCCGACAGCTTCCCAGTGTTCGACGTGTTTCACGACAACTGCTACGTCATCGCCGATTCCAACCACGGCTACAAGATGATCGGCGTCGGCCAGCTGGTCGCGCAGGAGATCCTGGGAGAGACCTCGCGCCTGTTGGAGCCGTTCCGATTCTCTCGCTACATCGAAGGCCGCCTCCACCCGGTATCGCACAGTCCGTTTCCGTGGAGTTGAAGCAGGCGTGGATCCGACGGGTGGCATGAGTCACAACGAATAACGATAACTCTGCAAAGAGAATATGGGAAAACCGCTAATGGCAACGGAAACCGATCTCGAAAAATATGTCCAAATGCCGGGCCGCGACGAACTGGTCGAGCAGGTCCGTGAGAAGATCGATGAACTCGGCATACGCTATATCTATTACCAATTCATATCGGTCACGGGACGCATCGTCGGTAAGGGCATTCCGGCGGATCACTGGGAGCGCACCGCCGCGCGGGGCTTTCAGCTCGTATATGGTTCGACCGCAAACCTGTACGTCGATCGCCACGGCGAGTACATCGGATACGGGCCGGAAGCGATGGAACTCGTCGGCATCCCGGATCCCGAGACCTTTTGCCAGCTACCGTGGGACAAGCGGGTCGCCCGCGTGTTCTGCGTGTGTTTCCGCAACCGCGAGGAACGCGAAAATGCCGGTGCGAACCTGAGCTCTGACTGCCGCGGCAACCTCAAACGCTTTCACGCGGCGTTCAAGAAAAAATACGGCCTCGATTTCCGTGTCGGCACCGAGCCCGAGATGATGTGGCTCAAGCGCGGCGAAGACGGCATGCCCGACGGCGGGTTTTCCAAGCCCAACTGCTATCACATCGACCAGTTTGAATCGCTGCGCCCGATCTTCATGCGGGTCATCGAATACTGCAACGCGATGGGGCTGGACATGATCCAGGGCGATCACGAAGACGCGCCCGGACAGCTCGAACTCAACTGGGCCTTTGACGATGTCGTGCGTAACGCCGACCGTCTCTCGACCTACCGCCAGATCTGCGCGCAGGTCGCGCGCGAGAACAATCTCATCGCGTGTTTCATGACCAAGCCGTTCATGGGCGTATCGGCGTCCGGTTGTCATACCAATATTTCGCTGTGGCGCGGCGGCGCGGAGCAGGTCAATACGCTGCACAACGATCCCCTGCCCGGCATGGAGCAGGTGTTCACCTACCTCGCAGGCGGCGAGAACACCTTCATGCCCGACACCGACGATCCGCAGCTCCCCGGCAAGATCGGACTGCAGGCCGTGGGCGGCATCGTCAAGCACCTGGGTGCGCTGACTGCGATCGGTTGTTCGACGGTGAATTCCTACCGTCGCCTGTGGGATACCGGCTACTGGGCACCGGTGTTCGCCGACTGGGGGTTCCAGAACCGTACGACCGGCCTGCGCATCTCGGCGCCCGGCCGTTTCGAATACCGCGCGGTCGATTCGATGGTGAATCCCTATCTCATGGGCAGCGCCCTGCTCAAGGTTTTCGAAGACGGAATCGACAACGACATCGATCCGGGCGAGCCTGAAAACCGCAACATCTATCAGGCGATGGAGGCCGGTAAACAGGTGAAACGCCTGCCCATGTCCCTCGGCGAGGCCTTGCAGCGGCTCGATGAAGACGAGGTCATCAAGGCGTCCATGCCGGACGAAATGTACAAGGTCTTCAAGTGGTACAAGAACGACGAGTGGGAGAAGTTCATGGCCACCGTGACCGAATGGGATCTCGAAACTTATATCGATTGTCTACCGTAAAGAGGTTTTGGACATGTGTGGAATCGCGGGTCTCATTCATCGCGGGAAGCCAGACAATATCGGCGGGGAGATGACCGCGATGCTCCAGGCGCTGAAACATCGCGGGCCGGATTCGACCGGTTTCGCGCTCTACAGCAAGCCGCGCGAAGAGAAAAAATTCGTGATGCGCTTCAAGATCGCCGAAGGCGCCGAAGCGCGGAGCGGCTTCGCCATCGCCGGGCAGATGGAGGCGCGCAAATCCGATGTCGACAAGCGCCTCGAGGAGTTAGGCGCAACCATCGACAAGGCGTATTCGGTCGACGATTACGCTTTTCGCTACGAGATTACCTTCGCGGGTGATCTGCGCCGCCTGACGGGCTACATCGAAGATATCGAGGCCGTGGAGATCCTGTCGCTCGGCCACGCGCTCGAACTGATCAAGGACCTCGGCGAAGCCACGGTTGTCTCTGAACAGTATTCACTGGGCAAGTTCACGGGCACCCACGCCCTCGGACACACGCGCATGGCGACTGAATCCGACGTCGACATCCGCTCAGCGCATCCTTACTGGGGCTATCCGCTTTCCGACGTCGCGGTCGTCCATAACGGACAGTTGACCAATTACTGGTCGAAGCGCCGTGATCTCGAACGCCGCGGAAACCGCTTCATCTCGGACTGCGACTCCGAACTCATTGGTGTGTATATCGCCAACGCCATCGAAAACGGTGAGGATCTCGAATCGGCCATGCGTCGTTCGATCGACGAGTTCGACGGCGTCTTTACTTACCTGATCGCGACCGGCGACCAACTGGGAATGGCGAAAGACACCATGGCCGCCAAGCCAATGGTGCTTTATGAAAGCGACGACTTAGTCGTCCTCGCATCGGAGGAAGTCGCGATCCGCAGTATTTTTCCCCACGAGATCGATACTTTCGATCCCTATGAAGGTGAGGTTCGCGTATGGCAAACCTAGAAGAACACGGATCGCGCGACATGGGGATGCACACCGAGCGGCTGAAGGGCCGAACGCAGCAGGTTTTCTTCTCCGTACAGGAAGGCGAAAATCTGACGCAGCCCTTCACCTACGAGATCGATTTCGGGAAAGAAGCGGAATTCGACTCCAGGGACATGAGTACGCGCGAGATCAACCATAAAATCCGTGAACTCATGAAGGCTGGCCATGGCACGATCCGCATTCTCAATCCGGGCGCCAAACACAGCATCGCGGTCGGCATATTGAACCGCTTGAATCTCCACCTCGAAGGGAGCCTGGGCTATTTCGGACTCGGACTGCTCGATGGTCCCAACGTGCACGTCAAAGGCCGGGTCGGGTGGTCCTGCGCCGAGAACATGATGTCGGGGACGGTCCTGATCGAAAAGAACGCAGGCTCGACCTTCGGCGCGGCGATCCGCGGCGGCGATCTGGTGTGCAAGGGTAGCGTCGGAGCACGCACGGGCATCGATCAGAAAGGCGGCACCATCATCGTCGGCGGTGACACGGGTTCGTTCAGCGGATTCATGATGCAGCGCGGTCGCATGGTGATCCTCGGCAACGCCGGTGAGAACCTGGGCGACTCCATGTATGACGGCACGATCTTCGTCGGCGGCAGCATCAAGAGCCTGGGCGTGGATGCGGTCGCAGCGGAAATGACCGATCTCGACGTCGCCTGGCTGGATCGCAAACTCGGCTTATACGGTCTTGCGGCGCCCAACGGGACCCGCCAGATGACGAAGATCAGCTCGGGAAAGAAGCTCTGGAATTACGACAATCTGGAGCCGACCGAAAAGAAGCTCGTACTGTAAGGATTTCGAGGAACCGCCAATGGCCAGGTCAGACGATGAAAAATACGTGTTGGGCACAAGTCCGATCTTCACGCCCGAGGTCATTAACGATATTCACGTAAAGTCGGAACTTGGCCGTTACCGCATGCGCGGTTTCTCGATGTTCAAGAAGGTCCCGGGCTGGGACGACCTGACGTTTCTTCCGGGAACCCTGACGCGTTTCGTGATCGAGGGCTATCGCGAAAAATGCGAAACGAAAACCGTCATTGGACCACGCGCCACGCGCCCGCTGGTGCTCGACATTCCGATCTACATCACCGGTATGAGTTTCGGTGCCCTGTCCTACGAGGCGAAAACAGCGCTCGCCCGCGGCGCGACGATGGCGGGCACGGCCACCTGCTCGGGCGAGGGCGGCATGATGCCGGACGAACGGCGCTATTCGGAGAAGTGGTTTTATCAATGCATCCAGTCGCGCTATGGGTTCAATCCGCAACACCTGCGGCTCGCGGACGGTTGCGAGTTTTTCATTGGACAGGGTTGTAAGGTCGGCTTGGGTGGCCACCTGATGGGCCAAAAGGTGACTGACCAGGTTGCCGAGATGCGATCCTTGCCCGCGGGGATCGACCAGCGTTCGCCCGCCCGGCATCCCGACTGGCTCGGACCCGATGACCTCACGCTGAAGATCGAGGAAATCCGGGAGGCCACCAACTGGGAGATCCCGATTCAACTCAAGCTCGGTGCCGCGCGCGTCTACGACGACGTGCGCATGGCGGCCAAGACCGGTCCCGATTCGATCTACATCGACGGTATGGAAGGCAGCACCGGTGCCGGTCCACACCTCGCGGCTGAGGAGACCGGCGTGCCCGGTATCGCTGCGATCCGGCAGGCCCGGAAAGCATTGGACGACGTCGACAAGAGCGGCGACATCACTCTGGTCTACGCGGGCGGGATCCGTAACGGCGCCGACGTGGCCAAGGCACTGGCGCTCGGCGCGGACGCTGTCGCCATCGGACACTCGGCGATGATGGCGCTCAACTGCAACAAGGACATCCCGGAAGCAGATTACGAGAAGGAGATCGGCGTCAAGGCGGGGTCATGCTACCACTGCCATACCGGCCGCTGCCCGGTCGGCGTTACGACCCAGGACCCGGTTTTACGCAAGCGCCTCGATCCCGACGCCGCGGCCGAGCGGGTGTTCAATTTCCTCCATTGCCTCACGATCGAGTGCCAGATGATGGCGCGCGCCTGCGGCAAGACCAACGTGCATTCGCTGGAGCCCGAGGATCTCGCGGCGCTCACGATGGAGGCATCGGCGATGGCGCAGGTACCTTTGGCGGGATCTCAGTACACCGTCGGGCGGCCGGACATGACGCGGTATTAAGCGGGAGCATGCAATCATGACCGACAACAAAGATATCGATCATTACCTCAAGTCAGACGGCGTCGACAGCGAGCGCGAGAAGATGATCGGCCAGACCATCGGCTATCGCTACGACGTCAATCTGCTGCCGGATTACGATCGCCTGAGTCCGTTTCTCAAGTCTTATATCGAGACCATGGGGTGGCAGGATCTCAATTGGCTTGAAGACGTGCACATGGGCTACGAAGAAAACCGCGCCGCCGTATTCGATCGCAACATCAACGGCTGGGTCACCGTGCCCGAGGACATCGAATTACCGGACAACCAGCAGGACCGTGACATGATCGCGCGCGAACTCCTGGTCAAATTCCAGATGTCGCCCAAGCATCCGCTGGTCGATCTCCGTAAGGCCTATCAGAAATTCGATTGATCGACGGTCTATCAAACGAAGTAGCGTGAAGCGTGGATCTCGACACCATCGAACTCGGCCTCGCCCCGCAGGTCGCCGCCGCGGGCGTGCAGGTCGCTTATCTAGTCGTCGGCGGGCTCGACAACCGTGTCGGTGGCGATGCTTTCGCCGATGAATATCGAAATCTGCAGGGAGTCATCGTACGCGATAACACCTTGGCTGCCGTGTGCGCTGATCCGCGAATTGCCGGCTATCGCCACCTGCATGAAATGTTCAGCGTCAATGACGCCGCGATGATGCCTTCGCCGGAAAGCTTTTTCAGGATCTTGTTCGAGCATGGGGCGCTGCGGCCGATCAATTTGATCGTCGATATCTACAATTTCGTATCTTTGAAATATCGGATTTCCGCCGGTGCCCACGACCTCGACAAAATCGCGGGCGCGGTCGAACTCAAGACCACCCGGGGCGACGAGCGCTTTGTACCGCTTGGTCGCTCCAAGCATGAGGTGCTTCCGGCCGGCGAGTACGCCTATATTGATGACGATGGTGAGGTGCTTTGTCGGCTGGAGTGCCGGCAGTCGGAGAAAACGAAGATCGAACCGACCACGCGAAACGCCCTGTTCATCTTGCAGGGGCATGCCGCGATCTCGATGGCAGCGCTGACGCAGGCACTCGAAGAGCTCAAAATCCTGCTGGGCGCGCATTGTGGGCCGTACGGCCGCGAGCGTCTAGTTATCTTGCCTTTGGACTCGGCGAGCACGAGCTAAGCAACCATGTTACGGCTCTTGAAATACGGCTTCGTCGAGGATTACGCCGAAGCGCGCTATTTCAATACGCCCGATATCTTGAACGAGACCTACGACGCCGTGATCATCGGTGCCGGCGGACACGGGCTTGCCTGCGCCTATTACCTCGCGAAGGACCATGGCATTACGAACGTGGCGGTGATCGAAAAGGACTACATCGGCGGTGGCAACACTGGCCGTAACACCACTATCGTACGATCCAATTACTTGACCGAGGAAGGTGTCAAGTTCTATCACGCCAGCGTTGAGATGTTCAAGACGCTGTCTCAGGAACTCGATTTCAACATTTTCTATTCCGAGCGCGGTCACTATACGCTCTCGCACAACGACTCTACCCTGCGCACCGCGCGCTGGCGTGCCGAGGTTAATAAGCATTATGGCATCGACAGCAAAGTCCTCGAACCGGACGAGATCGCGCAGGATTGTCCCGAACTCGATCTTTCCTGCGGTGGCAACCATGAAATCGTCGGCGCGCTTTACCATGCGCCGGGCGCGGTCGTGCGGCATGACGCGGTCGCCTGGGGATACGCGCGCCGCGCTTCGCAGGCCGGCGTTGCAATATTTCAAAATACGGAGGTCGTGGCCATCGAGGTCGGCGACGGCGGCGTAGAAGCGCTCGTCACCGATCGGGGTCGCATCAAGACGCGCAAGGTGCTTTCGGCAGTCGCAGGATACACGCCGCGCGTGCTCAATATGGTCGATCTCACGAGCCCGATCGAAATCTTTCCGCTGCAGGCTTGTGTGACGGAGCCGATTAAGCCCTGGCTAGATACCATCATCGTCTCCGGCAGCTTGCATTTATACGTGAGTCAGAGTTCGCGCGGGGAGATGGTCATGGGCGGCGCGGTCGATCCGATCGAGGTTCATTCGCAACGCTCGACCTTCGAGTTTGTCAGTGATCTATGTGACCAGATGCTGGACCTGTTTCCATTTCTGGCCGGGATCAAGATCAACCGCCAGTGGGCGGGCATGGCGGACATGACCCCGGACTTCGCGCCGATCATGGGCACGACCCCCGTCGAGGGTTTCTATCTGGATGCCGGGTGGGGTACCTGGGGTTTCAAGGCGACGCCGATCTGCGGCAGGACAATGGCCGATACCATGGCCCGCGATCGCGATCACGATTTGATCACTGAATTCAATCTGTCTCGCTTCGACAACTACAAGCTAGTCGGCGAAAAAGGCGCCGCGGCCGTCGGGCATTGAATAAGTGTCAGGAAAAGAGACAACCCTTGTTGCTTGAATCGAAAAACAGTGCCGCTCATGTAGGAGCCCGCTTGCGGGCGAATCCGAGGCGCGCTCGAATGTTCGAACGCATCCGCAGGCACCTAGCATGAAATTCATCGATTGCCCCGTGATCGGAACGCGCCCCCATACCGAGTTCGCGATCAGCGGTGTGCTCGAAGTGGAGCCCGCGGAGATCGAAGACATGCCGGCAGCGGCGTGGACCTTCAACCGCCGCAGCATCCCCGGTGAGCGGGTCGAGTGTTGGTATCATACGTCGACGCAATTGTGGTTCAACGTGACGCGCGACACCGGTACCGACCAGATCAGCCAGGTGGATCTGATGCGGCGGCCTGATGAATAGACTACCCCCGCAAAGCCGCGAATGGATCGATCGCGATGCCCGCATCGAATTCGAGTTCGAGGACGTGCGCTACGCAGGCTTCGGCGGCGACGTCATCTCCAGCGCGATGCTGGCGTGCGGCCAACACCGGCTCGGCCGCAGCTTCAAATACCATCGCCCACGCGGTGTGCTGTCGATGGCCAATCACGACACCAACGTGCTGCTGCAGTCGGACACCGACACGAACATCCGTGCCGACCTTACGCCGATCGTGGAGGGCCGGTCCTACCGCGCAGTCAATACACGCGGCGGTTTGAAACGCGATCTGACGCAAGCCCTAGGATGGTTCGATCGGTTTCTCCCGATCGGCTTCTACTACAAGGCCTTCTACCGGCCGCGCTGGCTGTTTCCGTACTGGGAACGCTTGATCCGCGAACTTGCCGGACTCGGCAAGGTCGACACCACCTACCGCGGCGGACGGCAGTCGCGCACGAACCGCTATTGTGATGTCCTCGTCGTCGGCGCCGGCGCCGCCGGTCTCGCGGCGGCGGCAGGGCTTGCGGACAGCGATCTCGACGTAGTACTCGTCGATGAAAATCGCCATCCTGGCGGTTCAATCGATTTCATGCACGCGCACGAAGCGGATGCGCAGACCTTCCGCGACAATGCCCTGGCCGACATCGAGAAGGCCACGAACATCGAGCGCGTCGCCGACGCGTTTGCGGGCGCCTGTTACGATCGTTACACGGTGCCGCTAGTCGCCGCGTCGGGCGTGACGCAGGTCCATGCGCGCGCCATTATTTTTGCCACGGGCGTGATCGAGCAGCCGGCCGTTTTCCGCAACAACGATCTGCCGGGCATCGTGCTCGCGACCGGCGCGCAGCGCCTTATCCACCGCTTTGCCGTGGCGCCCTGCGACACCTGCGTGGTCCTGACGGCCAATGACGAAGGCTATCGCGCGGCCATCGACTTTGCCGCAGCCGGGATCCGCGTGGCGGCGGTCGTGGACATGCAAGCGGCGCCGGCGAACGGCGCTGCAGCCGCCGAGCTTTTCGGCCGCGGCATTCAGCTCATTCCCGATGCGCACATCGACGAGGCTCACGGCAGCGGCCGGCTCGAAGCCGTGACTGTCCATTCCAACGAAGAAGGCATCGTGCAGGAAATTGCCTGTGATGGACTCATGATGAGTGTCGGCTGGGCGCCCGCGGGGAGTGTCGTCTACCAGGCCGGCGGCCGCTTCGGGTACGATGAAGGTCTGCATCAGATCGTCCCGCAGGCGACGCCTGAAGGCATCTACACGGCGGGGCGCCTGAACGGTGTGTTTTCGCTGAGCGCGCGCATCGAAAACGGTCGTGCTGCCGCTGCCGAGGCTGCGGTTTTTCTTGGCCGACCCCGGGAGGCGCGGCGGCGGCCGCCGCGCGACCGCACGCCACACTCGCATCCCTACCCGCTCAAAAAGCATCGCAGAGGTTACGAGTTCATCGATTTCGACGAAGACATCCAACTCAAAGACCTCGACGTCGGGATCCGCGAAGGATTCGATTCCGTCCAGCTTTTAAAGCGATACTCGACCATTGGTATGGGGCCGAGTCAGGGCAAGACGTCCAACATGAACGGCGTGCGTTTCGTCGCGCAAAAGCGCGGGCGCGACGTCGACGCGATCGGAGTGAGCACGCCGCGGCCGTTCTACCATCCGGTTGTAATGGGTGCGCTCGCGGGCCGACGGCTGCGCCGCGAATGGCACACACCCATGCACGATAATCACCTGGCCCGCGGCGCGGAGATGATGGATACTGGCCTCTGGCGGCGGCCCAAGAGCTACGCCGCGCAATCGCCGCGGACCCAGGTCGAGGCCGAGTACCGCGACGTACGTGAAGGCGTCGGCGTCATCGATGTCTCGACTCTCGGCAAGATAGAGATATTTGGTGCCGACGCCGGAACGCTGCTCGAACACGCCTACACCTGTGTCTTCGACAAGTTGGCGCCGGGCATGACGCGCTACGTCTTCATGGTCGACGGCAGCGGCACCCTCATCGACGATGGCGTAGCGGCGTGCGTGGGCGTTGATCATTTCTACGTCACTACGACCAGTACGCATTCACAGACGGTGCTGCGCCTGCTGCAGCTTTTCGCCGATCAACTCGCACTCGACGTCGCGGTCATCGACCGCAGCTTCGAGGTCGCCGCGGTCAATCTGGCAGGACCCTTGTCGCGCCGAGTACTCGGTCGCATCACCGGCATCGACCTCGACGATGATGCGTTTCCCTATCTGGGAGTGCGCGAAGGTGTGGTTGCAGAGATTCCGGCGCGGCTGATGCGAGTGGGCTTCGTCGGTGAACTCGGCTACGAGATCCACTGCGCCGCGAGCCAGGGCGCCGCACTGTGGGAGCAGTTGCTGGAGGCTGGCGGGCCGGAAGACTGCGCGCCGTTTGGCGTCGAGGCCCAGCGCCTGTTACGGTTGGAGAAAGGACACATCATCATCGGGCAGGACACCGACGGCACGACCAATCCATACGAAGTCGGGCTCGGCTGGGGCGTGCGGCTGGACAAGGCGCGATTTCATGGCAAACACAGTCTACGTATCCTGAAACCGATGCTTGCGCGCAAGCTCATCGGCTTCGAATCCGAAGATCGCAACATTGACGATCCTATCGAAGAATGTCACCTGATCATCGATGGCGATCGCATCGCGGGGCGGGTGACGAGCGTTGCTTACAGTCCCGTTCTGCAGATGGTGATCGGACTCGCGTTCGTCGAAACAAGGCTCGCGGAGATCGGTACCGCGGTGGCGATCAGAACGACCAGCGGGCGGCTGGTGACCGGCGTCGTCACCGACACGCCGTTCTACGATCCGGATAACGCGCGCCAGAAGCCAGACGCCGCAGCCATTTACGAGACGGCCGCGTGATGGAGGCAGTGAGCCGCAGCCCCGTGCTCCAGGCGTTCGAAGGTGGGCGTTTCGAATTGGGAGTGGTCAACGGCATGCAGATTGCGCTCGCGCAAAGCGAGGCGGTAACCGCCGCCGGCTTCATCGCCGACTTGAGCGCCGTTCACAAACGCCTGTTCGTGGGTGCTGGTGCGCGGCGATTTCTCGAGGCGCACGACATCGAGGCGCCGGGCGATCTGCTGCGCTGGTGGCCGCTCGGCGAAGACGGCGCGGTCGTCCATCTTCACCGTCACCGATTTCTCGTGATCGCGCCGAGCGGGACGACGAGACCAGCTGATCTGTTCGCCGTCACCCCGGGCAGAAAGGGCGACACCTTGGTGCTGCAACACGAGGCCGCGGACTTCGCGCTGGGCGGCGAGGCGGCGGCTGCGATCGTCCGCGAGCTGTGTCCGATGAATCTCGCGGCGTGCGCAGACGACGTCTGGATAGCGACCCAGCTTGCGCATTGCGGCGTTGCCTTGCGGCGCATGACGACGGACGCGGTGACCTATCGCCTGATGTGTGCGCCGGCGGACGCAGCCTTCCTGTTCGAGGTGCTCGCCGACGTCGTACGCGAAAATGGCGGGACGATCGCGGGATTCAACGACTACCTGGAACTCTCAGAAAGAGGAGCATCGAGATGACGCCCACTGAAGCCAAAGACTTCGTCAATAAACACAAGGTCGATTTCATCCTGGCTCAGTTTGTCGATATTCACGGGGTGGCCAAGACCAAGTTGGTTCCGGCCGATCATTTGATCGACATCCTGAGCGATGGCGCGGGCTTCGCGGGCTTTGCCGCCTGGGGCATGGGGCAGGGGCCCGAGGATCACGACTTTATGGCGGTGGGTGACATCAATACGCTCTCGCTCGTGCCCTGGCAGCCCGGTTACGCGCGAATCGTTTGCGACGGCACGGTCGATGGCAAGCCCTGGCCCTTCGACACCCGGCACGTCATGAAGCAGCAGATCACGCGCCTTAGCGAACGCGGGTGGATCATGAATACCGGCCTCGAACCCGAATTCATGCTGCTCGCGCGGCGCGAAGACGGAACGCTCGCGCCGGCGGACGAAACCGATGTGCTCGAGAAGCCCTGCTACGACTACAAGGGTCTGTCGCGCAGCCGCGCGGTGCTCGAAACGCTGGCAAGCGCCCTGATGGAAGCCGGCTTCGATGTCTATCAGATCGATCACGAGGACAGCAACGGCCAGTTTGAAATGAACTACACCTATACCGATGCGCTGACCAGTGCGGACCGCTACGTGTTTTTCCGCATGGCCGCGAACGAGATCGCCGACGATTTTGGACTGATGTGCACCTTTATGCCGAAACCCTTCACCGACCGGACCGGCAGCGGCATGCACATGCACATATCAATCGCAAGCAACGACAGTGCGAACATCTTTAACGACGATGACGACGCGCGCGGGCTCGGTCTGTCCAGATTAGCCTACCAATTCCTCGGCGGCCTGCTGAAGCACGCCCGGCCGCTCGCGGCCCTGTGCGCACCGTCAGTCAATTCCTATAAGCGGCTGGTGGTGGGGCGCGCACTGTCCGGTGCGACCTGGGCGCCGGCTTATATTTCCTACGGGGACAACAACCGGACTTCGATGGTCCGCGTTCCCTACGGGCGTCTTGAATTGAGGCTGGCGGATTCAGCCTGCAACCCCTATCTCGCCGGTGCTGCAATGATTGCCGCGGGGCTCGACGGCATCGACAACGCGATTGATCCGGGCGAGCCGCAAAACGTCAATTTCTACGAACTCTCGGAGCGTGAGCTGCGCAAGCGCAAGGTGAAGCTGCTGCCGCAGACCCTTGGCGAGGCCCTGGACGAACTCGAAGCGAGCAAGCTGTTCTCGACGCAACTCGGCGAGGCCTTCATCCATGAGTTCCTCGAGGTCAAGCGCATGGAGTGGGTCGAATACTGTCGGCACATCTCCGAGTGGGAGCGCGATCGTTTGCTGGGGTTCTATTAAATGACCAGAAAATCACCTGCGCCAGATCTCGCCGTCATCGACGCCCTTGTCGAGGGCCACCCGGGACTCAGCGCTTTTTTGGGCGCGGCGCTCAAACATCGAAGGCTCAACCAGCATCTGACCATCCAGGACGTTTCCGAATTGTCTGACGTCAGCCGCGGCATGCTGAGCCGCATCGAGAACGGTCAGGCGACGCCGAGTCTCGACGCCTTGTACCGGATTTGTCAGTCACTGGGTACCTCGCTCAGTAACCTGTTCAAGGATTTCGATACGCCGGACGGCGCGGCAACGTTCATCCCCAAAGGAGAGGGCATGGACGTCGCCCGCCTCGGAACGAAACGCGGGCACAGCTACGAGCTTCTGTCCTACGACCAGGGTCCGAAAAAGCGCTTTGAACCCTTTCTGATCACGCTCGATGACGCAAGCGAAACGTTTCCAAGTTTTCAACACGCAGGCATGGAGTTCATTTACATGCTCAAGGGCAAGATCGAGTACCGCCACGGGCGGCATACCTACGTGCTGAAACCGGGCGACGCCATCACTTTTGACGGCAACATTCCCCATGGACCGGAAAAACTGCTATCGCTGCCGATCCAGTTTCTCTCGATCATGTATTACGGTGATGATGAAGCTTAGCGCGAATCTCGTGTAGCTTGGAGCGTAGTTTCGTGCGGCGCGAGTCGCGATGGCGCCGTTGTCGGGCGGTTCTTTACAACGTCTGTCGCAGCGCATCACATAGCGACGGTGGGAGATAAGGGGGACTACATGGAAAGTGAACTGTCGTCATTGACGGTGATCTTCACCGAGTTTTATTACTGGGTGACGGTCGTTTTCATGTTTCTGATCCACGTCGGCTTCTGCATCTATGAAGTCGGTGTGTCACGGCGCAAGAACCATCTGCACACCTTGATGAAAAACACCATGCTGGTGCCCTTGGTGACGGTCACGTTCTTTCTTTTCGGCTGGTGGATCTATTTCGCCTTTCCCAACGGACCGTGGATCATCGGCGGCCTGGTTGACGCGCCTTGGGCCGTGCCCTGGAGCGAGCTGATGGGCGCCCACATGGGTGGGACGCCGGCAAGTGACAGCCTGAGCACCAAGGATACGATCTTCTGGGCGCGAATCAACGGCGTCTTCTGGGCGGCCTTCGTGCTGTTCTCCTGGACGGCCGCATCGATCGTGTCCGGTGCGTGCATCGAACGCATTCGATCCAGCGCATTCTGGATCCTGGCGGTCTTGATCGGATCCGTTTTCTGGATCATCGACGCGTCCTGGGGCTGGCACGCCGAGGGTTGGATGGTCCAGAAACTCGGCTATCACGACGCCTACGCATCGGGTGTCATTCACGCGATTGCCGGTGGTTTTGCGCTGGGGATATTGATAGTGCTCGGGCCGCGCATCGGAAAATTTCGCGACGACGGTACGCCGCGCGTGATCCCGCCGACCCATCCCTGGTTCGTCACGATCGGCCTGTTCATGATATTCACGGGGTTCTGGGGCTTTTATGCCGCGTGCAACGTACCGATCATCGACGTCCAGGACGGCGAAGGGGTATTCTTCTCCGCGACCAATATCTACCTCGCCCCGACGTCCCTGTCGGCCATCACATTCAACTTTCTCATGTCGCTGTCGGGCGGCATGATGGCCGGCTACGTCATGTCGCGGGGTGATCCCTTCTGGACCTACTCCTCCGGGCTGGCTGGCATCATCGCGGCGTCCGCCGGCAACGATCTCTACCACCCGATCCAAGCGATGCTGATCGGCGCGGGCGGCGTCGTGGTCATGTACAAACTCCATTACTGGGTCGAGAAGACCTTCAAGATCGACGACGCCGTGGGCGCCGTCGCCGTGCATGGCTACGCGGGGTTCTTTGGCGTGTGCGTCGCGGGATTCATGCTGTGGGGTTATCCCTCCTCGCCCAACACGGATTTTGCACCGATTACGCCGTGGGGCCAGATAGCGGGCGCCGTAATCATGTTCGGTGTGCTCGGGTTCCTACCCGGATTTCTCGTCGCGAAACTGCTCGCGCGGTGCAAATTGTTGAGGATCCCGTCCGTCGTGGAGCTGGCAGGTCTGGATGTCTCAGTGGAAGTCGAGGCTGAACAACAGCTGCGCAATCTCGGCCGCGCCGAGCGCGAGGCCATACCAAGCGCGGTTTCCGATGATTGAGACCATCGCGTTAAAGAGTAAAAGGAGACGGCCATGATGACCGGCAGCTTCGAGAATTTTGCAGGTACGATCACCGACATCGGCCCGCTCTATCCGTTCGTCGGCAGCGAAATGGTGATGTGCATCATCGCCGTGGTGTTCTGGCTGGGATGGCACATCTCGGAACTGTGGATCGAAAAGCGCGAATACGAAGCCGAGGTGGAGAAATTCTCGGACCCGGAGGAGATCAATAGGCATCTGGATAAAGGAGACGAATGAAAGCGCGGGCAGCAAGCATGACAGGGGACTATCTGCTTTGCCGTGAAAGCGGGATGACGCCGAGATCAGCTGTTCATCTGCTTGAGGATAGGTCGAGTCAAGTCCGTTAGGCGCAGCCGCTGCCGGCCGGTTTCGTCGAAATTCCCCGGGTGGAGCCACCCTAGAAAAGCCGCTTCGAGTTCGTTCCACTCCGCATCGACCGCCGCGTACCAGGCCGTGTCGCGGTTATGCCCCTTGTACACAGTGGCCTGGCGGAAGATCCCTTCGTAGGACAAGCCCAACCGGTTGGCTGCGGCGCGCGACGGCGCGTTCAAGGCGTCGCATTTCCACTCGTAGCGGCGGTATCCGAGTTCGAAGGCACGCTTCATCATGAGGTACATGGCCTCCGTTGCCGTGCGAGTCTTCTGCAAGCTTGGTGAGTAATTGATGTGGCCGACTTCGATCGATCCGTTCGCCGGATCGATCCGCATGAAGCTCGCGATACCGGTCGCTTTGTCCGTTTCCAGATCAACGATCGCGTGAAACATCGGATCGTCGCCAAGAGCAGGACGCGTTGATCCACTCAACGTAAGCGTCCTCCGTCTCGAACGGACCATAAGGTAGATAGGTCCACGCACGCTGTCGCGGGTCGAGCGAATTGGACTCGTGCAGATCGGCAGAATGTCTGGCGGGTTCGAGCGGTTCAATGCGGCAATAACGCCCGGCCATCGGCGCGCGCGGTGGCCGCACGGGCGGCTTCCATCCCGGGACCGGAAACCCGACGGGTTGAGCGGGCTTGTCGTGAACTGGTTTCATTACTCAATCTCCATGATCGCCTCGATCTCCACCGCCACCCCGAGTGGCATCGTCGCGGCACCCACCGCGATCCGCGCATGCTCCCCGCGTTCTCCAAATACCTCGACGAATAACTCCGAGGCCCCGTTCACGACTGCCGCCACCTCGGTGAGATCCGGTGTACATTTGACGAAACCCGAGACCTTTACGATTTGCTTGATGCGATCGAGGTCTCCGTCGAGCGCGACACGCGCCTGGGCGAGGACATTGAGCGCGCTCAGGCGCGCGGCTTCGCGGCCTTTCTCGATGGTGAATTCCCGGCCGACCGTGCCCACGTAGCGCACGTCTCCTTCCCATTGGGGGATCATGCCGGAGACGTAGAGTGTGTTGCCGATGATGGAAGCGCCCTTGATCTTGGCGACGACGGGCTTTTGCGCTTGCGGAAGCGTAACGCCGAGTTCTTCTAGCCGCTTGTCGATCCGACCTACCATGTGATCTTCTCCCGCGTAAGGCGATCCGAGTATGAAATCAGTGACCGCATTCTAATTCACCGTTCCAAAATGTGAGACAGACACGATTGCTGCGCGCGTTGGTATGCGTCCCTGGACGAAATAGCATCGGCGGGTGAGTCGTATAACTCTTCGAGGAGCCATGATTGTAGACAGCAACGGCACCGCTGGGATAGCGCTCCTGTTAGTCGCTTTGAGTGGCGGCGACGCAGCCTCGTCGCCGCCGTCGCACTCGGGATCGCGGTTGTCGACACCATGCATTTTTTGTCGCGCTTTAATACGGAAGCGCGCCGCATGGCTGACGAGGCGCTCGGCATCGAGCGCGCGATGGCGAGCGTAATCCGGCCGGTGACCTTCACCACCTTGGCTCTCTGTCTCGGCTTTGCGACCCTGACCATGGGTGAACTACGCAGTCAGATTGAATTCGGCGGCCTGGCCGCCGCGACCCTGCTGGTCGTCTGGGTTGTCGATCTGACGTTCACACTGGCGCTGAGCGGCCGTTTGCGGTTCGTGACCCTGTGGGAAGTGTTGGCGGTCGACCTCGGGGCGGCACCGCACAAGACCATCCCGTTCTTTTTCGGCCTTACCCACCGCGAGGCCCGGATCGCGGCGATCCTCGGCAGCTTCGAAACCTTTCGCGCTGGCGAGCACATCTTGCGCCTGGGCGATACGGGTACCGACATCCGCGTCGTCACCTACGGCGAACTCAGGGCCTCCGTGCCCCGCAATGGAAACGACCAGGTCCTACGGCGGCTCAAGCGAGGCGATCTCATTGGCGAAGTCGCGTTGTTTCACGGATTACGGACCGCAAACGTGCATGCGCAATCCGACGCCCGGCTGCTCAGACTTTCCAATGCCTGCCTCGATCGCATCCAGGCGCGTTATCCGCAGATCGCGGCGCAGTTGTACCGTAACCCGGGCGTCATCCTCGCCGACCGGCTCGCGGACGTGACCGAGCGTTTGTAGACACCATTGCCGAAGCGGCCGCAATGCGCGGTCGAAAATTGAACTGTCGACCGGGGATCACTGACTAATCGATATAGTTCGACGCTTGAGTCACAGAGTGCGGGCTGCGGCCAAAACCGCAGCGGCGTGCGTTCTTGCGATCGGTATTGGCGCCGCGGATGCGCGACGTTCCGAAGAACACTGGGCTGAATTCCAGGCGCGCTTTGAGCGCAGCGGTGAAACCGAACGATGCCTGATGCGGCATCGCATCATTGAGACCCGCGTCATCGACAAGCGCCACATACTTTTTCGGACGGGCGTGAGTCGCTACTACCTCAACACCCTGCCGCACGAATGCGCAGCCTGGACCATGCCCATGCCATCGGTATCGACACGCCGACCTCGAATCTGTGCGATATCGACTCGGTGAAGGTACTCGATACCGGGTTTCATCGATTACCCGGCGGTCGCCTGATTGCGCCCGCCTACGGGCTCGGCCAATTCGAACGCGTCGAAAAGCGTATAGCGGCCGACTAAATTGCGATTCTAAAATCTGAGTTAGATCACGTTTCGTCCGCAAGATAGCTGCCGCGATTCGGTACGCGGCGTTTTTTCAATCCCC
The DNA here is from genome assembly GCA_036339995.1 of Pseudomonadota bacterium. Taxonomy (GTDB): domain Bacteria; phylum Pseudomonadota; class Gammaproteobacteria; genus JAYYZW01. The sequence goes on from JAYYZW010000039.1 coordinate 112,715, forward strand.
CCGCGATTGCGGAGGGACCGACCGGGACTTTACCAGCGTTGGCCGCCACCGCCACCGCCGCCGCGCGATGGGCGCTTCTCACGGGGCTTGGCCTGGTTGACCTTGATGTTGCGACCGCCCATGGCCGTCTCGTTCAGGCCCTTGATCGCGGCGTCAGCCGAAGCGTTATCCTCCATTTCCACAAAGGCAAAGCCCTTGGACTGGCCGGAGAACTTGTCGGTGATCAGATTAACGGTGGATACCTCGCCGAAAGCGGCAAAGGCAGTGCGCAGTTCTTCTTCGGTGGCGCTGTACGGCAGGTTGCCGACGTAAAGATTCATCATCATTCATTCCTCATACGTGTGTTGATCAAAAGATGCACTACCGGTGAGCCAACACACAAAACGCGGTAGTGATTTGCCATTCCTGGCGAATTTGTTGAAGCGCGAATCAACGCGTATTTCCCGCGGCCTGAAGCGTGCTGCGGTGGCGCCGCTGGGCGTGACGGTCTGAACCGCCGGCGCAGGCCTTTTGCCTGGCCTTGGGTTTGCCCCGGCCGAGCGGCGCATGCTCAGGCTTGGCGGGTGGTATATCGGGCCTGCGTTCGAAGGCGGGCAAGGGCAGCACCAGAATGTCCTTTCACAGTACTCGCCCTGCGACGGCGCGCAGGAGTTCGGCCTGAAGGCCGAGTTGTGCAAAGGGCATGGATTCTCCAGATCCAGCCTACCCGTCATTTTGCGGGGCCGGTCAAGGCGGAGTTGTAGATTAAGCGTTCGAGGGGAGTCTTTCGGGGAGGGAGACGACCGCGAGACATCGGCGCCGACCGGATGGCGCCTTTCGTGCGCCGGAGTATAGGCGCGCTATCGCTGGAAAGATAGCGGTATCTCGTTTCAACGTGGATTTGTGCCCGGGGGCTTGCGCTTCAACATGGAATCTATGCATACAATGTATGCCGAGTATAAGTCCGGCGCCGGGAACTCAGCGAGATCAGATCGGAGGGGACGTTTTAAATGGCAGTTACAGACCACGTCAACCTCGAGCAGTTCATCGCGGGCGTCAAGAAGCGCAATCCCGGTCAGCCGGAGTTCGTTCAGGCCGTCAAGGAAGTCGCTCAGGACATCTTCGGCTACATCCAAGACAAGGAGGAATACCACGAGTACCAGATCCTCCGGCGTATCGCCGAGCCGGACCGAGTCGTCAGTTTCCGCGTCTGTTGGGAGGACGACAAGGGTAATATCCGCGTGCAGCGCGGATGGCGGGTGCAGAACAATAACGCGATCGGACCCTACAAGGGCGGCATCCGCTTCCATCCCAGCGTGACCGAGAGCGTGCTCAAATTCCTCGCCTTCGAGCAGACGTTCAAGAACAGCCTGACCGGCCTGCCCATGGGCGGCGGTAAAGGCGGCTCGAACTTCAATCCAAAGGGTAAATCGGACCATGAGGTCATGCGGTTCTGCCAGTCCTTCATGACCGAGCTCTACCGTTACGTGGGTGACGACATCGACGTGCCGGCCGGCGACATCGGCGTGGGCGCGCGTGAGATCGGCTACATGTTCGGCCAGTACAAGCGGATCACCAACCGCTTCACCGGCGTTCTAACCGGCAAAGGCTTGGAGTATGGCGGTAGCAAGATCCGCACCGAGGCGACCGGCTACGGCGCGGTCTACTTCCTTCAGGACATGCTCCACCACGTCGGCGACTCGGTCGCGGGCAAGACAGTGGTCGTGTCGGGATCGGGTAATGTGGCCACGCACGCCCTCGAGAAGATCAACCAGCTCGGCGGCAAGCCCGTTACGCTTTCCGACTCGGGTGGCTTCATCCACGATCCGACGGGTATCAGCCCGGAGAAGCTCGAGTGGGTAAAGGAGTTGAAGACGGTCCGGCGGGGCCGCATCTCGGAGTACACCGTCGAGTTCACCGGTTCGACCTTCCACGAGGGCGCGCGGCCCTGGGGAGTCGCATGTGATCTCGCGCTTCCTTGTGCGACGCAAAACGAGATCCTCAAGAACGACGCCAAGATCTTGATCAACAACGGCTGCAAAGGCGTCGCCGAGGGTGCCAACATGCCGACGGATCTCGACGGCGTAGAGGTCTTCAAAGAAGCGAAGATCCTCTACGCGCCGGGCAAGGCGGCCAACGCGGGCGGTGTCGCGGTATCGGGCCTTGAGATGAGCCAGAACTCGGCCAAGATATCCTGGAAGGAAGAAGAGCTCCAGACGCTGCTCACCGAGATCATGGAAGGCATCCACGAGAAGTGCGTCGAGTACGGCGGCACGCCCGGCAGTACCTATATCGACTACGTCCGTGGTGCCAACATCGCCGGCTTCGTAAAAGTGGCCGACGCCATGCTCGCCTATGGTGTGGTTTAGCCCGATCTAACGGAAAGGTCGAGTACCCAATGGCGAATGCGCAGACGCACTGCCGCGCATCGTCCAATCACGTAACTCGGAGTAACGTCCGAATAGTTATGGTGCCGGTGTGACTATTTTGCACGGTAGCTGAGTAAGCTACTGGACCTGAAGAGGCGATCGGAATCACGAGGTAGGTCTCAAGTCGCCCGCAAGCGCGCTCCTGCGGTACCGCGATAACTCTTAGGGGTAAAAAGTTATTGGGGCTTGTGAGCGGATGTGAGAGGATGTGCACCGTTGGTGCCGAGGAGAGGACTTGAACCTCCACGGGGTTGCCCCCACTGGCACCTGAAGCCAGCGCGTCTACCAATTCCGCCACCTCGGCAAAGAGGTGCGCAATCTACCGAACCCACCTGAGTGAGTCAATGAGCCCCCGCAAGCGCCCAGCGCATCAAATTTCCGTGGATGAACACGTGCATATCGCCGACCTGCCATCGCGCGAAGTGATTCTGCAAATGCTCGAGGCGTCCGATTCGCCGTGCAAGTTCGGTGAGCTCGCCGAGCGCCTAGACGTGTGGGACAAGCCGGCCCTGAATGCCTTGAAGCGGCGGCTGCTCGCGATGACCCGCGACGGGCAACTGGTGCGCACGCGCGGCTCACGCTTCGGTGTGGCGAGCCGCATGGACGTCATCGCCGGGCGCGTGCTTGCCCATCCCGATGGCTTCGCCTTCGTGCGCCCGGACAAGGGCGGGGAAGACGTCTATCTGGCCCGCCGCGAGGCCCGCCGGGTCCTGCACGGTGACAAGGTGCTGGTACGGATCGCGGGTTTGGACCGGCGCCAGCGCCCCTATGGCAATCTCGTCGAAATCATCGAACGCGCCAATACTCAGATCGTGGGCCGTTATCACCGCGAACGCGGCATCGGCATTGTCATTCCCGACAACCGTCACCTCAACCAGGACGTATTGATTCCGCAGGGCAAGAGCGGCGATGCGCGCGATGGTCAGATCGTCGTCGCCGCTATCGAGCACCAACCGGATCACCGCACCCAGCCGATCGGCCGCATCGCCGAAGTCCTGGGTGAGTCGATGGCGCCCGGCATGGAAATTGACATCGCCATTCGCAGTTACGGGCTGCCGAACGAATGGCCGGAGGGCGTGCTGGCGGCCGCGCGGCGCACGCCCGCGAGCGTTCTCGATCGTGACCGCGAGGGCCGCCGCGATCTGCGCGAACTGGCGCTGGTCACGATCGACGGCGCCGATGCGCGGGATTTTGACGATGCCGTTTTCGCGAAGAAGACGGCGAAGGGTTATGTGCTTTACGTCGCGATTGCCGACGTCGCGCATTACGTGCGCGAGGGCACGGACCTTGACGAGGAAGCGCTGAACCGAGGCACTTCGGTGTACTTTCCGGACCGCGTGATCCCGATGTTGCCGGAGACGCTCTCAAATGGGATCTGCTCGCTCAATCCCGACGCCGAGCGCCTCGCGATGGTCTGCGAACTCACGATCGGGACCGACGGTGAGGTTCGACGGGCCCGCTTCTACGAGGCCGTCATGCGATCGCACGGCCGGTTTATCTACGAGGACGTGGATCGATGGCTCAAGGGCGAGCGTCGCCTGCGGCTTGCGGGCAACGCCGCGGTGTCCAAGAGTCTTGCTTGTCTGTATGAACTTTACCAGGCGTTGCGAACGCGTCGGGAAGCGCGCGGCGGCCTCGATATCGAGACCATCGAACCGCGCTTCGAATACGATCCACACGGCAAGATCGAAGCCGTGGAAGCCGTCTCTCGCGTCGATGCGCATCGACTGATCGAAGAGTGCATGATCGCGGCGAACGTCGCCGCGGCGAAGTATCTGATAAAGCGCAAGAGGCCCGCGCTGTTCCGCATTCACGAGGAGCCGGACGAGGAGAAGGTGCGCGATCTGGGTTTGGTCCTCCGTGAACTCGGGATTCGTTTCCCTCGCGAAGCGCCGCCGCCGCAGGCTTTCGCGCGGGTGCTGCGGACCGCCGCACAGCGGCCGGACAAGCGTCTCGTCAACACCATCGTATTGCGCAGTCTCAAGCTTGCTGCCTACAGCGAGGAGAACACCGGGCATTTCGGCCTGGCGCTAGCGGCCTATGCGCATTTCACTTCACCCATCCGGCGTTATCCGGACCTCGTTGTGCATCGCGCAATCAAGGCGGAGCTTGCCGCCGGGCCCGTCGCAGACGATGCGAAGGATCGGATGGCCGCGCTCGCCAGCCATTGCTCCACCTGCGAGCGTCGCGCCGAGGAAGCTACACGCGACGCCGTCGCCTGGCTCAAGTGCGAATTCATGCTCGAGAAGGTCGGGGAGCGCTTCGCGGGCATCGTATCGGGCGTTGCGGAATTTGGGGTATTCGTCGAACTCGACGACATCTTCGTCGAGGGCCTGGTGCACGTCACGAGTTTGCCCGGCGACTACTATCTCTACGACGCCGCCCACCACATGCTGACCGGACGTGCCAGCGGACGTGAATATCGCATCGGTCAACCGTTGGAGGTCATGGTGGCGCGGGTCGATCTCGACGAGCGCAAGATCGATTTCGAGCTCGCTGGAGTTGCAGCGTCCGGGCGGGGACGGCGCGGCAGGCGGCGCCGCTGATGGCGGACCGCGACCTCGTTATGGGCGGCATTCACGCGACGCGCATCGCGCTCGAGCGCGCCGGCGAAGATTCGTTGGAACTCTGGATCCGGCGCGGCCACGATCCCGGAATCGTCGCCGTGATCGAGGCCGGCGCGAGGCTGCACGGCGCGGCTGTCCATCACGTCGAGGACAGCACGCTGGATAAGCTGTATGGCGACAGACACCACCAGGGCGTGGTGCTCAGGCGGCGCGCCCCCCGCCCGCTGGATCTCAAGGCGTTTCTGACCGGGCTTGATGCCCGCGCAAACGCACCTTTGATACTGGTGCTCGACAACGTGCAAGACCCACGCAATTTCGGCGCTTGCTTGCGGGTCGCCGATGCTGCCGGAGTCGACGCCGTCGTGACCACGCGTGACAAAAGTGCGCGCATGAGCAGCGTCGTCGCCAAGGTGGCGAGCGGCGCCATCGACACCGTCCCGCTCATCACCGTGACCAATCTGGCCGCGGCGTTTGCACAGATGCAGCAGACGGGGATCTGGATCACGGGCGCGGTGCAAGACAGCACCGGGGATCTCTACGACACCGATCTCACGCCTGCGCTGGCACTGGTAGTCGGCCACGAAGGCTCGGGTCTCAGGCGGCTTACCCGCGAGCGCTGCGACCTGCTCGTGCGGATCCCGATGTTCGGCCGCATCGAAAGCCTCAACGTCGCGAGCGCCGCCGCAATCGGTCTGTTCGAAGCCCGCCGCCAGCGGCGCGAGCCCGGAAATCTCACCAAAATACCCTCGAAATGAACCACAGAAAACAGAGAGAAGAAAATATCCGTTCCACTGCATTAATTTATTGTTTTTCTCCGTGCCCTCTGTATTCTCTGTGGTTCTATATCTTTCGCTGAGTTGTCCGTTTGCGTGTCGGCCTCGGCCCTTGTAAGCCTCGGCCCTAAGGATCTGCTAATCGGCGCCATTTTTGCTTACCCCAACGCGATTCCCTACAATACGCGCCCCTAGCAGCTTGCTGGAAGCAGAATTAACCTCCTTGCTTCACCCGATAGAGGGGAAGCTTCAATCCGTAAGGAGTGCATGTGAGGCATTACGAAGTCGTGTTTCTGGTCCACCCTGATCAGAGCGAACAGGTCAACGCCATGATCGAGCGCTACCGCTCGATGCTCGAGGGCAATGGCGGCCAGATCCATCGCCTCGAAGACTGGGGGCGACGTCAGCTGGCTTATCCCATCAACAAGATTCACAAGGCGCATTACGTGATGATGAACATCGAGTGTGATGCCGATGCGCTGAACGAATTGACCAGCGCGTTTCGTTTCAATGATGCGGTCCTGCGCAACCTCGTGATTTCGCGCGACGGCCCGGTGGTCGAACCCTCGCCGATCGCGCAGGCGAAGGACGAACGCTCGGAGCGCGAGGATAACCGCGGCCGGCGGTCCCGCGATGAAGATAGCCGGGCGGCCGACAGAGACGAGGGTCCCGCCGACGATAACGAACAGGCCGATGCCGGGGGAGGCGAGACCGAGCTTGCGGAGTCCACCGAAGCCGCGGAGGCCACGGAGTCTGAAGAGTCCACGGAGACCGTAAATTCCACGGAGCCCACGGAGCCCACGGAGCCCACGGAGCCCACGGAGCCCACGGAGCCCACGGAGCCGGAAGGCGTGTGACGCATGAAGGAGATTTGAACGATGGCAAAGTTTTTTAGGCGAAGACGCTACTGCAAATTCACCGCCGAAGGGGTCGACGAGATTGATTACAAGGATCTTGCGACGCTCAAGGCGTACATCACCGAAAACGGCAAGATCGTACCCAGCCGCATTTCCGGGACCAAGGTACGATACCAGCGCCAGTTGGCGACCGCGGTGAAGCGGGCGCGATTTCTCGCGCTGCTGCCTTACTGCGACGCTCACTAGAGCGCGCCACCTAGACCGTGCGTTTCCTCGCGCGGTTCGCGATGCGGGGTCCGTTCTTCGCGGCCGCGACGGCCGCGGCATTGCTGCTCGGTTCCCTGTCCGTCGGCATACTTCTGATTCTCAGCGGCGGGATTATCGCGCTGACGACGCTGCGGCGCGGCGCGCGCGAAGGTCTGTGCGTTATCGCGATCGCGGTATCACTCGCATTCGCCGTACGCTATGCGTTGGTCCACCAGGGAATGCCGATCTTGATCCTGTGCATGGTCACCTGGTTGCCCTCGTGGATAATGGCCGTGGTACTGGGAGAGCAGCGGCAACAGGCAGTACCGTTGCTGATCGCCGCCGTCCTAGTCGCCGGCTACGCGTTTGCCATGAGACTGGTTATTGGAGACGTGGAAGAATTCTGGATGTTGCGGCTCGAAATCGTGCTCGAAGTGCTGGTACGCGACACAGGCCGGCGCTTCGCGCCCGAGCAAATCGCCTTCATTGCCCGGAATTTGCATACCTGGACGCTGGTGGCAATGAACGCCATGCTGGTCGGCATGGTGATGCTGGGGCGCTGGTGGCAGTCCGTCTTGTTCAATCCTGGCGGGTTCGGCACCGAGTTTGGGGAGCTCCGGCTGCCACGGCTCGCCACGATGGCCGCGGCCATTGCCGGGGCCTTGTTTGCGGCCGATCAGGCCTTGGGATTTGGACTCGCGATCGCCGGTGACGTCTTCGTGATTCTGGTGGTATTGTTCACCTTCCAGGGACTGGCCGTTGTTCACTACAGAGCGCGGCTGGCGTCAATGGCCAACGGGTGGCTAGGCGGTATGTATGTGCTGTTGTTGCTGCTGCCCCAGATTGTCGGGCCTTTGTTGGCGACGGCCGGGGTAGCTGACAGCGTGGCCAATTTTCGTGGCCTGGGCCGCTTACCAGACAGTGATTAGCATCGATCCCGGTGCGCTTGTTTTTTTTTACTGGTTTCCACGCAGAAAGAACAACTCTCGCCAAGACGCAAAGGTCGCAAAGTGACTAAAATGATAGGAAAGGTTTTCTTGGCGTCTTTGCGAGAGAAAGTTTGACGTTTATAGATGGCCGCTAATTGACAATCTGCGAAGCTTGAGGGCAATTCGATGGAAGTGATCCTACTCGAGAAAATTCAAAAGCTGGGTGAGCTTGGCGACAAGGTCACCGTGCGGTCCGGATACGGACGCAATTTTCTCATTCCTAAACACAAAGCTGTGCCGGCGACGGCTGAGAATCTCGCGCGGTTCGAAGAACAGCGCACCGAACTCGAACGTGTCCAGGCCGATGCCTTCACCCTCGCCAGTGCCCGTGCGGAGAAACTGCGCGACATGGAAATTACCATCACGGCGAACAGCGGCTCAGAAGGCAAGCTGTTCGGTTCGGTCGGCACGGCGGACATTGCCGGTGCGGCGAATGCATCCGGCGCGGAAATCGAGAAGCGCGAAATTCGTCTGCCGGACGGACCTTTGCGGGCGATCGGCGATTACGATATCGAGGTGCATCTCAACGCCGACATCACTGTGACCATCAAGGTCAATGTCGTTCCCGAAGACGGCGGATCTGCTGCGTGATGGCGGCGGTCGCCCGGGGCGCCGTTCCGGATCATTTGCCGGCGCGCGCTGAACCGATCGAGTGGTCATAGAGCGCGCAGCCACGGCGCGGCCCGCGGCAGACGTCGCGACGGAGGCGCTCAAGGTTCCGCCTCATTCCATCGAGGCCGAGCAGTCCGTACTCGGCGGCCTGATGCTGGATAACGACGCCTGGACCGACGTCACAGAGCGCATTACCACCGACGATTTCTACCGGCGGGACCACGGCGCGATCTACCGCGCACTCGAGGTACTCGCGAACGACAACAAGCCGTTCGACGTGGTGACCCTGTCCGAATGGCTGGAGAACAACGAGCAACTCGACGACGTCGGCGGCATGAGTTACCTCGCGCAACTCGCGGAAAATACCCCGAGCGCCGCGAATATAGCGGCCTATGCCGATATCGTGCGCCAGCGCTCGATCCTGCGCGCGCTGATCAGCGCCGGTACGCAAATCACCGACAGTGCTTTCCGTCCCGAGGGCCGCAGTCCGGACGAGTTGCTGGACGACGCCGAGGGCCGGGTTTTCAAAATCGCCGAGCGCGAGGCGCGTGGTCGGCGAGGATTCCGCCCGATCAAGGAATTGCTGGTCGATGCCCTCGATCGCATCGATGAACTGTTTCAACGCGACAATCCGCTGACCGGGGTCGCGACCGGCTATTACGAGTTGGACAGCATGACCTCCGGCCTGCAGAAATCGGATCTCATCATCATCGCCGGGCGGCCGTCGTCGGGAAAAACCGCCCTGGCAGTGAATATCGCCCAGCACGCCGCGATCAAGGAGGAGTTGACCGTTGCCATATTCAGCATGGAAATGGCGAGCGATCAACTTGCCATGCGCATGATGTCCTCGCTCGGACGCATCGACCAGCATAAGGTCCGGACCGGGCGACTCAGCGATGACGACTGGCCGCGGCTGACGTCGGCGGTCGGCATGTTGAACGAGGTGAAGATGTTCATCGACGATACGCCCGCACTCACCCCTGGTGATCTGCGCGCGCGCTGTCGACGCCTGGCTCGCGAGCACGGTCTCGGACTGATTGTGGTGGATTACCTGCAGCTCATGCAGGTGCCGGGCACGAAGGAAAACCGCGCGACGGAGATCTCGGAGATTTCGCGTTCGCTGAAGGCCCTGGCCAAGGAACTCGAATGTCCGGTGGTCGCCTTGTCCCAGTTGAACCGTAGTCTCGAATCACGCACGGACAAGCGGCCGATAATGTCTGATCTTCGCGAGTCCGGTGCTATAGAGCAAGACGCCGACGTCATTATGTTCATCTACCGTGACGAGGTGTACAACGAAGACAGCATGGACAAGGGCATCGCGGAGATTAATATCGGGAAGCAGCGCAACGGTCCCGTCGGCACGCGCAAGCTGCGCTTCTTCGGCGAATACACCACGTTCGAAAACCTGGCGCACGATTACCACGCCTCGAACGAGGGCACCGAATGACGCGACCTGCGCGGGTGATCATCGACCCGCGAGCCGCAGCCCATAACCTTTCTCTTGCACGCCGTGCGGCGCCGTCTTGCCGTGTGATGGCGGTGATCAAGGCCGATGCTTACGGACATGGTATCTGCCGCATGGCGCGCGCGCTTGACGGCGTCGACGCCTTTGCCGTGGCCTCGCTTGAGGAAGCGCTCATCCTAAAGGACGCAGGGATCGCCAAACCGATCGTGCTCCTGGAAGGTCCTTTCGAAGCGGCCGAGGTCCCGACGATCGTCGAACTCGGTCTCGAGCTGGTGGTACATACGGTCGAGCAGTTGCACATGCTTGAGGCGCTTTCGCGTCCCTTGCCGCTGTGGCTCAAGATCGACACCGGCATGCACCGGCTCGGTTTCGCGCCGGAGCGTTTGCATGAGATCGTGGGGCTCGCGCGCGGTCTGGCCGATCCCCTGCGCTTCATGACCCACTTAGCGAGCGCGCACGTGCGCGGCGATGCCAGCGTCGACGACCAGATCGCCTGTTTCAAGCGGATCCTGGCCGACAGGCCGGGGGAGCGCAGCCTCGCAAACTCGGCGGCGATCATGAGCCGACCGGAGTCGCACGGCGATTGGATACGCCCCGGATTGATGCTCTACGGCGTATCGCCATTTGAGGGCGAAACCGGCGCGGCGCTCGGACTCGATCCCGTGATGAGCTTGCGCTCGTGCCTCATCTCGGTTCGGACAGTTCGCGCCGGGGAGGCCGTCGGCTACGGCCGCAGCTTCGTCTGTCCCGAGGACATGCCGATCGGCGTCGTTGCCTGCGGATATGGCGACGGCTATCCGCGAAATGCGAAAACAGGCACCCCGGTCCTGGTCAACGGCGTGCGCACGCAGGTCATTGGGCAAGCTTCGATGGACATGATGACCGTTGACCTGCGCCCCGTAGTGCAGGCGAAGTTTGGTGATATCGTGACGCTCTGGGGTGTGGGCCTGCCGATCGAGGACGTGGCGCGCGCATCGGGAACGATTCCCTATGAACTTTTATGCCGCGTCAGAATGCGCGCGTACTACGAGGAAGGGACGCCTTGAAGCAGAAAAAGCAATTTCAGTGCCAGAACTGCGGCGCCGTGTTCAGCAAATGGTCGGGACAATGCGCTGAATGCAACGAGTGGAATACGATTGTGGAGACCATCGTCACCGGGGGCGGGCACCGCGCCCGCTTCACACCGTTGGCGGGCGCCGCGCCGACGGTCCACACCCTGGCGGAGGTCGCCCCCGAGGAACAGCCCAGGCTTGCGACAGGCATCGGTGAACTCGATCGCGTGCTGGGCGGCGGTCTCGTCGCGGGTTCCGTGGTGCTGCTTGGCGGCGATCCCGGGATTGGCAAGACCACGCTTTTGTTGCAGAGCCTGGCGTCATCGAAGTTTATCAACGGCGTGGATTCGCTATTCGTCAGCGGCGAAGAGTCAACCGCGCAAATCGCGCTACGTGCGGAACGACTGAAATTGCCGTTGGCGGATCTCAAAGTTTTGACCGAAACCAACGTCGATCGCATCCTCGCCGAGACGGCAAGGGAGCGGCCGGCGCTGGTCGTGATCGATTCGATTCAATCGGTGTATTGCGACGAGTTGCTCTCGCCGCCCGGCAGCGTCGCCCAGGTGCGCGAGTGTGCGAGCCGCCTGGTCAGCTTCGCCAAGAGTACGGGAACGGCCCTTTATCTCGTCGGGCACGTGACCAAGGACGGGTCCATCGCCGGTCCGCGCGTGCTTGAACACATGGTCGATGCGACCTTGTACTTTGAGGGCGATTCGGGCGGACGCCACCGCATGATCCGCGCGATGAAGAACCGTTTTGGCGCGATCAACGAATTGGGCGTATTCCAGATGACCGACGCGGGCTTGAAAGAGATATCGAATCCCAGTGCCATTCTGTTGTCGCGCCATGAGGCCCCGGTAGCCGGCAGCGTCACGATGGTCACTCGCGAAGGGACGCGCCCGCTACTGGTCGAGGTGCAAGCCCTGGTCGACGACAGCCAGCTCACCAATCCGCGCCGCGTGACCGTGGGTCTGGATCCCAACCGGCTGTCCATGCTCCTGGCCGTACTCAATCGGCACGGCGGAGTGTCTACCGCGGGCTGCGACGTATTCGCCAACATCGTTGGCGGGGTGCGGGTGACCGAGACGGGCGCCGACCTCGCGATCCTGCTCGCGGTGCTGTCGAGTCTCAGGGATCGGCCACTCGCAAACGATCTCGTCGCCTTCGGAGAGATCGGCCTGGCTGGAGAGATTCGACCCGTGCAGGGCGGTCCCGAGCGTCTTCGCGAAGCGGCCAAGCATGGCTTTCGCCGCGCCCTGGTGCCGCAGGGCAATGCGCCGAAACGCCCGCCCACAGGCATGGAACTGACCGTGGTGTCGCGCCTGGCGGACGCGCTCGATGCGGTTTGAACAGTGCGCTAGGCGGGCTGCTAGTGCCCATCCATAAACGTCAATATTTCTCTTGCAAAGGCGCAAAGGCGCTAAGAAAGTAGTTGTTATTATTTTAATAACAATCACTGATCAACATGCGATCTTTGCGTCTTGGCAAGCGTTATGTGTTCTGGATGGACACTAGCTTCCCGCTTCAAGGGTTTGTTCGTCGTCGGGCGATTCGGGGTCGCGCATGACGGTTATGCGCGCCGTTTTAACCGCTTGTTCGTGGGTCTGGAGGATCTCGATGGTCATGTTGCCCAGCCTGAAGGTCGTTCCCGTCACCGGAATGTCTTCCAGAGTTTCGAGGATGAGCCCATTGAATGTCTTCGGGCCGTCCGTCGGTAAACCGAAATCAAAGCTGCGGTTGATCTCGCGGATATTGGCGCTGCCGTCGACGAGAAAGCTGCCGTCGTCTTGCGGGTATACGTCCCGCGCATAGGACTGCGGAGGGGTGGTGAATTCGCCGATCACTTCTTCCAGCAGGTCTTCGAGTGTCACAAGGCCTTCGATGTCGCCATACTCATTCACGACGAAGGCAATACGCTCTTTGCGTTTTTGAAAATTGAGCAACTGCACATAGAGGTCGGTCTTGAGTGGTACGAAATAGGGTTCGGTCAATATCTCGCGCAGATTCTCGATCCCAAATTCGTCACCTGAACATACCAGCTTCGCCACCTTGCGAAGATGCAGCATTCCCTCTACCTGGTCGAGACTGCCCGCATAACACGGCACGCGGATGTGGCGGCAGGACATCAACTGGTCGAGCACATCGGCCCATTCGTCTTCAACATCGATGCCGTAGATCTCGTTACGTGGCACCATGATGTCTTCGACGGTGGCGTTTCCCAGATCGAGAATGCCGAAAAGCATCTGACGGTGTTTCTGCGGGATCATCGCGCCCGCCTCCTTGACCACGGTACGGAGCTCCTCGCGGCTTAGGGGGTCCTCGGAACGTTCGAGATGCTTGACGCCGAACAAAGCCAGGATATTGTTCGAAAGGCGATTGAGTACCCACACCAGTGGATAGAAAACGGTCAGCAGTATGCGCAGCAGGTAGGACGATGGAAAGGCGATGCGCTCGGGATAGACTGCGGCCAGGGTTTTCGGCACGACCTCGGCGAAGACGAGGATGACCGCGGTCAGAATCAGGCCCGACACGATCAAGCTGCTCTCGCCGACGAAGCGCAGGGTTAGCACGGTGACTATCTGTGCGGCAAGTATATTGACGAAATTATTGCCAAGCAGAATGAGTCCTATCAACCGATCGGGCCTGCGTAGCAAATCGTGAGCGCGTCGCGCGCCGCGATGCTTTTGCTCGGCCAGGTGCCGGAGGCGGTAGCGGTTGAGCGCCATCATGGCGGTCTCGGAACTCGAAAAATACGCCGACGCGACGATGAGTCCGATCAGTGTCGCGACAAGCGTAATCAGGGAGACGTCCGTCAAGGCTCTAGTTAACCTTCATAGGTGGGATCTTAGGAGTTGAACTGATACGTAGACGTGTTAGGGAGCGGCACAATAAAACCACAGAGATCACAGAGAAAGCGAGAAAAAGACCGTTCACAGCTCACAAGATAATGGTTTTCTCTGTGTGCTTTGTGATCTCTGTGGTTCATAGCGACGGTATATGGGAACTACGGGCTTGAGAACTAACCTACGAATTATCCTTAAGCGCGGTGCAGTATCAGTTCGAGCGCGATCTTCGAACCGAAGAAACCGATCGCGAGCAGCACAAAACCGGCGATCACGTATTTCACGGCACGGCGACCGCGCCACTGCCAGTGATGTCGGCCTACCAGGAGCACGGCGAATACCACCCACGCCAGAGCGGAAAAGAATATCTTGTGCGTGAGGTGCTGCCCACGGACATCCTCGATGTACAAGCCGCCGATTACGAGCCCGGCACTCAGCATGAGAAAGGCGATGCCGGTCAACTCAAACATCAACTGCTCCATGGTTGTAAGCGGCGGCAGAAAACCGAGCAGTGGTTCGTGGCTTTTGAGGCGATGCTCGGCGAACGCGAGGTAAACAGCCTGCAGCGCGGCAATGGCGAACAGGCTGTAAGCCAGTACCGACAGGGCGACGTGCATTGCAATGCCGGGCGCCGCCGCCGGCAACAGGCGCTCGTGTGAAAAGACGAGCGAAAGCCCGAGGATCAGGGCCGCGAATGGCAATATGACCACCCCCAGGCTTTGCAACGGCCGTCGCCAGGTCGACAGGATCACGACGACTGCGACGATCCACGCCACCAGCGACGCGGCGTTGAAAATACCGAGATTGATTCCCGCACCGGTGACCGTGGTGGGGTAGAGCACGAACGCATGCGCCGCTACCGCGAGCAGGGCGAGGATGCCGGTCGGGGATTTGAGCGTCGGGCCGCCGGTGGACGAGCGCGCGATTTCGGATGTCTGTACCGCTACGGTAATGTACAAAGCGATTGCGGCGAGGCCGAAATAGATTACGTTCATGGGCAAACGATAAGAGCCAATCGTTATTCAATCATGGCATAATCGCTAGGCGTAATGAAGCACACCACCGCGTTCCGGCTTCCTTTTTCCCTCGATATTCAAGCCCCCGACTGATGTTCAAGAATCTTACCGAGCGCCTGAGTCTGGTCGTCAAAAAGCTGGGCGGCCGCGCGCGGCTGACCGAAGCTAATATCGACGATATTCTACGCGAGGTCCGCATCGCCCTGCTCGAAGCCGACGTGGGGCTCGAAGTTATCAAGGAATTCCTGGCGGCGGTGCGCGAGCGGGCGATCGGTCAGGAAGTGATCGGTAATCTGACGCCTGGACAGGCCTTCATCGGCGTCGTGCGGGACGAGTTGACTGTGCTCATGGGAGCGGAGAACGCGGGTCTCGACCTTGCTGCGCAACCGCCGGTCGTCATACTGATGGCGGGCCTGCAGGGCTCCGGCAAGACTACCACTGCGGCCAAGCTCGCGCGGCGCCTGATCGAACAGGACAACAAGCAGGTCGGTCTTGTGAGCTGCGACGTGCACCGGCCGGCCGCGATCGAACAACTCGCCATCCTGGCCCGGGAGGTCGGCGCGCACTGTTATCCAAGCGACACTGCCGAGCCGGTGGAGGAGATAGCACTCGCTGCCGTCGATGCAGCGCGCACGGCATTCGATCAGGTGTTGATCGTCGACACCGCGGGGCGGCTTGCCATCGATCAGGAGATGATGGATGAGATCCGGCGCATCCATGGCGCCGTGCAGCCGCGTGAAACACTCTTCGTGATCGACGCCATGATGGGTCAGGACGCCGTGGCGACCGCGCGCGCATTCGACGCGGCGCTGACTCTGACCGGGGTGGTGCTCACCAAGACCGACGGCGACGCCCGCGGCGGCGCCGCCCTATCTGTGCGGCGTGTGACCGGCAAGCCCATCAAGTACCTCGGCACAGGCGAAAAGAGCGACGCGCTTGAACCGTTTCACCCGGACCGGATCGCCTCGCGCATTCTTGGCATGGGCGACGTGCTTTCGCTGATCGAGGAGGTCGAACAGAAAGTCGATCACGAAAAGGCGCTGAAAGTCGCCGAAAAGCTCAGGAAGGGCAAGGGTTTCGATT